>NZ_JBHUKY010000078.1:44934-133091 GCF_042684125.1 Paenibacillus rhizoplanae | reverse complement strand
ACCCGCGCAACACATACGTACAGCATCCATTCCAACCATCCTCCATCGTCAGTTTACAAATCATGCGCTCGAGTGAGTGTAATTTAATACACGTACTTTGGGGGGCTACAATAGGCGATGCTCGAAAAGCGCAATAGAACGGTTTTTCGCACGGGGTGTGTCCCAGTAACCGTTTCCGCCCTTTGATTTGTATATGTAGTGTTGACGACTACAGCATCTTTTAGAATGGATGCGACGGATGCCACCCACTTATTTTCATTCCTGGGGGTGACAAGGCCTCTGTCTTGTCATGCCTGTTTTTCGACTACATTTGGTCCGTTCACCTTCCTGCTGCCCAATGTGATCGGTTTTTCGACTACAATCGGCCCCTTCGCCTTCCACACACTATCCCATGCCAGTAAAAAGAGCAGCGCTCCCTAACCAGGAGATTCGCTGCTCTACTTCAACTTACACTCTTATTCTCTTGCTCACAGATTAAGCAGCAAACTCAATACCTTCGCACATTCTGCGCGCGTCGCATTGGCCTGGGGCTTGAGGAATCCGCCCGGAGTCCCTGTAATGATGCCTAGTGAACCGGCGGCACTCACGGCTTCCTTCGCCCAGCTGTCAATCTTCCCGGCATCGGCAAAAGCTGGCAAAGAATCCGCCGGAGCCGGACTTCCCGAACGTAACTCGTGGGCTCTCACAAGCAGCGTTGCCATCTCTTGCCGTGTAATACGCGACTCGGGGGCGAACTTGCCGGTAGAGTCCCCTTTGACGATACCGGCTGCAAAAGCGGCGGCCATATCGTCCGAATACCACTTGCTGCTGTCTACATCAGCGAACGAACTCAGGCCTTCCGCCTTCAGCCCAAGGGCACGGACAAGCATCGTAACGAATTCGGCCCGGGTCACTTCTCTCTTCGGTGCGAAGCGTCCTTCCCGGTCGCCCTCGATAATATGCTTGGCAGCCATCTCTTTAATCACTGAGTAGGCCCAATCCGCCGGACTCACATCTGTAAAGCTCTTGTCATACTCCAGTACAGCATAATTGCCGGATTGCCGTACCTGTGCAGTCAACACGGACTGTTCCCAGGTTCCGCCTGCATATTCAAGCGTTCCATCGTCTGCGGCCGCATAGACACCTGCAAGCATCGGGTTCCCGTTCTCCTGAACCTTCAAGCGAAGCGTAACAGGTTCCGCGAAGGAGGTCAGCGGAGTCTTAACTCCCTGCTGATTCAGCACAGACAGACTGAGATTGAACATTTCTCCGGCTGTTCTCAGTTCAGCCTCACTCTTGGTATTGGCCTGAAGTGTCCAGCCCGTCTTCTGCTCTGAGGACCATGGCTCAAGCACGACAGAGATCATCGAGCCCTTCTGCTGCTGCCCGACTAAGCCTTGAAGCTGCTGCACAACCTGGCCTGGAATCTCTACAGTCACCGTCTTACCGTCCACCTTCAGACCGGCTATTCCCTTAAGAGCCGCGGCGTCAGCGGGAATTCTTACTTCGCTCTGACCCTCAGCCAGTGGAATCACAATCTTATTCTGTGCATTCACCTTCGGCTCAGTTACAGTCAGAATCTCCGGCTGCGGCGTGGCTGGCAGTGTAGCTGACGCTTGAGCTGTTGCCTGCGGTGCTGTCCAGCCTGAGCCGGAGTCCGTTCCTGGTGCCGTAGTCGGGCTTGGCACAGGACTGGCTGCCGGACTCGGTACAGGATTCTCTTCCGGGCTTGTTCCCGGTTCCGTTACTGGAGGTGTCACCGGCTCTGTTACCGGAGGTGTTACAGGTTCACTTGGTTCATTGGGTTCGCTTGGTTCGCTTGGTTCACTTGGTTCACTTGGAACCTCAGGTGTAGTTGTGCTATTGCGCACGAAGGTCACCTCTTGCAGATAGCCGTAATGATTATCCGAGTCCGTGATGACCTTGAAGCCCAGCGATGCGCTGCCGTCTTCCCCTATGTGCACATGCTTTAGCGTCAGAGTCCGGGGCTTCAGCCAGGCGCTGCCTGAATAGGTAACAGGCACCGAATACGTCTGTCCCTCGGAGACCACATACATCACCGAACCTGGGGAAGGATCACCCTTATCCCCGAAGATTTTGGCCTGGAGGGTATAGGTTCCGGGCTCCAGTCCGGTCATTTCATGAGTGAGGTTGAAGTTAATCGGCTTGTCATCCCCGTAATCGAAGCCGCCTGAAGCTTTGCTGTCCCCAAAGGTAGCGGGCTTGGTGCCGCTCAGATACCAGTCGGACTTAGCGCCGTTGACCGTTAGATGATCGGTGCTGACGGCTCCGGCTTTTTTGACCAGCTTGAAATCATCAATATTCCCCCACTTGTCTCCCGGGTATTTCAGATTAGCGCCAATACTCAGTGTTCCATCTGTAACCTCAATGGTATCGATGGTTGGATTACTCCATTGCTGCCAGCCTGTGTTGACGAACTGCTGCTTCTGATTGCCCGCAAAAATCTCAGCGGTCTCTTCCCCGCCGTTACCCGAGACCCATGCGGATAGCTGATAGGTTCCATTCTCTAGTCCTGTGACCGTCTGGGAGATTTGGAATTCCGCAGCCCCTGAGCTCCAGTAGTGCAGTGCAGCCGAACCGGAATGGGCATCCGACTCCACATTGACCGCCGTGCTGTCGCCGCTTACGGTCCAGCCGTTCAGCCCGTCCTCGAAGCCTGGATTCTGAATGAAGCTTGTGCTTGGCGAGACTGTGATCTCAGTTGAATCTGTAAATCCGCCGTCATACGTAACCGCTGTTACGGTAGAGGTCCCGGCAGCAAGCCCGGAGATCGTTCCTTTATACTTGTCTACCTTGACGATGGCTTCATCAGAGCTGGTGAAGGTCAGCCCCTTATAGGTTGCATTTCCCGGGCTGATCGTTGCCTTCACGCTGCCGGTTCCTCCGACTTCAAGGACAGCGGCCTGCTTCTCTACTTTTACCGACTGAACCGGCACCCGGTTGATTGCAGAAGCACCATCCATAAAAGCATCCATCGCGAAGGAAGGCGTTCCGTCCGGGTTCCAGGCAGACAGCCCATATCCGAAATAGACGCCCTCGGGTGCCCAATAGAACACGCCTGTTCCCTGGCCGCCAGGTACAGCCTTCACGCCATTCTGAACAGCAACCAGCATGTTATACACATTATCTACATTCTTGCTCACATCGCCGCCAACCTCCACGACCATAACTTCCTTGCCATATTTTGCAGCCAGAAGGTTCATGTTGGAGGATAGTTCATTAATGGAAGAAGTATAGATAGAATCCGGGTAATAAGATAACCCGATGATGTCATAATCGCTGTCCTTAAGCCCTGCTTCGACCAGACCGGCATAGAAAGGATCTACACCACTATCTGCTCCGTTGGCTCTGTGAATAATGATTTTGGTCTCAGGAAAAACAGCCTTGGCCGCATGTGACCCCGCCTGGATCAATTCCACCAGATTCGCCGTATTGCTGTAGCTGCCCAGCGGGTGCATCATCCCGTTATTAATCTCATTGCCGATCTGCACCCATTCGGGGGTTACCCCCGCGTCCTTCAGCGCCTGCATCACCTCTGTGGTGTACTCCGAGACATGTGCTTTGAGCTGCTCCAGGTTATCGCTCTCCCATGCTGCCGGAGTAACCTGCTTCCCGGGATCGGCCCAGGAATCACTGTAGTGCAGATCAACCATCACCCTGAATCCGAGAGCGCTTACACGGGATGCCAGCAGAACCATCTCTTCTGTACTGTTATGCCCATTAATCGGATCATCTGACGGATTGACAAAAGCCCGGATGCGGATGGAATCAATCCCGTGATCCTTCAGAATCTGGAGCAGGTCCTCTTCGACTCCCTGATCGTTATAGAATTTATGGCCCTCAGCTTCCATTTGCGGCAGCCAGCTGACATCTGCGCCTTTGGCGAAGGATTGCGGAATAGGAACCGCTCCGGCTTGTGCCGGTAATCCAAGTCCAGTCAGCGACATGATTAGCATGGTAAAAGTAAGAACCGCCGCAAGCCATCTTGTTCTCTGTTTCAAAATATTACCTCCCTGTAATAGTCTCCTCATTAGTATAGAGGACTGTGAGAGACGCATTACATTAAGCGAAGCAACGAAAACCTATACTTATTCAATCTTTTCGCTGAAATGCGCTTACATTTCACTCTGAAAGACGTATAATGTTCTCTATGTGAAATGCTATTCACCCTGGAATATAGATAACGGATCATACCAAAGGAGACCTAGAGATGCTCGATTCAAACACTACCCGTCTAATCACCAAAGCGCTGAGCGCAAGCATTGCCAATAAGGAAATCGCCGGTGCGAACTTCATGGTGATTCAGGACGGACAAGAAAGCTGGTATCACGAAGACGGCTTTGCCGACATTGAAGCTGGACGCAAAATGTCCAGAGATTCGATCTTCCGCTTATACTCGATGACGAAGCCGGTTACTGCCGCAGCCGTTATGCTGCTCCTGGAGCGCGGGGAGATCGACCTGTTCGATCCGGTCAGCCAGTACATACCCGGATTCAAGAATCAGAAGGTGGGAAAGAACGGCGAGCTTGTGCCCGTTAGCCGGGAGGTTGATATTAATGACCTGCTGAACATGACCTCCGGCCTGGTCTACGGAGGAGAAGACCTGGCGGGTCAGTGTACGGAGGCGCTGTACCAGGAACTGAACAGCCGCCTGTTTGGCACGAACCCGATGAGCACACTGGAATTCGCCAATCGGCTGGGCGAAGGCCCGCTGGCCTTCGAGCCGGGAACCTCCTGGCAGTATGGAACCTCTGCGGATGTTCTAGGTGCATTAGTTGAAGTGGTCAGCGGTATGCGGTACGGAGAATTCCTGCAGCAGGAGATCTTCGGTCCGCTGCAAATGAACGATACCGGCTTTTGGCTGCCCGAAGACAAGAGAGAACGGCTGGCTTGCGTCTACCAGGATGATGGTGAAGGCGGATTGACACCCTTTTCGGAGAGTCACCTTGGGGTTAACCATCATATGGACCGGGAGGCAGCTTATGAGGCAGGCGGAGCCGGGCTGGTCTCAACCATTGAGGATGCTGCCAAATTCACCACCATGCTGATGAATCAGGGCAGCTTGAACGGGGTGGAGCTGCTGAAGCCCCGCACCGTTCAGTTTATGACCTCGGCCAGCTTGACCAACTCGCAGCAGCAAGGCTTCAATCCTTGGCATTCGCTGCAAGGCTACAGCTACGGCAATCAGATGCGCATCCTGACCGATCCCGGTCAAGCCGGAGGGCTCGGCAGCCAGGGAGAATACGGCTGGGACGGCTGGCTGGGAGCTTATTTTGCCAATTGCCCGCAGGAAGGTCTGACCATCCTGTTCATGATCCAGAAGAAGGACGCTGGAACCCTGCCGATTACACGCAAGCTGCGTAATATCGTGTTAAGCGCATTTTAAGCACAACGTTAAGGGTCCAGTTCTTGTCTGGGTACCCGGACAAGAACTGGACCCTTTTTCTGGACTTTTTATAGTAAATGAGCGACTCTGGTCCCCCATCCTCTACTCTTACCACCGCGCATTCTCCCTGTTCACAGCAATCACCTCAAGGAAGCGGTCGGGATAATTCGTATGCACACCGTCGACTCCCCAGGAGTAGGCTTTATCCATATTGAGCTGGTAGTTCACCGTGTACGGGATGATCTTGAGCCCGGCCCTCTTCACCTGAGCTACATAAGCTGCGCTGATTCCCTGGAAATTCGGGCTGATGCCTACGGCATAGGTCTTCACGGTATCCAGATAGGACTGAGTCACCCTCGTAGCCGCATAATCATTCCAGACAAGCTGATATAAGGGAATGTCCGGGTTAATGGCATGGAACCTCTTTAGACTGGCGGCGCTGAAGGAGTGGATGGCTACCAGCTTTTCCAGGTGATGATTCTTAATGGTTTCGTTCAGAATTTCTTCTATATTATACTTCGGAGGAGGGTCTTTAATTTCAATGACGTAGTTGATGTCACTGCCCAATTTGTCGAACACTTCATCCAGGGTCGGGATGGTAACACCAATATAGAGATCCCTGGCGAACATCGGGAAGTCCTGATTGAACCATGAACCGGCATCAAGCTGCCTGAGCTGCTCCAGGGTCATGTTCTTCACATAGCCCTTGCCGTCCGTGGTCCGGTTCACGGTCTCATCATGAATGACAACGGGAATTAGATCCTTGGTTAAATGAACATCCAGCTCAATGGAATCGGCCTTCATCTGGGCGGCCAGCTGGAAGGCGGGAAGCGTATTCTCAGGCGCATAACCTGACGCCCCGCGGTGGGCAATCGTATAGACCTTGTCCGCAGGCTCGATGATCTCTTTCACCTTCACCCGGATCGCCGGAGAATAAGCGTACAGTGTGGAGAACAGGAAGATCACCATCATTATATGCACACCGATAAAATAACCCTTATGTCTGAATATCCTCATCATGCAGCTGTCCCCATTTTCATATGATTAGCGTATCTGTATCAGACATATGTCGCGTAAACAATCCATTGTCTCTATATCTATGAGTGCCATGTTACCATTCCAGAGTTGCTGTAACTGGATAATGATCCGAAGGGTATTTCCGGTCATAGCTGTCGGTTACCGTCCGGGTCTTCCGTACTTTCGCCTGCTTGTCCGTAAAAATATAATCGATTTCCATAAGCTCATTCCATGGAATATCATAGCGGAAACCGGTAAATGTACCCCAGGGGCCATAATGTGCATCATCAGCTGCTCTGCGGGTATCCGTCAGCTGCCCTGTAATCTCCCGGTAACATCTTTCGTCCGGAAGAGCATTGAAATCCCCTGTCAGTATAACCGGAAGGTCCCCGTCTTGATCACGGATCCAGTCCAGAATCATCAGAGCGCCGCGGTATCGGGCTTCCTCGCTGATATGGTCCAGATGAGTGTTGAGAAAGTGAATCCTATTCCCGTTTCTCGTGTCCTTCAGCCTTACCCAGGTGCAGATCCGGTTGTAATCAGAGCCCCAGGACTTGGAGGGAACCTCCGGCGTCTCCGTCAGCCAGAACGTGCCTCCGTCTTCCTTGGTGAATACCGACTTATTATAAAAGACCGGACAGTGTTCGTCATCCGGATCTTGATCACGGCTGATCCCTTCCACCTCATAATCATCAAGTGCAGCCAGATACCTCAGCTGATTGCCCTTTGCTTCCTGAAGCCCGAAGATGTCCCAGCGGTAATACCTGATCAGGCGCAGCAAATGCTCTTTGCGGAACGTCCAGCTGTTCTCTCCGTCCACCGGAATGTCAACGCGGATATTAAAGGAAGCCACTTCGTAAGTAGTCATCACTGTTTTCTCCCCTCTGAAATGTAAACGCTTTTAATCCTCTCTGAACTACATATTGAGGTTTATAAGTTTATACCTTGTTGAAGAACGCGTCAACCGGCGGGAGCGCGCCACTCTGGCCCGCAGCCATGTCCGTTCATTGAAGCAACCAGTTAAGCCGAAAGAGGCTTACCCTGTGAATGGCAAGCCTGGTTCAGAGCCCATTAACCGTTAGGCCAATATCCTTGCCAGTTCAGCGGAAATCCGGTTCCTGGCTGCATCCGCCGCGCTAAAATCCATTGCTGCGATATAAATTTCCTTTAATTCATCCCGGTGCACCTTGGCCTCTGCCAATGCGGCTATCGCCGTTTTCATTGTGGCCTTATATTGTGTGCTTACTTCCTCTAGCGGCCCGGCGAGGCGTTCATCCGTTCCCGGTGCTACAACAGCTTCATACGTATCGATGATTACGTCTCCCTCCCGCTCCGGGTAATATTCATGCGGGCTGGTGCTGTCAAAGACCGCAAAATCAAGCTCACGCACAATGACCATATCCAGACTGTGGGGATCGAAGCCGCAATGATAGATTTCCGTATCAAAGCCCCGCTTCTCCGCCTCGGAGGCGATTGTGCGGAGTATGGTTGATTTGCCTGTTCCGGCCCGGCCTTTGAGGAAGAAGCGTCTCCACAGCCCTTCGGTCAAATTAGGTACAAAGTCGACCGATCCTGCCGGCGTTGCTGCGCCCAGAAACCGGTGCTTGACGTCAGCACTCCTCTGAAGATGCGCTTCGCCAAACAGCTGTTCCAGCATCAGGGCCGTTAATTGATCCGCCTGGCCGAAGTCCATATGCTCGAAGTAAATCTTTTCCCATTCGTCATGAATGTTCAGGGCCTCTGCAAACCTGCTGTACGCTGCCGCACAGGCATCCGCAGCCTTCCGGTTAAGCTCCTCAATGATCTCCCTTTGGCTGATCAGCGCTGGCGAGTCCCACGCTTCTCCCAGGTTCACGTATTCCCGGGCCGCTCCGGGAGCCTTGGGCTCGATCACATGGGGCGCAGTCCCGTCAACAATGCCCACGCCAAGCGCCGGAATAATGACCCCGTCAATGGAATCCTTATCGGATGAACAATGGATCAGCTCAATATCATAACCCCGCTCCGCCCATTCCGTGCCGATTGCATTCATCAGGGAGGATTTTCCGGTACCGGGACCGCCTTTCAAGATGAAGATCCGCCGCAGTCCCTGAAGATTCGATTCGAACAAACTATAGAAGCCAAGAGCCGTATTACCGTCTGCAAAATATCTTAAAATCCGCGCAGCCATACATCCACTTCCTTTCCCGTTGTCGCCTGGTAGGCTTATAACCATACAATATGCGTCAGGTATTTGTAAGGTTCCGGAAGCGGGGGAATTACGTCCAGTCCACGTGAAAACGCTAAACTAAATGCCAACAGCTGCCATCCCGGCCAGCACCTTCTCCCCTCTCGCTTCCAGATCCCCGCCGCTGAACTTTGCCAGTGTCAGATTGGAAACGATATGCCCGTCCCTCGTGAAAAGTACCCTGTCTGCGCGGGCGGCGACTCTCGCATCATGAGTCACAAGCATGATGGCTGTGCCTGCTTGATTGATCGCCACCAGCAGCCCCATGATCTCCTCTGCCGTCTTCGAGTTCAGCGCACCGGTTGGCTCATCGGCAAACAGAATCTCCGGCGTATTCATCAGCGCGCGGCAGATTCCGGCCCGCTGGAGCTGGCCGCCTGATACCTCCATGGTATCCCTGTATTCAAGCCCGGAAATGCCCGTTTGCTTCATCAGGTGTCTCGCTTTTTGCGCGAGTTCCGCAATGTTTCTCTTACCATCCTGCACAGCGGGAAGCATGATATTGTCCAGCAGATTCAGGTTCCTCAGCATCGTAGGCTGCTGAAAAATAAACCCCATCCGGGTCCGGCGAAGATCCGCAAGCACATTTTCCCGGAGCCCGGATAATTCCGTATCACCAAATTTGACTGATCCGCCTGTAATCCCATCCATGCCGCTGAGCGCGAACAGCAGTGTGGTTTTGCCTGAGCCTGAGGGTCCCATTACGGCAACAAACTCACCTTTTGTTATAACTACGTCTACTCCATTCAACACTGTGGCCTGTTCTGTACCCTTGCCGTAGGTTTTTACGATACGGGTACCTGTAATGATGCTGCTCATCTTGCTAAACCTCCTTAATATGTTCGGAAATTTGTAAGGGCTGGATGGCGGAAATGCCCAACCGTGTGGCGGCAACGACACAGCCTGCAATCAGCAGAGGCGAAATGAAATAGACAAACCACGGGTTTACCGCGAAATGGAAGGCTGCTGCGCCGAAGGAAGACACGATTGCCACACCCACAAGCTCTCCCAGCGTATTTGCCAAAAGCGTACCGGTGATGACACCGATCCCCAGCACGATAATAGAGCGTGTAAGATACTGCCTGCGAATATCCCTGCCTGTGAAGCCGATAGATTTCATTATGGCAATGGGATAACCGTCTTTTGTCACCAGCATCCTCATAAACAACGTTGTTACCAGCAGTGTGAGCAGAGCAGTTGCCACAGTAGCGACAATGGATGCCTTTTGTATAGCCTTGCGCATAGGACCGAGCATCTGCCCGATGGTCTCGTCGATCCCGGTAATTTTGGCAGAGGGGAATTGTTCCCGGTACTGTGCTATTGCCGCCTGAACGCTCTGACGGTCACGGAACGTAACTGCAATTGAGGCGCTTAGAATCTCCCCGTGATTCATATTGAAAATCGCCTGGGCCGTACGTCCGCCGTTCGTAACATCGGAGTAAATCCCGCACACCTTCAGGTGCTTTTCCGTGCCGTCAGCGATAACAACGAGTTCATCTCCAACGTTCTGTTCAAAGTCTTCCGCATTAAGTACCGAGAGGGCAATCTCCGCTTCAGCTTGTGGCGCACGGCCTTTGGAATACGTAACCGGAAAGGTGGAATAGTCCCCGAAGGTCACCCGCAGCTTCTCTAGCGTTCCGTCATCCGCTCTTCTCTCTAGCATCCGGCTGGTGAATAGTGCATATTTCTCAACGTTCTTATCCTCCTCCAGCCGAGCTGTAACCTCCGCCGCCTTCCCCGGGACGTCCTCCACCTGTGTCCGCAGCACTCCGATATTAAGGTCACTGATGCCCATACCCATATTGGTGATGAAGCCGGGTGCAGAGATAGTATTGCTGATATTATACGGCACAATCATAATGAATGAGGAGATGACCAGCACCATCGTCATGGTGACATACAGCTTCTTACGGGACAGCACATCCTTGATGCCTAGAAAGATATTCCGGGTGAACAGCCTGTTGTGACTCAGCCGGAAGCTTCTGCCCGGTTTCGATGATTCACGCGATGCGCCGAACCTCACCGCCTGGGCCGGGGAGATGTTACGGAAGCGCCGCAGCACACCATTCACATAGAGCATGACCACCGCGAAGATGAGCACCGCCCCCGCAAGTCCGCTGAGCAAGCCGGGAAACCGGCTCCCGCTATCACCCATATACAGACGAATATTGTGCATAAAAGGGATCTGGAGCGGCAGAGAAGCCAGAAAGCCCAGCACGCAGGCTACACCCGTGATCGCACCGTATTTCGCAAGGTACAGCTTCTTGATCTGTGATACCCGCATCCCGATGGCCTTCAGTACGCCTATTTCCTTGTAATCCTCTTCGATCGTTGCCAGTAGCGTAAAGCGGATACATAAGAAGGCCACGATAATGACCAGCATGCCGATTAACACCAGCACAGCAATCATAATGCCGTCCGTAATGCCGTTAATCATCTTCACCTGATTGTACGTGATCGCAGGCGGACCGTTGGCCGGGAGTCCCGCATCCAAATACGCTGCCTCAAATGCCGGATAGTTAACCCCCTCGGACAGCCGGAATTCAATCAGGTGCTCCAATTGTCCGAACTCACGAACCCTCTCGAAATCCGCCTGGCTCACAAGGAAACGCTTGGAGCTTACCAGTGCCGCGTTCATGGTTGAATCCCGCAAGAACCCCGCAACGTGGAAGGAAATACCGTGGATCGTCACTGTATCTCCAAGTGCTGCATAACCTTCCTGCCTGTAGTAGACCGGGACATAGATTTCACCGTCTGCCGGATGAATAACTTCACCGTTTAAGTCCAGCAGGTAGTCGAATTTCTTGCCTTGTACGGAAAGACCGTTGTCCTGAATGCTTCCAGCAAGCGAATCGTTCCCGATCACAATCTCTGCACCCTCGATATTGAGGAACTCCAGCACCTGATATTCCTCTACGCTGCCATTAGCGTCAGCGAAGCTCCGCAACTGGTCCAAGTCTACGCTGCCTGTATGCATTTGCATGAAATGTAGTGCCTTCGCCGACAGAAGCATGTTATCAATCGCGCCGGACAGATTCACTGTAAGCGATGCGGCGAGCGAGGTCAGCATGGCGGCAACGAGGATGAACGCCATAATCGTGCCGGTAATCAGCTTACTTTTGCGCAGACCGTTTTTAATTAATTTTAGATACATGTCACTCCTCCGTCTATTTGTGACCTTACAGGTTTAACCTTTGGGGAAAATGAGAACGAACTCCTTGGTATAGGGTGAAACTGCGTCTATTACACTAACTCCCCCGGAATGCTGTTCCATCACCTTGTGCACAATTGCCAGTCCTAGCCCAGTTCCACTGCTGGTGGTTCTTGAAGCGTCGCCGGAGACAAACGGCTCGAAGAGATTTCCGGTGATGGCCTCCGGGATCGCTGCTCCATTATCGGCAATATGGATTGTAATCCGGCTGGGCTCATCCGTCAGTCCTACGAATAACTGGCTGCCTGACGGGTTATGGCGGATTGCATTAGTCAGCAAATTGCCGATAGCCCGGCTAATTTCCAGCGGGTCTGCTATATAAAATACGGGCTGGTCCGGTATTTGCAGTTCTAAGCTCATCTGTTTGCCTTCGACTTCACCAAACAAAGCAGCGCAAGATACGCGAAGCAGTTCCACAAGATCAACCTTCGCCAGATCCAACTTGTATTCAGGCGCACCCAGCTTGGAGTAGGCCAGCAGTTGGTCAAGCAATTGGTTCATCTGCCCCGATTTCGCTTGAATCGCCAGATGATATTCCCGCTGCTTGCCCGGCTCCTCAACCATACCGCTTACCAAAGCCCCGGCATATCCCGATATCGTTGTCATTGGGGTTCTCAGATCATGGGCAATATGCGAGAACAGCTGCATCCGTTCCTTCTCCCTGCTCATCCGTTGGTCTTCGGCTTCCTTAAGCTTCCGCGCCATGAAGTTGAACGCGTCCCTCATTTCTCCAAATTCCGTTTCTGTCTCAAAATCCAGCCTAGTCTCTAAATGGCCGGACGTTACCTCCCTGAACCCTTCTTCCATCTTCCTTACAGGCTCCATTAGCTTCCTGTTGACCCCGCGTCCGAACAGGACAATCCCAATGAAATAGATAGCCGCAGTGATAAGAATCCAGATCACGGACAGCGTGATCTGAAGCGATTCCGTTCCCTTGGCCAGCGGGGAAGAGGCCAGCTCCGCGAAGTTCATCCCGTTCCTCCATGTCAACAGACCGTACAATAGCTCCAGAACCAGGAGTGTCAGCGCAATGCCGAAGGTGTAGCCTATGAATCTGCGCATGATGACTCTTCTGAAGCTGCGCTTGTTCTTCATGGATGCACCTCCAGCCGATACCCTAATCCCCGCACGGTTCCAATGGACACCCCGCTGCCGCCGGGAAGCTTGGCGCGCAGCTTACTGATGGCCACCATCACCGTATTATCATCCACGATAGCCGTCTCCTGCCATGCCGCCTCATACAGCTGCTGTTTGGTGTAGACGCGTCCTGGACTTTGCATGAACAGCTTCATCATGTTGTATTCTGTAGCGGTAAGATGGATTGCGGCGCTGCCCAAGCGGAGACTGCAAACAGAAATATCCATACACAGTTCCCCAGCCGTCAGCACCGCCGCTGCGGAATCCGCTGCACCACCGCTATAGCGGCGTAATTGGGCTTTTATTCGTGCAAGCACCTCAAGCGGGTCAAATGGCTTAGTCACATAATCATCCGCACCAAGGTCAAGCCCCAGAATTTTCTCGTGATTCTCTGTCTTGGCACTGACAACGATAATGGGCAGATTGCTGTGCTCTCTCAAGCCCTTAATCAGCTGATAGCCATCAAGCTCCGGCATCATAATGTCGATAACAGCCAGATCAATCCTCACAGCCGCTGCCTGCTTCAGTGCTTCCCGTCCATTGCCGGCCTGGATCACGGTATAGCCGTCCTTTTCTACATACAGGCGCAGGAGCTCCCGGATCTCCTGCTCATCGTCCACAATCAGAATCGTTTGGTTCATGATTTCACCTCTCCTCCCGCTCATCCCTCCAGGCCGTAAGTTCATTATGTTGGCCCTACCTTTCAGTTAAACACGGTTAACCTTAACATTGCCTTAAGATTTATCATATCAATCGGCTGTATATGCCAAAAAGCGGCATTCCCCATCACCCGATGGTAGAAATGCCGCTTCGTCTAATTTACTCCCCTTATATTCCCATGAACCGCTCCACACCCGCCGGGTCCATGACGACCATCTGCTTGTTGCCGATCAGCTTGATCAGGCCGGAGTCCTCGAATCTGGAGAACTTCCGGCTGATCGTCTCGCGGGTCACTCCGACATAACTGGCCAGCTCTTCACGGGACAGCGGAAGGTCAATATGAATACGCCCGCCGCGGGGTTTGCCATATTTGTCGCTGAGCTCCATGATCATATAAGCGATCCGGATCTCAGGGTCTTTGGTCGCCAGACTCTGCGCCAGATTCTCTGTATGGGCGAGCCTTTTGGTTAGACTTTTCAGCAGCCGCAGTGAAATATCGGGATTCTCTGTCATTAACTGCTCCATATCGCTGCGGGTCAGCATACAGATATTGGTTTCTTTCAGCGCATACGCACTGAAGTTGCTAAGCTCATCACTGTTAAAAATACTGAGTTCCCCGAAGAAATCTCCGTTCGTCAGGATGTGTAAAATCTGTTCCTTCCCTTCGGGGGTGATCTTGGATAACTTCACATGCCCCTGTTGAATAATATACAGCGTATCCGAGGGTGCCCCTTCCAGGATTAACGGCTGACCTTTGGTGAACTTGCGGTGCTTGATCATCGCGCTGATCCGGGTAAGATCCTCATCGGTCAGCGCGGCAAAAATCGGTACCTTGCGTGTACAAGGTTCTGCGGCGTGCTGGCAGGAATGCTCTTTCATACCGTTCCCCCTGTAATGTGAAATGTGGAACCTCATCCTTAATCCTCTAGTGGGCAATTGTGTTCTTCTCTTCAACCGGAACGAAGTGGCTGGTGTCCTCCCCGCAGACCGGGCAGACCCAGTCTTCAGGCAAATCTTCAAAGGCTGTGCCGGCTGCGACATCCTCATCGGGATCGCCTACTGCCGGATTATAGATGTAGCCGCAAGGGGTACAGATGTATTTTTTCATCGTTATCAGCTCCTAATAGGTTATATTTAGTTCAATCTGAACTGGATTTCGGACATAATATCTGTAATACTCCGGCCGTCAAGCTGAATCCCCGACAGAGAGGTTCCCTGCTCAATAGCAGCCTTGTAGGTCAAGGACGCAGCTGCTCCCTGCCAGGAGATGGCACCGGTAATAATGCTGTCTGTCACAAAGATACGTGTATAGGCACTGTTCTCTTCTCCGCATACTGTCCGGTCGCAGAACCGCTCATCTGTGCCGCCAATGGCGAACAAAGAACTCCCGAACGCGTTAAACAAAGTAACCGGAACGGCTCTGCGGTATACCGTCAGAGTGTCTGCCATATTGCTTCCGGCAATTTTGCCCTGTTCAATCGCTCCGCCCCACAGTCCTTCCACCAGCCCGCCATACTCGGCAACGTCACCGGCTGCATAAATGTTCGGATCGCTGGTCTGCAGATGTTCATTGACAATAATGCCCTGGCCGACCTCAATATTCGAGCCGTT
This sequence comes from Paenibacillus rhizoplanae, assembly GCF_042684125.1. Taxonomy (NCBI): domain Bacteria; kingdom Bacillati; phylum Bacillota; class Bacilli; order Caryophanales; family Paenibacillaceae; genus Paenibacillus; species Paenibacillus rhizoplanae. The sequence goes on along the minus strand of NZ_JBHUKY010000078.1, from coordinate 117,842 downwards.
AACAAGGTCCGTATTCGGGACAATGCCAATGGAATAGACCACATGATCACAGGGGAAGCTGGAGCCGTCCTTCAGTGTGACACCAGTAACAGAATCAGTTCCTTTTATAGAAGACACACCTGCTTGCAGCATCACCTTCACTCCGGATTGCTCAAGCGTCTCCTTCAGTCTGTTGGAAGAGTAACTGTCCAGTTGTCTGCCCATCAGGGAAGGCGCTGCTTCGACCACGGTCACTGGATGTCCCGCTTCGTGAAGCGCCCAGGCCGTCTCAATGCCCTGCACTCCACCGCCGATCACGGTTACGCGGCTGCCGTCCTTCAGGCTGTCTTTCAGCCGGTCTGCATCGGAGAGACCCCGGATCGTATGGACGTTGGCAAGTCCGGCACCTTCGATGGATAATGCGCGGTTCTTCGCTCCCATGCAGAGCAGCAGCTTATGATATTCCACGCACTGGCCGTCCTCTGTCTCTACCGTTTGCCGCTCCGGGTCAACGGATTGGATACGGGTTGAGGTCTTAACCGTTATGCGGTTATCGCGGTACCATTTCTCCTTCTTGATCAGTACCTTCTCGCTGTGCAGGTCGGTGAACAGGCCTTTGGTCAGCTTAATCCGGTTGTAGGGAAGCCCGCTTTCCTCCCCGAGAATCGATATTTCGGATTCCGCGTCCTGATCGCGGATTGCTTTGGCCGCATGGACGGCGGATACGCCGCCTCCGACAATTACATAATGCTTCGTCATGTTAACTTCCTCCTCCCTAAATTGAACTGAGCAGCAGATCCGAGACAAATTCAGTCGCATTCTTAATCTTCTGCACCTTCTCCGGTTCTTTAGGGGAGAATCTGACTCTTACCGGGAATTCCACATGGGTCATGCCGGTGGTTTTAATGACTTCTGAGGTGCTTTGTACGGTCATATTCGTTCCGTTCAGGTAGTCCTGAATGACCTCAATGGCTTCTCCGCTCCAGCCGTAAGAGCCAAAGGCGGTTGCAAGCTTGCCTTCCAGATTCATAACCTGCATCCCTTTCAGTACTTCCTCCAGGTTGCCGATCATATCTGCATATTTCGTAGAGCTGCCGATGAAGACTGCGTCTGCGGATTCGATGCTGCGCAGGATGTCCGCCGTGCTGCTTTTATCCGCATTCCAGACTTCTGTCTCAATATTGTTCTCTTTCAGGCAATTCTCAATGATCGCGGCCATCTTCTTCGTACTGTTCTTGATGGTGGTATAGACAATAACAGCCTTCTTGCCCTGGGTGGTCTCACGGCTCATGGTGGCGTACAGCCCAATGAACTTAGGAATGTCCTCGCGGATCAGGAACCCGTGGGAAGGCGCAATCATGCGGATCTCCAGGTCTTTCACCGCTTCCAGCAGTGTTCTTACATATCTTCTGTGCGGATGGATAATGGCTGCATAATAGCCTTTGTAATCTTCGGTGATATCGAAACTTGCTTCATCACTGAACAGATTGTCAACCGCCACATGTGTGCTGAATATATCGCAAGGGAACAGGATCTGATCCTCGATACAATAGGTAATCATAGTTTCAGCGGTATGAAGGTACGGCGTTTCTTTGAACAGCAGTGTTTTTCCTCCGATATCCAGCGTATCCCCGTCTTTGACAACCAGGAAGTTGCGGCTGTGCAGCTTGTACATTTCCTGTAGCTCCGGTACAGCAATTTCGGTACATACGATAGTAGCATTCAGAGCCTGCGCAGCCAGAGCCGCAAGACCTCCGGAGTGATCAGGCTCCGTATGGTTAATGACGATGTAATGAATATCCATCAGGTCAATCATTCCGCCGAGGCACTCGGCATATTCGCGGCCGAACTCCATATCCACCGTATCAATTACGGTCGGCTTGCCTGTTTTGAGGAGATAGGAATTATAGGTTGTTCCTTTGGCCAGAATCAGGCGGTGGAACGGGACTTGACGGTTGTCTATTTTGCCTACCCAGTGGATATCTCCGGCAATTTGTTTGGATTGTGTACTCATTATGTTAGCCTCCAATATTTGATGGAATGTCCTTATCAGCAACTTCATTCTATTATGGCTGCTGATTAAAAAGGAGGATTCAAATCAAATTTCAGAAGTTAGTGAAATCTTTCATTTGCTATACTCTTAATGTAGCCGATTGAACAAAAGGAGGGGTGCGTGCGGTCACAGTGGGAGAAGAATAATTCTTTATCGTATTTGTTAGATGCAAGTAGGACAGCCCTTTGTTATTGAGCAGGATCGACTTAAGCACTTGGGTGGACGCTGCGTGAACGGCCCGTTGTTCCAATCGCTGTGGTCTCCAGATTTTTTTCATTCCCCTTAGCGGTGAAAATCCGGAGACCAAGGCGACCGCTGCCGCTTTTACACAATCGTTCCGTCCTCTCCGCTGTTTAAGCGGGATATGACCAACCTTTTTAAAAGGAGCGATTTCTTTGTACATTTTATAGTCCATGGACCCACTTTGCATAAATCAACAAAAAAAAGCCAATCTTCAATAAGATTGACTCTTCTTAGCGACATACGTTATACAGTCAGAAGTCAGCTTAACAGGTTCGCCGTTTCTACTGATTTCATACGTCATATGTTTCACGAACCGCTGCTGAACCTCCCATCCAGCATACTTCTGATCCAATAATTCCAACATTCTTTCCGTAGACAGATTCACTTCAAACATGGGGTCCAGCTCTTGCTTATTCTCTAGATGCATTTCCCGGATATTGGACGCGATGATAATACAATTCGTCCCGCCCGCTCTTGTCCCGGTATTCATTTCACTCAGTTTCTGCTCCAGTACCTGTGCCGAGCTCACATGTTCCAATGAAGATACGGCTACGATAATATCATATTCATTTGGTTCAATAGAGAAGTGTTCAATATCAGATAGAATGGGTACAATGTAAGGCTCTACACCGAACTGCTGACTGTAACTCTTCAGCTTCGCTATGGCTGATTCCAGCAGGTCCACACATACAACTTTTCCATTTCTATGCTTAATCGATTCGGCGATCGGAATGCTGTTCCGGCCAACCCCAGCTCCCAGATCCAGTATGCTTATGTATTCTTGATCCTTATACTTATTGATAAGATTAATGACTGTAGTAACAGGTTTGTGCAGCCAGGAGCCTGGCTCAAATAGCTTGCTGCTATCGTAACATTGATCATGATATATCTTCTCTTCGGATCTGATTCTGGCTAACCTGTCCATTCGTCCGCCCCCAAACTTCAAATGCTCCGCCCGAGAAGATTCCAAGGATCGCAGCCGAGAGAATTGTAACATATCTCTGTAAATATAGTCAGTATCAAATCACAACGTATAGAACAAGAGCAGCCCCACATGGAAGCCGCTCCTGTAATTATTAATATTTATGTTACTTTGCCGGTGCTGGAAGATTCTCAGCAGGAGCTGGAGCTGGAACTAGCTCGGGAAGCGCCTCTGTGACAGCCCCTTCCTGGGCAGGGGCTGGTGCAGGAGCAAGCCCGGAGTCCGATTGGGCAGCGCTTGCTTTCGGCACGGTTACGTGAGCACTTTCAGCAGGAGCTGCTACAAGCTTATTAGGCAGCGGCTCTGCTTGAGCAGCTCCAGGAGCCGCTTCTGCGGGAACCGTTGCAGAATCAGCAGATTCGGCTGGCCCTGCAACGAGTTCTCCTGCATTATATTCCTGGGCGGGGATGGTGCTGCTCTCGGCAGACTTGGTGCCAGACGCTTTGACAGGCTCGGTTATTTTACCTTCGGGCACTTTAGAAGCTGCAATCTCGGAAGCGGCATTATCAGAAGAAGTATACTCCGAGTCGGCGACTACTTGCGGTGTCATCTTAGAGGCTAATGCTGCAGTGGAGGTGCCGATTCCGGCAATTAACAGGGCTGCGGTAACCGATAGGAAGAGGGTCTGTCTGTTTAGTTTTTTGACGTTAAGCATATGGGTTAATCTCCTTTGTAATTGTTTGCCGTCACCGGATAATGAGGCGTAGAACGCTCCGGGTTGACTGGTTGGGCCTGCCATGACATTCAGAATGGTCCCGCCGTAACGTTTGCGGTCGGCATGAGACATCTCTTGCACCACCTCCTGGTCACAGGTCAGCTCGCTCCAGGTATGAAGCTCATGACGGACCGTATGAACCAGCGGATTATACCAGTGCAAGGTACGGACGAATAGCAATGCAGCCTTGATCCACAGATCCTTGCGCTTCAGATGAACCAATTCATGGCGCAGCACCATCTCCATATCCAGATTGCTTTGACTCTCTATAGGCAGATAGATCGAGGGTCTCCATAGACCGGCCAGAAAAGGACTGCGTGCGACAGGACTGTAAGCGAGCTTCACGCTACATGTAAGGCCAAGCTCCTCCTTGATGCTGCTCAGCAGCATGGCTGTCTCACTATTCTCCGGTACCATGGTACGGTTTCGCTTAAGTACTCTGGTAAACCTGCGGTACGCATACCCTTGCCAGGCGGCAAAAGTGACGGCTCCCGCTACCCAGATCCCTAACAGGATATATGCGGTACTTGCGGTAAGGGCTAGAGCAGGCTGCAGAGATTCCGCTACATACCCGGTCAGCCTCCCGCTCTGGTAATTCTGTACACTTGTGGCTACGCGCGGCGCGTTTAGGTGATGGGATAACCACGGCAGGATCAGAGCTATAGGAAACAAATAAAAGATTAAGGCCAGCTTAATGAGCCCATAACGCCATTTTGCCGGGAAATGTCCGGTGGATAACCTCCCCAGCGCCTGTATGCTGAGTGTAACTACACTTCCGGCAACGGTTAGCGGGATTAGAATATCGAGTAAGATCTTCATCGTCATCACCTACTTTTCCGAGAACCATTGCTTCAGCTCGTCAATATCCTGGTCCGACAGCTTGTCGCCGTCATACATGGCGGAGATCAGATTCTTGACCGAACCCTGATACAGCCCGTCCAGGACATGCTGAGTCTCCACCAGCTTATAGTCTTCAGGCGAAATGCCGGGCACATATTTGTTCAGCCGCCCATGCCGGGTAGCGGTCAGAAACCCCTTATCTACTAACCGTGACAAAAAGGTAGAGATCGTCTGCGCCTTCCAATCCCTTCCCTTCTGCATGAACTGGTTCAGCAGCTCCGTTGAAGTAACTGGCGGCATACTCGCCCAAATGGCTTCCATTAACTCTAATTCTGTATCCGATAGCTTCTGAATCTTGTTCACTGTGAACACCTCTTAGATCTGTTATGCGTCCATAACATTATTACTACACTACGTAGTAGTTATAATCTACTACATAATGTAGTGGTTAGTCAAATGTATATCCCGCCTGAGGGGATGCCACTTTCTGGCAGCAGGTACGGCCCAAGTCACGGGCCTTAAATTTCACACTGTAGCTCCCCTCCCAGAGCAGCGGAAACCTCCAGAAAACAACAAAAAACGGCCCAAAAAACAAGGGCCGTTATCAGCAAGCAGCAAAAAATCGCTGCGTATTCAGTTAACCGACTTGTCATATTGCAGGTAGACTATATGCGTCTGGAGGTATTCATTCAAGCCATGCTTGCCGTCAGCGCCGCCGATGCCCGATTTTCTCCAGCCTGCATGGAAGCCTTGCATCGCTTCGAAATTCTCGCGGTTAATGTAGGTCTCTCCGTACTTCAGCCGTTTGATCACTTTCATGGCGACATTCAGATTCTGCGTATATAGCGATGAGGTTAAGCCGAATTCACTGTCATTTGCGAGGGCAATCGCCTCATCCAGGGTTGAGAACGTAATGACGGGGATGACCGGACCGAAAATTTCATCCTGCACAATCTCCATCTTATTCGTAGCGTCTGTGATCACTGTCGGCTCGAAGAAGCTGCCTCTTCCTTCTACTTTTTTACCGCCCAGGGCAATCTTAGCCCCTTCCTGAACGGCCCGGTCCACCTTCTGCTGTACCGATTCCTGCGCGGCCTTGTTGATGAGCGGTCCCATTTGGATACCGGTGTCCTTGAGCGGGTCTCCGTACTTCACGGCCTTCATCGCTTCAACCAGCCGAGTGGTGAACTCCTCCTTGATATCTTCATGGACATAGACACGCTCCGCACAGTTGCAGACCTGCCCTGTATTAATTACCCGGGAATCGACAATCGCTTTGACCGCCAGCTCCAGATCGGCATCCTTCATGACAATGGCCGGTGCTTTGCCGCCCAGCTCCAGACTGACCTTGATGATATTCTCAGCGGCTGCCTCCATAACCTTCTGCCCCGCCGGTACGCTGCCGGTAAGACTAACCATGCCAACCTTCGCGTTGCTGGCCAGTTCATTCCCCACTTCCGCCCCTCTGCCTGTAATGAGGTTGAATACCCCCTTAGGCAATCCGGCCTGATCCACGATCCGGCTGAACGCCGCTGCATTGTTCGGAGATTCGGCGCTGGGCTTCACGACGATTGTGTTGCCGGTGATGAGCGCCGGGGCCATTTTCCTGGCAATCAGGAAGAACGGGAAGTTCCAGGGCAGAATGCCCGTGGTGACGCCAATCGCTCTTTTGAATACAAAAATATGCTCATTATCACGGTCGCTCTGCACGATCTCTCCCTCATAACGCCGTGCCCACTCCGCCATATAATCCAAATAATCCGCAGTGAAATGAACCTCGACGGTGGACAATTCCAGGGTCTTGCCGACTTCCTCCGAGATCAGCCTGGCGATGCTGTCCGCCTCTGCCCGAATGCCGTCAGCAATCGCATGCAAATACTTGCCGCGCTCTACCGCCGGAGTCTCCTCCCACTCCCCTTGGGCCTGCTCTGCTGCATCAATGGCGCGTATGACATCATTCCTTGTAGCCTTGGGAACCTGTGAAATTACTTCATCGGTTGCCGGATTGGTAACATCCATCCACTCTTTGCCTTCGGATTCCGTAAATTGGCCGTTGATATACATCAAATGCTTGGTCACTGTTTCTCCCCCTCAAGGTAGATTATTCCATTATCCCATTCACAGTGTAAACGCTATCAATATTTATTGTCAATAAGTTTCACATTATTTATTTGTTTTTGTGTTGTTTTTCATTGACTTGTTGAGTTAAGCTGTGAATATAGATTTTTATTGATGGGAGGGGTAGGAGTGCGAGTCAGTATTTTTTCTACTTGTTTGGTAGACCTTATGAGCCCGAATGTCGGGATTGCAATGGTGGAGGTCCTGGAGCGGCTCGGCTGCGAGATTGATTACCCCGCTTCACAGGTCTGCTGCGGCCAGCCCACTTATAATAGCGGGTATCTGCAGGAATCGAAGCTTGCTATGCAGAACATGATGCTGGCGTTCGAAGCTTCGGATTATGTCGTAGGTCCCTCCGGCTCCTGCATCGCTATGTTTCATGAATATCCGAAGATCTTCAGCGGTGACCCGGACTGGGAATTGAAAGCGGTTGCTCTAAAAGAAAAATCCTATGAACTCACCCAGTTCATTGTAAAAGTGCTGGGTGTCACCGATGTCGGTGCCACGCTCGAAGGAACGGCTACCTACCACCGCTCCTGCCATATGACGAGGCTGCTGGGCGAGAAGGAAACGCCCTTCCAGCTGCTGGAGCAGGTTAAGGGATTGAAGCTTGAGCCGCTTAAGAACAGCGACAACTGCTGCGGGTTCGGCGGAACTTTTGCAGTGAAAATGCCTGAAATCTCGGAGCAGATGGCCAATGAGAAATGCGGCTGTGTGCTGGATACAGGAGCGGATATCCTGATCAGTGCAGACATGGGCTGCCTGCTGAATATCGGGGGACGCCTGTCCCGCAAAGGCGAGCCTGTAAGGATCATGCACATTGCAGAGGTGCTGAATCAACATCAGCCTGTAGTCAGCAAAGGGGGAAGCCGGACTTGAGCCTGCAAACGGATTCACGCAACTTCAGCGAACGGACCTTGGAGGGCCTGGGGGATTCCTTTATGCGCAGTGCCGTGGGGTCGGCACAGGACAGCCTTAAGACTAGGCGGCTGACGGCAGCTACCGCGCTGGGCGATTGGGAGCAGTGGCGGTCGGCCGGCCAGCTTATCCGTCAGCATACGCTGGCGAATCTGGACTTTTATCTGGAGCAGCTTGCGGATAATGTTGAGCGGCAGGGTGGACAGATCTATTTTGCCGCAACCAAGGAAGAGGCCAGCAGTTATATACGGGATGTCATTGAACGCAAGCAGGCGACCCGGGTCGTCAAATCCAAGTCCATGGTTACTGAGGAGATTGAACTGAACCGTGTGCTGCTCGAAGCAGGCTGTGAGCTGATTGAGACGGATCTGGGAGAGTATATCCTGCAGATGGATGACTGGGACCCTCCCTCCCATATCGTAGCCCCCGCCCTGCATAAAGACCGGGAGCAGATCAGGCGCGTCTTCGCAGAGAAGCTCGGATATACCGGCGATGAGACGCCGGAGAAGCTGGCCGGGTTCGCCCGCACCGTACTGCGCCAGAAGTTCCTGGATGCGGAGGTCGGGATTACGGGCTGTAATTTCGCCATCGCTAACCTGGGCGCAATTAATCTCGTCACGAATGAAGGGAATGGCGACCTCACCGCCGCTATTCCCAAGACGCATATCGCAGTCATGGGTATGGAGCGGATTGTACCGACGATTGAGGAAATGGAGATCCTGGATAATCTGCTCTGCCGCAGTGCTGTCGGCCAGAAGCTGACCAGCTATATCACGGTCATGGGTCCCTCAGCGGCGGGGGAGACCGACGGACCGGAGGAATTCCATCTGGTGGTCGTCGATAACGGCCGCTCCGATATTCTGGGGAGTGAATTCAACGAAGCTCTGCAATGTATCCGCTGCGGTGCCTGCCTGAATGTCTGTCCGGTCTACCGCCATATCGGCGGGCATGCTTACGGTTCCATCTATCCGGGTCCGATTGGAGCGGTCATTACGCCGCTGCTTGGCGGTTATGACGATTATAAGGAGCTGCCGTATGCCTCCAGCCTCTGCGGGGCGTGTACAGATGTCTGTCCGGTGCGCATCCCGCTGCATGAGCAGCTCATTATGCACCGCCAGAACATTGTGAAGCAGAAGAGAACCGGCGTTGCCGACCGAATCCAGATGAAGGCCGCCGCCAAGCTGCTCTCTTCCCCTGCCCTGTTCGGCAAAACCCTCAGACTCGCCCATTCTGCCAGCCGGATCATGAGCAAGCACGGGCATATTGTGCGGGGGCCGGCTATTATTCAGGGGTGGATTCATTCACGCGATCTGAAGCAGCCCGTCAGGCAGAAGGACAGCTTCCGGGCATGGCTGGAGAAGGCAAAGGAGGCTCGGAGCAATGACAGCAACCACGAACACGAGCGCGAACAGAAACACGAATAAGGAGGCTTTTCTGAATACGATTGCCTCCAAGCTGGGCCGGGAACGGAGGATTGAGGTTCAGCGTCCTGCAATCCGGGAGTTAATACCGAACAGCTACGGCCCGCTTACCCAGGATGATCTTGTAGAGATGCTTAAGGAGCAATGCTTCTTCATCCACACTCAGGTGATTGAAACGACGCGGGAGCTTTTGCAGAGAACGTTAGATGATCTGTTAGAGGCAAATGGCGGCGGGACCGTGATGACTTCGGGTGATCCCCGGTTCAGGGAATACGGGCTGGCCTTCCCGGATGCTGCCGTATGGGAAGAAGCGGCGGGACGGGCGGAGAATATCAGGCGTGCTGAATCGGCGAATACAGCAATAGTCTTCGCCGACTGTGCACTTGCGGAATCTGGAACGGTCGTGGTGGAGAGCCGCCCCGATCAGGGCCGGTCGCTCCATTTCCTGCCCGCTCATTATATTGCGGTGATTGAACGTGAGAAGCTGGTGCTTCGCTCCACGGATGCCGCCGCAGCGTTTAACCGTAGAATTCAGGCGGGAGAACCGGTGGGTTCATCGATTAATTTCATCTCCGGTCCCTCCAATTCTGCGGATATTGAAATGAAGCTGGTGGTCGGGGTACACGGGCCGCTGAGAGCCACCTATGTGCTGATTACGGGATAGCGTTATAGCCTACTTGTAATCCGTAACGTCAAATTCCCGATCCTTGTAGTAATATTTCCGGTCTTCCTCCGTGATCTCACGGACAACTCTGCACGGGCTGCCTACGGCGATCACATTATCAGGGATATTCTTAGTCACTACGCTGCCTGCCCCGATAACGACGTTGTTCCCGATGGTTACGCCCGGATTCACAATGACATTGCCGCCGATCCACACATTGTTGCCGATGGTGATGGCAATCCCGTATTCATAGCCTGAATTCCGGGAATCGGGATGGACGGGATGGCCTGCTGTATAGAGCGATACATTCGGAGCGAACATGACATTCTCGCCGATAACCACCTTGCCTACATCAAGAATCGTACAGTTGAAATTGGCATAGAAATTATTCCCTACGGTGATATTCGATCCATAATCACAGCGGAAGGGAGTCTCAATATGCACAAGCTCCCCTGTCTTGCCCAAAAGCTTGCGGATCAGCTCATCTCTCTCCTCGTGTGCGTCCGGAGAGAGTGAATTGAGCTGGTGAACCAGCAGCCTGGCGGCTGTCCGTTCTTCGGTTAATCCGTCCAGCCATGCTTTATAAGGTAATCCTGCGAGCATTCTGTCTTTCTGATTCATAAGATTCATAAGGTATTCCTGCCTTCGCTTAGTGTTGTGTGTTCATGGGGTAGGTCCAGAAGGCTTCCTGTCCGAAGCGGAGCTGAATCTCCTCGGCCGTCAGCACCTGATTTCCGACCAGCTCCGCCGCCTGAAATTGCGAACGGTGTGCCTGGATAGAGGCCATCTTCTTGTCCAGGAATGCGGTGACATCGACATGTACATCCGGGAGGCCGATGTGCTCCTCATGACCAATGGCGAATGCCAAGCAGTGAACCACCGGCCGGTCAGCGGCAGGCAGGCGGTGAACCGCCCGGATAACCGCTGCTCCGGTAGCATCGTGATCAGGATGCACGCTGTAGCCGGGATAGAACGTAATCACGAGGGACGGAGTCAGCTCCCGGAGTAAAGACAGCATCGTATCCTCCAGCAGGCGAGGGTCGTCGAACTCAATCATTTTATCGTGGAAGCCCAGCATCCTTAAGTCTTGTATGCCGATGGCCCGGCAGGACGCTCGCAGTTCTTCCTTGCGGATCTCTGGCAGCGTCACCCGGTTGGCAAACGGCGGAATCCCCATATTGCGCCCCATCTCCCCCAGCGTCAGGCAGGCATAGGTCACTTCTGCGCCTTGCTCAATATACTTCGCAATAGTACCAGCCGCTCCAAAAGCCTCATCGTCAGGATGCGGGAACACCACCAGTATGCGCTTGTGTTCTGTAGTCTGTGTATCGTTCATAGGTTCATTCCTCCCGGTGACATTATAGCTTAGCGAAATACTCGATAACAACCTCGCGGAAAATCAGGCCCGCCTGTGAAATATAGCGGTTCTTATGCCATAACAAGGCGATTTCCCTGACCAGTCCCTGGTCCTCCAGCGGAATCAGACGGATACGATCCTGCGTATTCCTCGCCGTACCCGGTATGAAGGCCAAGCCGATTCCGGCTTCCACCAGGTCAATCAAGCGGGCCGGTTCGTCTCCTTCATACACATAGCGTGGCAGGAATCCTGAAGCCTGGCAGACGGAATCCACCAAATCACGAATCCCGTAACCTTGTTTGACACCCACAAACCACTCATTTTTAAGCTCTATCAAGCCCAGGCACTTACGGTCTGCCAGAGGGTGACCGGCTGGAACGGCAAGGTGAATGTGATCGTTACAGACCACCTGACATTCCAGATCTTCTCCTCTGACCGGAGGAGAGGACAAGCAGAAATCAACTTCTCCCCTCTGAAGAAGAGTAATCATCTCCTGCATGGGCAACATTTGTACGTGAAAATGGATGTCCGGCTGCTTAAGGCGAAACGCCCGGAGAATCCCGGGCAATGTGCTTGCGGTGGTTACCGCTAATTCAAGGGTGCCGGACTCCAGGCTGGACAGGTCTTTAAGCTCTTGCCTCCCCTGCTCCAATTCAAACAGTGCCTTCTCCGCACGCTGCAGAAATCTGCGTCCCGGCTCGTTCAACCGCAGCTTCCTCCCGCTCCGGTCGAACAATGGAACTCCGAGATCCTCCTCCAGCCGTTGAATGGTCTTGCTGAGTGAGGATTGAGTAACATGCAGCCTGTGTGCAGCCTCGGTCATATGCTCCAGGCGGGCAACCGCGATGAAATACTGCAATTGAAGAAGCTCCATATCCGCCTCCATTCATTCCTTCAAGTCTATGGAATCATACCATGAAATGCGTTGGAGTAAATAACTCTTATCCTGTACGATAACTGTACAGCACTTGAGGGGGAATAACAATGAATGCACGGAATTGGTGGTTAATGATATCCGTTGGGCTGGGGATGATGCTTAACCCGCTTAACTCTTCGATGGTGGCTGTGGCGATCCCGAGGCTGCAGCAAGCGTTCAAGCTTGAATTCACCGTGGTTTCCTGGATTATTTTCTCGTTCTATATTGGCAGCGCTATTGCCCAGCCGGTTATGGGCAGAGCGAGCGATATCTTCGGCCGCAGGAGAATTTTCCTGGCAGGACTGGTGATCGTCTTCGCAGCCTCCCTGCTCACGCCTTTGTCTCCGGGCTTCGGGGGACTCATCGTTCTGCGGGTTGTCCAATCCATTGGAACTAGTATGGTGGTCGCGGTCGGCATGGCGATCATCCGGGTGAATATTACAGACAAGCAAGCGTCCGCGCTGTCGGTGCTGTCCATGTTCACATCGGGAGCAGCTGCAGTAGGACCTTTTATCGGCGGGATGTTGATCCATGTGTGGGGCTGGTCTTCCATCTTCTATATCAACCTTCCGTTTGTAACGGCCAGCTTCCTGTTAGCCTGGAGAACTATCCCGCAAGACAAGCCGTCAGCAGCTATAGCACCCAAGCCGTCCTTAAGGGAATGGATGAACCGGATAGATGTGCCTGGAATTCTGCTGTTCACCACAGGGCTGGTGGCTGTGCTTGGACAGATGCTGTCCGCCAAGTCCTCCGGTCATGTCTCCCTATTCAATGTAATCATCGGCCTGTCCGGGCTGCTCCTGCTTGCGGTCTTCGTAAGGCATGAGTTAAGAACAGCGATGCCCTTCATTCCTCTGCGTACCTTCGCCAGATATCCCGGGCTGATCCGTGTCAATGCCGAATTCATGCTGGTTAATCTGTTATTCTATTCCGTCTTCTTCGGTCTTCCTTCTTATTTGCAGCTCGTCCGTCAGGTCAGTGAATTCCACACCGGACTGCTGATGTTAAGCCTGGGTCTATGCTCACTCGCCGTTTCTCCACTCGCCGGAAGATGGATCAATGCCTCAGGGCCCCGGCCGGCGCAGGCAGTATCGGCAATCCTCATGACCATCGGGTCGGTGTGGATTGTGATGCTGAGTCCGGCATCGCCTGTAATCAGTATCATTCTGGCCCTGGCTGCCTTCGGAATCAGCAACGGGCTGAACAATGTCGCCATGCAAGCAGCCTTGTTCAATAACTCACCGAAAGAGATCATCGGGGTATCCTCCGGCTTATTCAGCACATCCAGATATTTCGGGACAATCCTGTCCTCCCTGCTGATCGGAATCATTATGGGCAATCAGTTCAGCTTCAGCGGCTTCCGGGTGCTGGGGATCATCCTCGCCGTGATTGCCCTGTGTCTGGTGTTCATGTCCCGGCGGCGTTCCCACAAACCCAAAGACTCCCTTCACAGTCTTGATGACCGCTAGGGAGCGCTTGGAAGACGGTTCTGACCCCGCTGGAAAATCTAAGCTTCGTCCAGAAGCTGCTGCAGCTTGCCTGCAACGGCTTCACTGTCCGGGTATATTGTAGCAGCGCAGGTAAGAATGCGTATTGCCCCCTCCCGGTGGCCGCCATAACTTAAGGTATCAGCAATCCGCATAAATTCAAAATCCGCTTCATAATACTTATCCTGCTCTAAGCGCCGGATACGCTGGTATTCGTTAATGGCCTCACCTGCACCGCTCGTGACAACGGTCTTGGCAAGATGATGTACTATCGACTGCTTAAGCTGGCGGACCTCCATGCCCAGCAGCAGATCCAGAATAGGACGGGTCACACTGCCCAGCCACACATGGTCACAGTTGGTCATTACGGAGATGCCGAGATTCTCATCCGGCAGCAGAATCAGCTCACTAAGGAATCCGGTATCCCATCCGGAATGCGAAAGCATCCGGGGGCCACTATAGTGGCCCAGGAACCAGCCCAGACCCACATCTTCATGCTCCGGCCCCCAGCCTGTAGCCATAGTAGGGCTCCACATCTGTTCATAGCTGCCTGGCTGTAGAGCATTATATCTGTCCTGAGCCTGTCCCTGCCTGAGGTGCATCAGCATATATTGGCACATTTCCTGCGCATTCGTATACAGCGTGGAGCTGGGGGCATGCGCTCTATTGTACGGGAACACTTCACTAACATAGGGTCCGTACCCTCTAGAGTTTCTCAGCACATGGGGCGTAGCCAGCACCTGTTCAACCTCCATTTTAAAAAATGAACTCGTGCTCATTCCAGCAGGCTCCAGGAGATTCTGCTGCATATACTCCTCGAAGCTGAGGCCGCTAACCTTGGCAATCAGATCCCCTAGTATCTCATAACCGATATTACTGTAAGCAAAATGAGTACCCGGATCACTCATTAAGCCATGGCGGCAGATTCCTCTGACATACCGTTCAAGACTTCCTTCATCATATTCAGGCCGGTCCCAGCCGTAATCGTCCTCATCCGGCATCCCGGAGGTATGATTCAACAATTGTCTTACCGTAATCTGATGATAGCGTTCATCATTCATTTTGAAATACGGAAGATAGCTCACAATAGGTGAGTCCAACTCTACCTGCCCACGCTCTGCCAATTGCATCACAGCCGTAACTACGAAGGTCTTGGAGACGGATGCCTGGTGAAAAAGAGTGCTGTTAACCACAGGCTCCCCTGTAGACACATTAGCGCTGCCATACTCTCCTGTAAAAAGAATCTTGTCCTCACTAACGATCCCCACCTGCAATCCGGTAAACGGTCCATTCTCCATAAAACAGGTCAGCATCGCGTGAAGCTCTTGTACTCTGCTCTGATATGTATTCATTCTGGTCCCCCCAGTTCTTATATGTACTGGATCAATATAACATCCGGGGAGCATACAGAATGTGTAAAAAACAGCTTAATCCGAACTTTACTCAGCCTACCCCTCAACCACATCGGCCCGCAGGTCCGTGGCAATCTCAAGAATCACAGGCACAATCGCCTCCAGGGACAAGGCCACGTACAGATCGCCCATGTACAGCCGGAACGGATACTCTGCCCCCTCATGACTCCACATGAAAAAATCCCCCTCGATCGACATCGCACTCTCCGCACCTTGCACAGTATAGACCTGTGAATAGCTGAAGCCGGATTTAGCGGCAAAGTATTGCTTGCATTCCTCTAAGGTTAGCGCCTGCTCTGCATTCTCTTCCTGCATGGAACGGGTAATTCGTAAACGCTGGCTCATTGATGATCCTCCACAAGGTTAATAGTTAAGCTAATAATCCGTTTGTGTTAACTCCATTAACTAATATCGGCCGGGTTGATAATCGCGAGAATCTGATGGTCTTTCCACACCCCGCGGATATTCACATTCAGCCGGGCAATGCCTTCCTTGTGGAAGCCTGCATTCTCCAGTACACGGATAGAACCGGGATTATCCGGTGAAGCTTCCCCTGTAATCCGGTGGAACTTCAGCTCCTCGAAGGCATAGCGCACGACCTGCTGCACCGCCTCCGTCATATAGCCTTTACCGTTATAATCCTTGTCCAGACTGTACCCGATCATACAGCTCTGCAGCGGTCCCCGCACCACAAAAGACAGACTGACACTGCCGATGATCCGGCGGTCAGCCTTGTGAATGACCAGAAAGTCGTATCTCTCGTCCGCTGCCCGCTCCTCTTCATACTGCGCAATCCGCTCGCGCTGATATTCTTCCGTATAGAAATCTTCGCTGATCTCCGGCGAATGCTCTTCAAAAAAATCACGGTTACGCAAGTACATCCCCATCAGCTCAGCGGCATCTCCCGCCTCGGGGTATCAGATGTATACCCGTTGTTCTGTCATCTCTACGCCTCCATTCTTAATTGCACAATGCCGCTTCCTCCGGCTGTTCCTTGCATTCTGTGAACCGGTAGGTCCAGAAGCGTTCCGTACCGTACTTGCCGCAGATCGCTGCATCGGTTGGCTTAAGGCCGCCAAGCACTTTCTCCGGCTGGAACTGGGTGCGGTGCGCGAGGATGGAGTTGATTTTGACAGTGATAAAAGACGTAACATCGATGACTACATCGGCTGCTCCAATCCGCTGCTGATGGCCGTTCGAGAAGGCTACACTATGTACAACCGGACGTTCCGCAGCGGGCAGCCGGGCAATGGTACGAATCACCGCAGCACCAGTAGCATCATGATCCGGGTGTACACTGTAGCCAGGGTAGAACGTAA
This sequence comes from Paenibacillus rhizoplanae, assembly GCF_042684125.1. Classification (NCBI taxonomy): domain Bacteria; kingdom Bacillati; phylum Bacillota; class Bacilli; order Caryophanales; family Paenibacillaceae; genus Paenibacillus; species Paenibacillus rhizoplanae. The sequence goes on along the minus strand of NZ_JBHUKY010000078.1, from coordinate 101,418 downwards.
TAACCAGCGACGGGGTAAGCTCCTTCACGAGCGATTCAATCCGCTGATCCAGCAGCGCCGGGTCTTCGAACTCAATCATTTTGTCATGGAAGCCCAGCATCCTCAGGTCTTGAATTCCAATGGCCTTACAGGAAGCTTCGAGCTCCGCTTGGCGGATGGCCGGCAGGGAGATACGGTTCGCAATCAGCGGAACGCCCATATTCCGGCCCATCTCTCCCAGTGTCAGACAGGCATAGGTCACCTCTGCACCTGCTGCGATATACATCGCCAGTGTCCCGGATACGAAGTACGCTTCATCATCGGGATGGGGAAGTACCACCAGGATTCTTTTATTCTTCATAGATCTGTTATTCATGGCTGCTTAATCCTCCAGTATCGTTAAAAAGGGCTGCGGCTAAGCTGCAACGCCACAATCAGCTTGCCCTGACTGTCATGTCCGGCCAGAATCAGCCGCTCGGTATCCTGCTCATCCACATGGGTCAGGCCTTCTGCGTAGATCCAGCCCTTCTCTGTCTTCAGGCCCACCCGGTAAGGTCCGGCACCTGAGATAGAGCCGTGGGTGTAACGGATCTCGGCATTGCTGATGAACACCGAGCCCGGAGCACGGGAGCTGTCGAAATGGCTGGCATATGCTCCGTTTGTAAGTTCAAGATGGATATATAGATCCTCAGAGACGAAATCGTCGATTCGAGTCTGAATGGCCTCGGGTTGAATGAGCTGCATAATGTCCTCCTATAGTGTACAAGAATAGCTGGTTCCAGTGCATTCATTATACATGAAAAAAAGAGCCTGCCCAAGGAACTCTAAGAATTCCTTAAGCAAGCCTGGAGATGCTAAGAATTAAAGATTAACTATAGAGAAGACCTTATCATTGATGAAATAGACGTATTGGTCGCCGTACACTACATACCCGTCATAAACTTCGTCCGGGTCTCCCCAGGAGAGCAGAAGCTCTGTGATCGTCATGCCGCTGACCGCCCGCTCTTCACGGATGGCTGACCACATTTTATCGCTGATCTTGAAGTTCGTTTGCGGATTCTTGAAAAACAGTACCTCTTCGACATACTCACTAGGGTCATCACGAGGTTCAATCTTGAGCGGAACCTCCTGCCCGTTGGCCCGGCGGATGATCATTTCTAAATTACCATTGGCTGGGTTCGGGCGGAAATTGGCGATGGTTGCTTTCTCAAAGTTCTTGAACGGACTATCGGTAATCATGGCGTTCCGGGTCCACACCGTTAGTCCATTATAGTAATACTTCAAATAATCAATATTCTCCATGGTGTACATAGTATTGTCCACAAAATCGTTCAAGTCCAGAACCCACTCGGTTCCGGCTTCATTTTGCATCACAAAGTTCTGGTTGTTGTCATCAACATACTGTACACTTTTCACCCAATGGCTTCCCGGATGCCCATATAAATAGACCTTTTTGCCTAATACAATGCCCATGGTTCCAGGCAGCTTGCTGATCGCATAGAGCATACTATTGCTCTTATTCTTGCCATCCTCTGTGCTCCAGACGAACAACGCTATGGCGCTGGAGGCATATTTGCCGTCGATCGCTCCGAGCTTCAGCAGGGTTTTGAAGGCTACATAGTTGGTGTTCTTATACAAGATGGAGTTATCCTTGTTCAGCTTGGTGCTTCCTTTGCTGCCTGTGAGCGTTACGCCAGTAGCATCCGCCGCTACAGTGAAGCCAGGAATCTGCCCGGCAAGCTTAACCGGTACATAGGCAGAGCCATTCACTAGTACAGATTTGGCTGGCGAAATAAGCAGGTTGCCTTCGACAAACGTAGCAATCTCTGTATACGCTGGTGCGGCTGCGGCCGCTGCCCGTCCGGCGCCTCCCGGATAGACCAGTCCGATCGTCAGCAGCAGAGTGGTGAGCAGTAATGCAAGTTTTTTCATAGATGTTCTAATTCCTTCCCCCGATGTAAGTTAGGTGTCCCGGCAAGGTGCCGGAATCTTCCAGATCAGTACATTCGACAAGAAGTTAATTATTTCCTTCATTACACAGACTAAGTGGCAGAGAATGTCTTAGAATTTTATTTGCTTTAAGGTTGTTGTATATCTATCAATTATTTTCTTAAAAGCACCTCTGCTATCCTTAATTAAGTCTAGATTACTTTGATATGCTATTTCCTCAACCAGTTGATCAATGCCCTTATCGTCAGTTGTTATTTTTTCTTCTGTAATAATATGATTAAAAGCATATATGCATTGTTCAATCTGTGACTTTGCCCAGGTCCCCCGTTCAAACCGTTTTTTGAGCCGTCTCTCAATAGTTTCCTTTTCAGCATAGAGAATGAAATGATTTACCTGTATTCCGTCCATAATTAGGCGACCAATTATTTCATCATAATATTGACGCTTGATCAATGTCATAGGTACAAGAATAGTACCCTGGTAGGCTGAAGACAAATATTTCAACATCTCATAATTAAATATACGCCACTGGGTATGATCTTGAAAATTGGGTTCATGTAAGTCGAGAGGTATATTTTTACGGATAAAATAGCCTATGTTCTCAGGATCATATACAAATGAATTAGGCAGTCTTTTGTTTAATTCATAGGTACAAGTCGATTTGCCGGAGCCGTAGGCTCCATTTATCCAAACGATCATTTTAGCACCTCATCATAAAAATACTTACTTCGGAATGTGAATCACAAATACCGTCGGCTCCCCTTCCCTGCTCTCCAGCAGCAGCGTGCCCTCCATCTTCTCCACATTCTTCTTGGCAATGGACAAGCCCAGTCCGGTTCCTCCGCTGGCCGTTGTCCGCGCTTCATCACCGCGAACAAACGGATCAAAGATCGTAGCCCACAGCTCCTTCGGAATGCCGACTCCATTGTCCGCTATCTCGATCCTGATCTGCGTGTCCTCGGGAATCACAGATACCCGGATGCGCGTCCCTTCGGGATTATAGGCCAGAGCATTAGAGATCAGATTATTAATGACACTGGCGAACAGCTCGGGATCATAACGGGCATAGACCTCTTCTTCGGGCACCTGAAGGTGAAGCTCGAAGTCTTTTTGCTCAATCTCGCCGTAGGTGTCGGCAATGATCTCCCGCAGATGGTCGCCCAGCTCAAGGCGCTCTATCCGCAGGATGAAATCCGGTGAGTCGAGCTTAAGCAGATCCAGCATATGCTGAATGAGCTTCGTGACCTGCACGGACTTGGTGTAGATGTAATTCAAATATTTCGTCTGCCGCTCCGGGTCGGTAACGCGTCCTTCGATAAGCGCCTGCGCGTACCCCTGGATGCTGGTAATCGGGGTCTTCAGGTCATGCGACAGATCGACCATCAGCCGCTGCTTGCTTTTCTCGGCCAGGCGCTTCTCCTCAGTGGTCTTCTCAATCACATCAGCCATGTAGTTGAAGCTGTGGCCGATCCGCAGGAACTCGGTCTCTGCATACAGAGCGATCCGCGTGTTATAATGCCCTTCCATCATACGGTTCAAGCCTAGATTCAGCACCCGCAGCGGCTTCTTGATCCGCCTGGAGACCCAATAGCTGTACACAAAAATCAGCAGCAGAATCAACCCGCTGACCAGGAATACATAAAAGAACACCGAATGATTCAGATAGGAGACCAGAAACTCGTTGTTAATGGAGATATTGATTACATCGCGGGGAATCTTAAGCAACATCCAGGCTGCCCCGGTATCCTGCTCCGTTACGCTCGTAATAGAATAATAAAAGGGCTGGTCGCTGCGGTTCTCCAGTCCCAAATAGAGGCTGTCCTCGTCATAAAGCAGAACCTCATCCTGCTTCTCACCAATGACCTGAATCACCCGCTTGCCGGAATCGAGCAGCTCCAGCCAGCCTCCGCTCTTCAGCAGACGCTCGCTCTCCGGCCCTTGGCCCAGCTCCTCCCGGTACGTCCCGGCTTCCACAGACAAATTGGGGTCAGGCGTCATCCGCTCCCGGATGACTTGGGCAATATCCTTTTGTACGAACAGATAGACCACTAACACCAGCATGAGCAGCATACAGTTGAACAGCAGGAAGTCGATGGTCAGCGACGTCTGCAGCGGGCGGTTATCCCTACTTTTCCACGGGTGCTTCAATTTTGTACCCCAATCCCCTGATCGTCTTCAGGTATTCCGGTCTCTTGGAATCGCGTTCGATCTTGTCGCGGATATTGCTGATGTGCACCATGATGCTGTTGTCCTCGTAGACGTAGAAATCTTCCCAGACGGTCTCATATATTTTCTTGCGTGTAAACACACGGCCCGGCTGCTGCATCAGCAGCTCCAGGATTTTGTATTCGGTAGAAGTCAGAGCGACGGCCTCCCCGGCCACCTCAACCTGACAGGTACTCCGGTCCAGCGTCAGCCTGCCGAGCACGATCTGCTCATTCGGCTTCTCCTCCTCCGCTGCCTTGGCATCGAACTGATGCACCCGCCGCAGCATGGCCCCGGCACGCGCCACAATCTCCAGCGGATTAAAAGGCTTAGCGATATAGTCGTCCGCTCCAAGCTCCAGCCCCAGGATTTTGTCATGATACTGGCTCTTGGCAGACAGGAATAGTACCGGGAAATGCTCGTGCTCCCGAATCCGCTTCAGCAGCTGCAGCCCGTCCATCCCCGGCATCATAATATCCAGAAGCGCCAGGTCAATCTTGTTATTCTGCATGAGCTTCAAGGCTTCAATTCCGTTCTCTGCCGTCAAAATATTATATTCCTTCTCCAGATACAGCTGCAGAAGCTCAACAATCTCCGATTCATCATCGGCTATGAGAATGGTATACATGGTGAATCCCCCTCTATCTTGTCATGCAAGCCGCGCTCTTTGTAACTATAGCCTGCCATTCTTAATCCAGTCTAAACCAAATCTAAAGAAAAGATAAAGAATATATAAGGCGCACACAAGATTTGAACTTGAAGCTTCATCGTCACTGCGGTGAACATTTGGACTTCCGGCCGCTGTTGACTCCAGATTTCTTCTATTGGACCGCTGTGCGCGGTTGAAATCCGGAGTCAAAGGCGGTCGCTACCGCTCCTCCAGTTCCAAATTTCCCCTCCGCTTCTTTTGCTTTTTGTTTTTTTCTTTAGTGCTTCCTTACTGGACAGTAATTTAGCTCAGCTTTGCTGCTAAAAAGAAATAATAGCCCGAAACAGACATAAAGAACAGCCCGCACAGCCAATGAATGGCTTAACGGACTGTCGTATGAGGTATATGCTGGCTTATGCAGCTTTAACGGTGAGGATGCAGAATCAGCTTACACCGTAGGCACCGTTCCCCCATCAATCACATACTCGGCACCCGTAATGGATGCTGCCCGGTCGGAAGCGAGGAAGGCTACCAGCTCACCCACCTCTTCAGGGAAGCCGGGACGGCCGATGGGAATGCCGCCTAGCGCGTCCATTACCGACTGCAGCGCACTTTCCACACTGCCTGTCACCTCCGAGATACTCTTCAAGAAGGCATCGGCTGCTGTGGTTTGAATGAAGCCCGGTGCGACCCGGTTCACCCGGATGCCCTGCGGAGAGAATTCCTTGGATAGGCTTTTGCTGTAATTGCTCAACGCAGCTTTGGCGGCTGCATAGGGGATGGTCGATTCGATCAGCGGCAGCACTCTTTGAATGGAAGAGATGTGGATGATGACTCCCTTGCCCTGCTCCAGCATGAGCGGAATCAATCCCCGGTCCAGCCGCACAGCTGCCAGCAGGTTCAGATTCAGCGCATCCATCCAGTGTTCATCGCTCGTCGCAAGGAATCCTCCGGCAGGTGTCGAGCTTCCTCCAATGTTATTCACCAAGATATCAATGCGGCCGAAACGCTCCTTAACCGCAGCAATTACCCGGTCCACTCCTTCTTGCTTGGACAGATCGGCCTGGACGAACAAATCCGATTGAGGCCCTTCCGTCGGAAGTGTCCGGGCGGTAGTCATAACTTCAGCGCCTGCCGCAGTGAATCTGTGTGCGATAGCCTGTCCCATCCCCTTGGTACCGCCTGTTACCAGGATTCTTTTACCTTCGTATTCTGTCAGCGGGCTAGCATAAGTTATAGCCATCGTTACAGCCTCATTTCGTTGGGGATTCCTCAGGTTAGGCTGGAAGTCCAGCCGCCCTAAGGTCTATATGTATATCTTAGACTTGATTAATATGAGCGTCTAATTTATTATTTTCATTAAATTCATTAATAATATTAATATATAAAGGTGGCTGTCTGTATGGAGCTTACACAACTGGAGTATTTTCTGACCGTAGCCCGGCTTGAGCATATGACCTCTGCGTCCAAAGCGCTGCGAATTACGCAGCCTGCCTTGAGCCATGCGATTTCCAAACTGGAAAGTGAGCTGGGGGTTCCTTTATTCGAGCGTAAGGGCCGCAATGTCCAGTTGAACCGCTATGGGGTTATGTTCAGTTCGCGGGTCGAAGAAGCGCTGCGCAATATCGGGAATGGGGTGCGGGAGATTGAGGAGTCGTCCAATGCGGAGAGTGGAACCGTTCATCTGTCTTATCTGAATATTCTTGGCGTGGACCTGATCCCATCGCTTATCAGAGACTATCAGGCTGACCATCCGAAGGTACGGTTTGATCTGTATCAGGGGAATCACGGGGATATCGACGAAGCGCTGGATAACGGGACCTCGGATATGCTGATTACGTCCAGAGAGACTACGGCGGAGAATAAGGAATGGATGGTGATTCGCAGATTGCCGATTTATATTGTGGTCTCCAGTTCCCACCGGTTCGCCTCGCGTTCCTCGCTGAGTCTGTTCGAGCTGTCGGGTGAGCCGTTTGTAGGACTGAAGACGAATTGCGGACTCAAGAACACAATCACCTCCCTCTTCCAAAATACTAATTTCGAGCTGGCCTCTACCTATTATGCGGAGGATCTGATTACTGTGGCCGGCTTCATCAAAGCCGGGCTCGGCGTCTCCGTGCTTCCACAGACGCTCGGACTGATGCTTGACGGTCTGGTCTGGATTCCCATTCAGGAACCGGGCTGGGAATGGGAGGTGGGCCTGCAATGGCGCCGGGACCATTACCTGTCCCCCGCCTCCAGAAGATTCATGGAGTATATTCGGCAGAGTAGTGAAGTATCCGATTTAAATTTTTGAGTAATACCTTAAACCATTATTTGATATCTTGCATCGAAAGGGTGTTGTTATTTTGATTAGAAAAGCGTTTCTGAGAGATTGCCAAGAGATCGCAAGGCTTTCAAGCCAATTGGGCTATCCAGTGGATGTCTCCCAACTTGAAGAGAGACTCAAATGTATCTCTAACCACAACGACCATATTGTTTATGTGATGGAATCAAACCACGTTTTGTTCGGATGGATTCATGCTAATGTACGTTTTTTAATCGAATCGCCACCGTTTGTTGAAATAGCTGGACTTGTCGTCGATAGTGCCTACCGAGGAAATGGGATTGGCAAACAATTAGTACAAGCATGTGAACAATGGGCAGCACAATCCGGATTCACAAAAATTAGAGTGCGCACCAATCAAACTAGATCAGATGCCGTCCAATTCTATAATCGAATTGGTTTTACAATTAAAAAATCGCAGCTTGTGCTCGATAAAGAGATTTAGCGAACCACACCACTACCAGGAAGAGCAATAAATCCATCTGCCAATTCAGCCATCTACCATCGTTTGTTCTAATTTTCTGCGTAACGTGCCTGCAGCTTTTGTTTATGTGATATTAGGATATCTTCAAGCGAAATATCATATTTATTTGCGATCACAATGAGATTTCCTAAAACATCTCCAAGTTCTTCTGTTAATTCAGACTTTTTCTCTTGAAATGTACCTGTAACCTCATCTGGACGATCCCTACCAATCTCTAATGCACGAATTGCACGAGCTACCTCCCCGGTTTCCTCAGCAAGAAATCCAATACGGACAAAGATATCTAAGTCTGACCAGTTGCGATTCTTATAATATTCCTTAACCCATTGCTGAAATTCAATAATATCCATGTTTCCCTCCGGTATAACAAGATTGCTCAATCTCAAAAACTCGAAAATAATAATACCATATTGAAGCTTAACAATCTATTTAGTTTATAGCGTGAAGCATATAAATTCTGGCGCAATATTCAAATAAAGAGCTGTCCCACTAGCCGCTTCACGGCTTTGGGACAGCTCTATCAAGTCTTTTTAACGAATCAATGTCTGAATCTCTTCAATGGTTGCCTGGTACTGCGGCTTGAAATCAGCAGAATTCATATAACCTGCTATGCTGGTCAAGAATTGTCTGCCTTCAGGGGTTCCGCTAACCTTAGCGGCATCCAGTGCACACAGCAGCAGGTTACCGTTACCTACACGGCACTCTGTGAGGAAACTTAGCTTGTGATTACGCTCGAAATTATCGATGGTCTGTACAATAGGATTCCAGCTGCGGTCCGCCTCATCCATGATAAGCGATTTGGAATGCTGGGCGATGGTCCACCACGGGTAGGTGGAATGCGCTTCACTCGGGAAATCGCGCAGTACCGGATGCCCGTTATCGATCAACAGGCCCATGGTACCAATTGGAACCGGTCGGTTCATGCTCTCCGAGATCGAGCGGAACATCGGGTAGCACCAGAAATCCGTGCAATAATAGCCTTCGATTCCGTTCTGAACCGATTCCGGCTCCGGCATCAGCAGCACGTTACCGCCTTGCTCCAGCAGGGAGACTGCCTCCTCAGACAGTTCTGTGAACACATGGATGCCCTCAGCTTCAAGCGGGTTATCACTCTGCTCAGGATATATCCACAAGTCGTAGCTCTTGCGGATATCAGTTCCTTGGACCCGGAGCGTCAGCTCCGCCCGGCTCATATGCTCAACCGCCGGAAGCTCAATCGCCAGATCACAAATGTCAATGTAGTGGGTTCCGGCAGGAATAAAGGCTCCGGCTGAGCCCGTTGTCCGAACTCCCCCTTCAACCGCAAGCTCCCAGTGAAGCTCGATGGCATCCGGCATACCGCTGCGGAAGCAGCTCAGCTCCACATGGGCCTCGAAGGTCTCCCCGGCGCCGTAGTTATATTTAGGGAATCTTGCCAGCAGCACGGCATCATTACAGAAGGTCCGCCACTCTTCCGGGCTAATCAGCCCCTTGGAATCCATGAAGGCATCCAGAACACCTACCAATGCTGTACCCTGGCCGCTGAAGTCCTGAAGATCCAGAAGCTGGAACCCCGCTAGCCGGCGGGAACGGAAGGCAGCCTCTAGTTCTTCCTTGTAGCAAGCGACAGCGAGCTGGCCTGAGCTTTTAAAGTATGCATCGGCCAGATGGCCAAGCCCCTTACTCTCCAGACGTTCGCGGAAAATGGCGAAGTTCCCGGCCTTCAGCGGGCCTGTGTACTTCCCGATTTCCTCGAAATCCGGAAACGTAGCATACTGGCCAATCTCATGCGAGATTACCGGAACCTGCGGTATCCATTCACCGGATTCGCAGCCGGATTGTACGGCCTTGGCTTCGGTACCGTACTGGATCAGGATCTCGCCGCCTGCCTCAGCGGATACTCCTTCACCGCTCCCGAAGCCCGGCGGAATAATCTGGTCGTCGTAATCCTTCATTGTACTTGGCAACGAAGTCTGGACATGGCCGAGCGGAGCGTCGCACATCGCATAGGAGCCTCTGAACAATCTGTCCCGGGTGAAGCGCACGCCGCTGAAGAAATCGTCATGCTCCAGCACCTCCGGCACCCACTGATGGTTATTGGAGCCTTGGGTGTATAACGGCCGGTCATCGAAGGCTTTGTAGTCCTTCAGGAATGAATCAATCCGCTCCTTGCTGCCCCACAGCTCGTTGCCCAGCGACATCATCACGAAGGATGGATGATTGCCGAACTCCCGCAGGATGGCATATCCTTCGCTGATCAGATAATCCTGCTCCGCCTGGTTATGCCCTTCGTCCGTCTCTACTGTAATGGTTCCCCAGAACGGCAGCTCCGGCTGCATGTAGATTCCGAGCAGATCGGCAGCGGTGAACGCAGCTTCCGGCGGGCAGCAGGTGTGGAAGCGGTAATGATTGATCCCATAAGACTTGGAGATCCCCAGAATTCGTACCCATTCCTCCACATCGGTCGGAGCATAGCCTGTGAGCGGGAAGATCAGGCCGTCATGCTTGCCGCGCAGAAAAGTCTTTTCCCCGTTGATGGTGAACTTGTCCCCCTCAGCCCGGAATGACTTGAGCCCAAAGAACAGCTCCTGCCGGTCAACGGGAATTCCATCGCTGCCCTTGAGAACAAGGGTGACGGTATACAGATTGGGAGCGAATTCACTCCACAGCAGCGCATCGGGACCCAGTGCATAGTCTATAGTGAACGGACCCGGTGCGATGACATATTCCTCTTCCTCTGCGGAATGTGTTATCTCACTATTGAAGCTACTAGCAGATACCGCGAGTGTAGCACCTTGCATGCTCTCCAGCATTGCCGAGATCCGCACCGAACGTGCAGGCAGATCAGACTTCAGCCGGATGCTGCTAATCCGGGCTTCCCCATAGAACTGTAGCTCAATCCGGCCGGTAATCCCGTTCCAGTTGGTCTGAGTATCCGGCGAGGTCATATGTCCGCCTTTGGTCGGATAGCCGGTGTTGTCCACCCGGATAGTAAGCGTATGACTCCCGCGCTGCAGCTGCGGCAGCTCATATACATGCGGAGTATTCAAGCTGTCGCGGCTGCCGATCTCGTGACCGTCCAGCCAGAGGGTGGTAAGCCTTGTACGTTCCAGATATAAGCAGCAGCGCTTACCCGCCAGCTCTACTGGAATCACAACTTCTCTGGAGTACCAGACCGGTCCTTCGAACAGATATTCATCCGTTAGTGCACCTACGAGAATCTCGTTGTTCTTCGGCCCTTTACGGGCATGGGACGTAGTTCCCGGCAGCATGAGTGCATCGGTAAAAGGTAATACCAGTCCCTTCCCCTTCTCTTCCAGTTGCAGCTTCCACTCGCCTTCAAGACTGATCTTTGACAGCACAATTATCACTCCTAATCATGGTAATCTCTATACTCTTGCGGCCAGATGCCAGCATGAATCCAGCAGTTCATCACTGCGCATCCAGCCTCCGGTCTAATCCTTAATCAAACGCTCCGCCAGCACTTCCCGGCTCCCTGTTAGTTTCTCCCTAGGCAGGGCTGTTTCCTGCTCCAGCAAAAAGCGCATGCCGGAAGGATACCGGCACGCGCTCAATGGATGAAACTGATTCCGTTGTCTGCTGAATAGAAACTTTTAAAGCGCTCCAACGATGGCATGCGGGACGTAATGCTCTTCCAGCCGGGTAATCTCTTCAGCTGTCAGCTGAAGGGATAACGCACCCACCGCATCGGTAATATGCGACAGCTTCGTCGCCCCGATAATCGGCGCAGTTACCGGCTGTTTCTGCAGCAGCCAGGCCAGTGCAACATGGATGCGTGGAACTCCGCGCTCCGTCGCAATGGCAGCCACCTGCTCAACAATCAGGCGGTCCTTATCGGCTGTAGCGTCATATTTGGATCTCTGTACCTGATCCGTTTCCGAGCGCAGCGTAGATTCCGTCCAGTCCCGGGTCAACCGGCCGGAGGCCAGCGGACTGTAGGGGATGACCGCGATGCCCTCTTCCTTGCAGAGCGGCAGCATCTCACGTTCCTCTTCACGATAGATGAGATTCAGATGGTTCTGCATGGAGACGAACCGGGTCCAGCCGTTCATATCAGCAACATGCAGCGCCTTCTGGAACTGCCAGGCATACATGGCGGAAGCGCCAATGTAGCGGGCTTTTCCCGCCTTCACCACATCATGCAGGGCTTCCATCGTTTCTTCAATCGGCGTAGTATAATCCCAGCGGTGAATCTGGTACAGATCGACATAATCGGTGCCCAGCCGCTGCAGGCTGTGGTCGATCTCGCTCATAATCGCCTTGCGGGACAAGCCCCCGCCATTCGGTCCGGTTCGCATAGGGAAGAATACTTTGGTGGCAATCACCACCTCATCCCTAGTAGTCATGTCCTTCAAAGCCCGTCCGAGCATTTCTTCACTCGTGCCATCCGAATAGACATTGGCCGTATCGAAGAAATTAATACCCAGGTCCAGTGCGGTACGAATCATCGTCCGGCTTTGCTCTTCATCCAGCACCCAAGGGTGCACCCAGCGCTTGGCATCGCCAAAGCTCATACAGCCCAGGCACAGTCTGGAGACATCAAGGCCGGTATTGCCCATTTTTGTATATTCCATTCGCTTGTACCCTGCTTTCCTGAGAATAGTGTATATATCAGTCTCTCTTATTGTGCAACAGATAATGGATTGGCGTTATCACAATAGTCGCGAATGATTGCCTAATACTACCGTTCTCATTAACACTCCCGCCGGATATGCCCTATAATGAAACCATATGAACCTAAGGAGGCTCTCAAGTGACCGAAGCAATCGTAACGCAAAAGCTTGAGCTGTGCCGGCTGATTGAGCGGCATACCGGCCGGGACGGCGCTCATGAAACGGCCGTGCCCGCACTGCAATTCATCCGTTACTCCCAGGCGAGTGAGCCTGCTTACCGAGTCTATAACCCGTGTTTCTGCTTCATTACCCAAGGCGTGAAGGAGATTATGCTGGCTCAGGAGCATTTTGTGTATACCTCTTCTGATTTTCTGGTGGCTTCAATGAACCTGCCGGTAGTGGGACAAGTGATTAAGGCGTCCCCGGAGGTTCCCTATTTAAGCTTCAAAATGGAATTCACTCAAAACCAGATTCTGGAGGTCCTCCATGAATCGCAGCTGCAGATTCTCCCCCGGGAGAATGCCCGGCTTGCCTTATTCGTCGGACACATCGACACGGATCTGCTGGATGCGCTTCTCCGTCTGGCGCGGTTGCTCGATACTCCCAAAGACATCCCGTTCCTTGCCCCTCTATATACTAAGGAAATTCTGTATAAACTGCTGCAGGGACCGTATGGAGTAACGCTGGCCCAGATTGCCATGGAAGGCAGCAGCACTTACCGGATCAGGGAAGCAATTGAACAGATTGTCAGCCATAGCGAACAGGCTCTGCGGATTGACGAGCTGGCCGATATCGCCAATATGAGCGTCTCCGCATTCCACCGCAACTTCAAGGAAGTTACGGCTATGAGCCCGATCCAGTTCCAGAAGCAGCTGCGCCTGCAGGAGGCTCGCCGCCTGTTATTAGCCGAGTCTGCAGATGCAGCCGATGTTGCCTTCCGGGTCGGCTACGAGAGCGCCTCACAGTTCAGCCGGGAATATTCCCGTATGTTTGGCGCTCCCCCGCGGGCCGACATCAAGCGGTTGAAGGAACAATTTGAGCTTCCGGTACAGATTTGATACCTGCTTAGTCGAGTACAACCTGCTTAGTCGCGATATTCGCGCAGAATTCGCGGTCATGCTCCACGAACAGGATCGTCGGTGTATATTCCAGCAGCAGCTCCTCGATCTGCATCCGGGAGATGACATCGATGAAGTTGAGCGGTTCATCCCAGATGTGCAGATGCACCTGCTCGCTGAGGCTGGCGGCAATCAGCACCTTTTTCTTCTGCCCGCCGCTGTACGTGGACATATCCTTCTCGAATTGCAGCCGTGAGAAATCGAGCTTCCGCAGAATCGACTTGAACAGGCTCTCGTCGATCCCCTGCTCTCGCGCATATTCACTTAAGTCTCCCTTGAGCTGCGAAGTATCCTGGGATACATAAGAGATAGACAACTGGCTGTCCCGCGCGAAGTGGCCGGTATAGCTTATGTCCTCGCCGCAGATCAGCTTCAGAATGCTTGATTTGCCTGAGCCGTTACTCCCGGAGAGGGAGATCCGGTCCCCCTGTTCCAGAGCGAAGCTAACGCCGGAGCATACTATTGTGTCCTCATAGCGGATCGACAGCTCCTCCAGCTCCACCAATTGCTGCTTATGATAAGGAAGCTGTGCGATCTTCAGACTGTCTGCGCTCTCCAGATTCCGCAGCAGCTTCGACTTCTCGGCGATGGCGGATTCCTGCCGCTGCTGAATCGACTTGGAACGCTTCATCATCTTGGCGGCCTTGTGGCCGACATAGCCCTTATCCAATTTGTTGCCGGAGCTCCGGGTGCCATTCTTGGATTTCTCGACTTCATGCGCCCAGCCGCCCGTTCTTTTGGCAGAGTCCGATAAGCGCTTGATGTCCTTCCGCAGCTTCTCATCCTCCGCCAGCTCGAACTGATCCTGCCTGGACTTGTTCTCCCACCAGCTGCTGAAGTTGCCCTTCTGGATCTCAATATTGGTCTTGTTAATCGACAAGATATGGTCCACACAGTTATCGAGAAAAGCACGGTCATGCGACACCAGAATATACCCGCTCTTCGTACGCAGATAGTCACTGACCAGCTTCCGGCCCTTCGCATCCAGATGGTTCGTCGGCTCGTCAATGAGCAGGAACTGGTTCTCGCGCACGAACAGAGCGGCCAGCAGCACCTTCGTCTGCTCCCCGTTCGATAGCGATTCAAACGGCCGGTACAGCGTATCCTCGGACACCCGCAGCAGCGACAGCTCGCGCATCAGCTTCCATTGCTCCATCTCCGGGTCAATCTCCTGCATCACATCCACGGTCAGAGCCGCAGGGTCAGCCACCGCAAACGGGAAATACTCGAAGCCCACCTGTGCGGATATCGTCCCGCTGTATTCATATTTGCCGAGCAGCAGGTTCAGGAAGGTTGTTTTGCCGCGGCCGTTGCGTCCGGTGAACCCCAATTTCCAATCTGTATCCAGCTGAAAGCTCACATTCTCAAAAATATTATCGTAAGTGCCCTCATAGGCAAAAGTCAGCTTGCTCACATTAATCAAAGACATACACTTATCCTCCTGTATTCAAAAAAATAAAAGCTGCAAGAAGGTTCTCCTCCCGCAGCTCAAATAAACACAGCAAATCTGTTCCCCGGACACTTACCTCCAGGCAGACTTGAATAAGGATATTTGGACCAGAGTGAAAAGAGGCAGACCCTTCCTGCATATAAACCATAAATTGCGCGCCACAAATAACGCTTGTTTATTGGTTACATTACGCAAGAAATGTCCGCACGATACTCTTCAACTCCAATCGCTTAATTAAGTGCATTCTAACACGAGTCTTCCCGGAGATCAACCCGTTAGTCAGATCAGTCCGTACTTCAGGAAGCAATTATATAGTCCATCGTTCTCAATCGAATCGGTGATATCGTCAGCAATTGCTTTGAGCGGCTCGCGGGCATTGCCCATAGCAACCCCCACCTGGACATATTCCAGCATCTCCAGATCGTTAAGTCCATCGCCAATCGCCATACTGTCCTCAAGCGGGATATTCAAATGATGCAGGACATCAGCAATAGCCGCAGCCTTATGAACGCCAGGCATCATCAGCTCCCCGCTGTTCTCCCCGAAGATCGGGATGGAGCACTGAATCGCCGTGAACCGGTCCTGTAATTCCTCCTGAATCTGATCAAAGGGCAGACTGCTCTCCAAGAAGCATACCTTATTAACGTCATCCAGATATAATTCCTCGTCCCCATAAGTAAGCGTTGCGATATAAGGGTGGGGCGACTGCCGTTTTCTCTCCTGCGCCTCTGGTTCATTCAGCAAGTCGCCATAGATTCTGCGTTCCAGATGCGGCTGTAAATGGCGGCTGCCGTGAAGCGCCGTATTGGATTCCAGAATGAAATCGACCCCATTCGCGTTAAAATAATCGATCAAATGCTTTGCATCCTCCGGGGTCACTTTTTTATGATAAAGCATTTCACCACCGCTCTCCACATATCCGCCTGCGGCTCCAATCAACCCGTCGAACCCGATCTCCCAGATATAATCATAGATTTCAGCCTTGGAGCGTCCGGTGCACAGGTACAGCAAATGTCCATTCTCCCTTGCCTGCTTGCACGCCTGCACTGCCGATTCCGGGACCATTCCATTCTCCATGAGAAGCGTTCCGTCAATATCGATGAAAATAATCTTGCTGCTGGTCTGATTCATGTCCTCTTCTCCCCTTTGTCTAGTCTTCCACTGAACTATAGGTTATGAAATGCGTTCCAAGTCAAGCGTTATTTCCGGAAAGGCCGCCCGATTCATCGAGCCCAGATTTGTCCAAATAGATAGGATAGATTGAACTAATGGCTTTTATGTTTTGGGATGTGCCGTGACTCCAGAGAAGTTTTGGACTTCCGGCCGCTGTTGTCAGCAGATTTCATGATTTATCCCGTTTTTAACGGTAGAAATCCGCAGACAAAGGCGGTCGCTACCGCTCCTCCAGTTCCAAAATTCCCCTCCGCCACTTTTCCCTTAACTTAAATCCTTAAGTTCAATTTATATAGGCGTTGCAGAAAGCATCTTATCCCATTAGGAGGTACATAATGAGAACATTACCAGATTCCTTAGCAAAAACAGCAAGAGCGGTGCTGCTCGGTACATCGCTGACTCTGGCAGGCGGCACAGTGTTTGCAGGTGCACAGCCAGTGGCTGCGGCATCCACAGCGGATGCTCAGGCGGTCTATAACCAGTTCCGCAAATATGTCAGCAATCCCGCAAGCCAGGCCCAGGCACGCAAATATCTTATGAATCATATCTCCAAAGCTGGCTCCTGGTACGGCACAGTAATGACCCTTCAACTTGAGAATGTCCAAAAGGCCGGCTTAGAACGGTTCTCCGAGAAGTTGTATAGTGATTCTGTACAAAAGGCGCTGTGGGATGCCCAAATTAACAACGATATGACCTATACGGAGATCCTGAAGCGGGTTAAAGCGCCTGCGGTCCGCAAGTTGATGGAGGAAATCTGGGATAAAGGTTACAAGCTGGAGACCAGCGAAGGCATGTATTATCCGGTCATGCATTATGAGGGCTTCAAGGCATTCAAGCCTTATGTCAGCAAGGATATCGCCGCTTATATTGATATCATGGCAACGGAGAGCAACAAGCCGTCTACCTTCGACGCCGGCATTGTAATTACCTGGGATGAGCTGATCGGCAGAGCGGCCAACATGAGTGATTTCGTCCAGGATTATCCGAAGTCGAACCGGACGGCGGCCATCCGCAATGAATTATCCTATACGGTTCCCCTAGTACTACTTGGCTCGGATAACACCCCAGCCTACGATTACGACACTAATGCACTCGACCCTGAACTGCGCCGGGCCTACGACCATGCCCAAACGAAGGGAACAGGCGATAACAAAGTGCTGAACATCTTGGTTAAGCTGGTAACGCTTCTGAATACTTTTGGTAATCAAAAGACGCCTGAGGTGGAAGCCTATCTGGATCAAGTGGTTAAGCAGTATACTGAGCTTTGATTAGTACAATTGGAACAATATCGACCCTGACGGGGAAAGGAAATTAGCTTGATAGATGCGCACCGGGTCCAATTGTGATCGGTTTTTCGATTACATTGGGCCACTCACCTCCGTGGTGCCCTAATGTGATCGGTTTTTCGATTACATTTGGCCTCGGCCATCAGACCGCAAGAAGGCTGTCCTTCATCAGAAAGGACAGCCTCTTTGCACATCCGTTACAGTAAATCCTCTTCCTGCGCGCCGGTAATAACCGTAACAATACTTGTGCGTAGCTGATCTGCATTCTTGGCCTGATACGGATCGGCGGCGTAGATGACGGCATCAGATATATAGCCTTCCGCTATCCGGCCCAGCTCATGGCCGCTTCCGAGAATCCCGGCCGCGTCTTCGGTGGCTGACCGCCATACTTCCGCCCGGCTCAGCCCGTAGTCCAGCAGGGTGTCGAATTCCTGCAGGTTGTAGCCATGCAGCGCAGGCGTAGCGTAATCGGTGCCGAAGCCCAGCCGCACCCCCGCCTCTCTGGCATATCCAAGCGCTATAGCGTGAGCATCAGCTGCCCGGGCTGCCCGTTCACAGATGAGCGGACTTAGCGCCAGCACTCCCTTCGGATCAGCAGCGATCCGGTAGATAGAAGTGGTCGGCACATAAGCCACGCCGGATTCGGCCAGTCTTCCGGCCTGATCCCAGGTCATGAACATCCCGTGCTCAATAGATTCCACACCGGCCTGAATGGACCAGTCAATCGTTACCCCGCCCCAGGTATGCACCAGAACCTTCTTCCCGTTCGCATGGGCATGTCGGACGATGAAGCCGAACTCCTCCTCGGAGAAGTTTGGCTCCGTGACCTTCTCGGTCTCAGCGCCAAGGCCGCCGGTCGCCATGATTTTGACCCAGCCTGCCCCGGTCGCGTAGATCTCCGTCAGGCGGTTCTCCAGATGCTTGATCCCCTTGGCATCGGCAGCTCCCAGCATTTCACTGCTGGTCTCTACCCGCAGCGGCTGCTGGTAATACTTCACGAGATGCCGGATCGTGGCAGGCAGAATACCGCCGGCGTCGCGGGCTGTTGTTACCCCCGTCCGCAAGGTAGCGGCGAAGGCCTCCGCCTGCATCACCTCAATCTCTCGGGGGTCCCGGCGGAGCTGATCCTCATGGTCGAAGTCGGTCCAGGCCAGATGGGTATGCAGATCCAGAATGCCCGGACTGATCCATAGCTGCTGCTGCCGGGAGCCTTCCGCCTGTTCCGGCTGCGGCACCGCTTCAGCCACTGCGGTGAACCTTCCGTTCGTAATCTCGATATCGAAGCGTTTCCCCTGGGTACCTGCAATATGAATTCCCGTGTATGCCTGAAATTGCGGCTGCTTGAGGATCATTCCGCTTCCCCCCAGACCTGGCGGACGGCCTGCACTGCCGGTTCAGCATCCAGCTTCAGCAGTCTGGCCAGCGTCTGTACCGCCGCCTCCACACTCTCGCGGCTGGCGTTCGTTCCGAAATGGTTCATCCGCAGCAATTGACCGAATAACTCGCCGTCCCCGGGAGCTACGATACCGATAGGCTGCTTGATCAGCAGAAGCGGCTGCTCGTCAACCCGAATAGTCGTAGTCAGCGTAGAATAATGTCTGCTGTCCTTCTGCCAAGGCGCAAGCCCAAGCTCCGAGATTCCGGCGACAGCAGAAGCCGCCGCGCGTTCATGCCGCTGGATTACCTGTGACAGTCCCTCTTCGGCAACAGCCTCCAGTGCTTCGATTAGAGCTCTGGCTTCCAGGACCGGGATATTCGGCGGGACGCGGAGCTGCGCTGCGCCATCCGGGGACCGCTGCAGATCCAGCAAGGACAGAATGGAATTGCGCGGAGCCCGTTCGTTCGACTCCAGGAAGGCCCAGCCGCGGGGAGAAATACTGACCGCGCTGATTCCGTTAGGACCGGCGAGTGCTTTTTGCGCACCCATCACTGCGAAATCTACTGCCCACTCATCCACGGACAGCGCCTCTCCCCCGACAGCCGACACGGAATCCGTTACCGTAATCAGGTCATGCCTGCGGGCCAGCTTGAAGATCTCCTCCGCAGGGTTCGAGCCGCCTGTAACCACCTCAGCCTGCACCAAAGAAATCGCAACCGGCTGATGCAGCTCAATCGCTGCGGCCACCTCCTCTACCGTAACCACCTGGTCGAAGGGAACCTTCACTTCCGCCACTGTGGCCCCGCCGCGCGTAAGCCACTCGCCGAACAAGCTGCCGTAAGGTCCGGTCACTATGTTCAGAATCGTACGTCCCGGCGCTGCAATTCCTGCCGCTACCGCCTCAATGCCTAGAATCGCCTCCCCCGGAATAATTACCGGAGGATGCTGTGTCCCTAATAGCCGTGACAGCTGCTGTGTTAATGTGTCCAGCTCAGATAGCGTGAGTGGTACGAATCCTGTAGTTTGACGGTTCATATATTCCTCCTGATGTGTTGAATGTTCAATATTGCGGCATCTTGGGTACCGCAGACAATAGCTCACGGCTGTATTCATGCTGGGGCCGGACGAAGAATTCATCCTTAGAATTTACCTCGACCAGCTGCCCTTGACGCATCACAGCGACGGTATCACTGACGGCATGAATAACTCCCAGATCATGGGAGATGAACAGCATCGTAAGATTAAGCTCGGCCTGCAGCGTATGGAATAGCTCCAGCACGCTGCGCTGCACCGAGACATCCAGTGCGCTGGTAGGCTCATCGGCGATCAGCAGGCTAGGCTCCACGCTAAGCGCACGGGCAATGGCGATCCGCTGGCGCTGGCCGCCGGAGAATTCATGCGGATATCTGTCCAGAGACTTGGCATCCAGCTGCACCCGGCTAAGCAGCTCCTTACTTCTGCGCTCCACCTGCGAACGTTCTACAATCCGGTGGAACAGCAAGGCTTCAGCCAGAATCTGCCGGACGGTATGCCGGGGATTCAGCGAAGAATCCGGGTTCTGAAAAATCATCTGAATCTGCTTATGCTGTGCCTTGCTCCGCTTCTTCCCTAACGGCTCCGCACCCAGCAGAAGCTGTCCTTCATCCGGGGTGATCAGTCCCGCAATGACCCGGGCCAGCGTAGACTTCCCGGAGCCGGACTCACCGACAAGCCCCAGCGTGGTATGCCGCGCAAGCTCCAGCCGGATCTGATCGAGGGCGGTGAATCCGCCATAACGGACGGTTATATCCTGCACCTGTAATGCTATTTCCATGAGCCCCCGCCTCCTTCCAGCTCCGGCAGAGGGAGCACCGAATCCATTAGCATCTGTGTGTAAGCCTCAGCCGGATGCCGCAGCAGGCTATGTGTCTCGCCTTGCTCAATGATCCGGCCCTGCTTCATTACAACCAGTCTGGAGCAGAGATTGGCGGCAATCGCCAGGTTGTGGGTCACAAAGACCATGGCAAAGCCCAGCTCCTGCTGCAGACTCGTAATCGTATCTATAATCTGGCGCTGAACCGTCACATCCAGCGCGGTGGTCGGCTCATCGCAGAGCAGAATGCCCGGCTTGCAGGCCAGCGCCAGAGCAATGACCACACGCTGACACTGGCCGCCGGAGAGCTGGCCCGGGTAGCGGTCTGTTGTCTTCAGCGAAGCTGGAAGACCGAGCCGTTCAAGCAGCTCCAGGGCAATGCGCCGTGCAGCCTTATGGCTGGTTCTCTGTCTGTAATAAACAACCTCGGTCAGCTGCTTCACTACCGGGCAGAGCGGGTCCAGCGCTCCTCTGGGGTCCTGAAACACCATTGCACTGCTTACCTTGCTGCGGACCGTTCCTCCGGTCTGCTCCACACCGCGCGGAAGCAGGCCGAGAATGGCCCGCAGCGTCAGCGATTTGCCGGAGCCGGACTCGCCGACTAGTCCCAGGCTTTCGCCGCGTTCAAGGGAGAAGCTGACGCTGTTGACCAGGATTTCTGTGGAAGAGGCTGCGAGTGTCAATTTTTCGAGTTCAAGTACAGGTTGTGTGGTCATCCTTTTCTCCTCCAGATATCGGCCAGTCCGTCTCCCAGGAGAGACAACGCAATTCCTGTATACACGACTGCGAAGCCGGGAACCGCCGACAGCCACCAGGCTGTGGTAATGAAGGGTTGTCCGTCTGCGATCATCGTTCCCCAGTCCGGCGTAGGCGGGGCAATCCCGATGCCCAGATAACCCAGCGTAACAATGGCTACCAGGAGTCCGATCATATCCGTCATCAGCACGACAACGGCTTGCGGCAATACATTCGGCAGAAGATGGCGCAGAAGGATGCGGTGTCCGGGCAGACCAAGCGTCTGCGCCGAGGCAATCCATTCCTGCTTACGGAAGGAAGCGCTGAGTCCTCTGACCACACGGGCGAAGACAATCCAGCCTACGAGAATGAAGGTGATGTAGATTCCGCGCTCCCCTGCCCCGCTGGCGAAGGCCACGATAATGACGATCAGATAGAACGGGAAGGCGATAAAAGTGTCCGTGATCAGCGATATGATTCTGTCGGTCCATTTGCCATAGTACCCCGAGATCATGCCCAGCATGACGCCCGTGCAGAACGGAATAATCTCAGCCAGCACCATGATCGTCAGATCTGTCCGGGCGGCATAGACCAATCTGGTGAACAAATCACGGCCAAGCTGGTCGGTACCGAGCCAGTGGGCTGCGGAAGGCGGCTGCAGGAAGGCGCTCAGATTCTGCTCCGTCGGATTATAGGGACTTAAGTAAGGAATGAATATAGCAAGCAGTATAAGTATAGCGAACATAATGATCCCGATCAGTAGTGACGGGGTGTTAAGTACTCTTCGGAGTCCGCTTGCGGGCTTCAGGGTGTCCGGGAGGGTTGTGTCTATCTGTGTAGTATTCATGATTTGCCCTTCGTTCTGGGATCAAGCCACCCGGAGATAATTTCGATCAGCACACTGATGATCACAACAGCCAGTGCACAATAGAGCGCAATCCCCTGAATCACCGGAAAATCCCTATTCGAGATGGAGGTGAACAGCAGGCTGCCGATGCCCTTGATGCCGAAAACCTGCTCCACAACGAGCGTTCCCCCGATCAGGTAGGACACATTCACTCCCAGCAGCATCAAGGTAGGCAATGCCGAATTGCGCAGCACATGCTTGAACAGGATCACTCTGGACGGGATTCCAGCTGCCCGTAGAGTGACAACGAATTCGGATTCAAGCACCTCCAGCATTTGCGCACGCAGCGAGCGGACCAGCGTAGGAATCTGTGAAAAAGCAATCGTGACCGCCGGTAGCACCAGACTATGGAGCGTACCCGACCAGCCCTCGCCAATTCCCCCTACGGGGAACCAGCCCAGCCGCACGCTGAAGAACAAAATGAACAGAATCCCAACCCAGAAGACCGGCATCCCGAGGGTGACCGCTGGAATAATGCGGATCAGATGGTCGAGCAGCTTGTCCTTGTGGGTGGCAGCAACCGTTGCCAGCAGGAGTGCTGTAATGATCGCAAGCCCCGAGGCGATTATAATCAGCAGTAGTGTGACCGGAGCACGCTCTGCAATCAGCTCTCTCGACGAGGTGCCGGCAATAATAGAGTTTCCGGTATCTCCCTGAGTGAAAAGCAGCTTCACGAACCGGGTGAACTGATCCCATAAGGAGAGATCCAGTCCCAGTGTGTGGTGCATATTCTTAAGCGCTTCAGGTGTGCTGTATTCACCGAGAATCATTTTGGCGGGGTCGCCGGGTACAATTCGGATCAGGAAAAAGACCGCCGTCATTACGCAGAGGATAACAAGTAAGGCTCTTACAAGGGCTAAGGCCAGCCACTTGTAAGAACCGTTGTTTCCAGCTGCACCGCTCAGGGTCAGCTTGGATTTCATCATTTAGCTAGTCGGACATCTTCCAGACGGATGCTGCCGTTAGGCAGAACCACAAGTCCGTCTACAGAAGACCGCGCGCCGATCAGGATATCCGGATAGTACAGCGGAATGTAAGGAACTTCATCGGCAAGCGTCTGTAAAAGCTCGGTGTAGATCGTAGCCCGTCCTTCACCATCAGCTGTTTTCTGGCCTTCATACAGCAGCTTGGTTACCTTCTCATTCGTGTAATGCGTCCAGTACGATTTGCTGAAGCCTTCCGGGTCGGTCTGGAACGCCAAGATCGAGTTCGCTTCCGGGGAATCCGCCTGACCGCTGTTCAGCATCGCCGCGAAATCATAAGCGAAAAAGCGTTCGCGGAAGGTAGCCAGCTCCACCGATTCAATCTCAATCTTGATCCCGATCGCCTGGCCGGCGGCCTGGATAATCTGGGCTTCCTGAGCCCGGGTGCTGTTGCCGGAAGCAACCAGCAGCTTGGTGGAGAATCCGTCAGGGAAGGCCGATTTGGCCAGCTCTGCCTTGGCAGCCGCCGGATCGAAGCTCAGTGCCTTGATCTTGTCATTGGCATTGTAAGGGATCGTTGACGGCAGCAGGGAAGTCGCCGTCTGCGCATAGCCGAAGGTCAAGGCCTTGGTCAGGCCGTCACGGTCAAGCGCCAGTGCCAGTGCCCGGCGGACATGCACATCGGAGAAGTGCTTATCCAGTGTGTTGAAGAAGAGCTGTTCAGTCACCCAGCTGCCGTTCGTTACCACTGTTGTGTCTGCACCATCCTTGATCTCGCCCGCATTCTGTAGCGACAGGGCTTCAACTGCATTCACCGCTCCGGCTTTAAGCTGGTTGATCGCCTGACTGTCATCCTGGATCAGCTTATAGACAAGCTTGTCGATATAAGGCTGGCCTTCCTTCCAGTAGTTGGTATTCTTGGTGAAGGTCACATCACCTGCCGGGTCCCATGTCTCGATCACGAACGGCCCGGTGCCTACCGGCTTCTTGAAGAATTCCTCTTCGGTTACTCCGCCGAAGTTATTCGGGAGTATGCCGTTCGAGAAGTTCGACAGCTCCGAGATGAACGGGGTATAGGGTTCTTTTAGCGTGATTACGAGTGTCTTCTCATCCTGTGCCTTCACCGCATCCACCTTGGCCGAGATAGCCAGCGGACCGCCAACCTTCAGATGCCGCTGCAGGGAGAATACCGCATCCTCTGGTGTCACCGGCGTGCCGTTCGAGAACTTCAGGCCGTCACGCAGCACAAACGTATAAGTTAAGCCGTCTTCGCTGATCGTATGCGAGGCTGCAAGCTGATCCGTAATTTCACCCTTGCTGTCAAAAGCAACCAGTGACTCAAACACTTTATCAATCGCAAATGCGTTATTCGATGTTATCTGGTTATGCAGATCAAACGACGTTACGGAAGCCGGGCGGCCATACACGAAGGTGCCTCCAGTTGCAGGCTCTGCTGTGCTTACACTTTCCGTTGCGGCTGGAGCCGTACTTGCCTTAGCCCCATTACTCGAATCCGCAGGATTAGCAGACCCGGAGCAGCCGGCAAGCAGCGATACGAACAATACCGCAAGTGTGCCCAGCCCTGCTGTTTTTCTCATAGAAGCTTTTAAATTAATCACGTGTGATCCACCCTTCCTATAAATCATATATGTTTAGTATGGATTGTATTATGGATCAGACCTTCACTTCTGTCAAACAAAAATTCATCCGGCAATCCGAATTGAATCATAATGTTCCAATGAAGGAAATGTATTCGTTATCATCCGCCCATAATGGCTCTCTGAAGGCTATAATCGTCCAGCTCCAGATCAGGCTCTCTGCCGAGTGCCAGCTTCGCCAGCTGATAACCGATATACGGCCCCATCGTAAGTCCTGAAGCTCCCAGACCATTGGCCGCAAGGACTCCGCTCCACCCGGGAACAGCCCCTATGACCGGCAGAAATCCCGGAGTGAACGGACGGAAGCCGACCCTCACTTCACTATAGGTACCGTCCGCCAGTCCAGGCGCTACTTCCAGTCCCTTAGCCAGAATCTCCTGCATTCCGCCGACGGTCACTCTGGTATTATATCCTTCTATGTCATTCTCATGAGTAGCTCCGATAACAATCTGCTGCCGGGCAAAAGCGAGCAGGTATTGATCGCTTGGCGGAATCACCACCGGCCAGACTTCCGTATCCTTGTGGTCAGATACCTGCAAATGCATGATCTGCCCCTTTTGGTAGCTCACCTTGAAGTCAATACCAAGCGGCCGGAGCACCGGGTTCGCCCATGCGCCTGCACAGATAATCACTTCATCCGCCGGATAATAGTGTCCCCCTGCGTGGACTCCCGTTACCCGGCCCGGTTCAAAGGCAAGCGTAGCGTCTCCGGTAACCATGACCGCGCCCTGCTGCTGTGCAGAATGAAGGAGAGCGTCCCGCAAGGCACGGCCATCCACTCTGGCAGCACCGCTGATATGAACCGAGGCGTATCCTTCTGCCAGCAGCGGGAAACGTTCACGGGTCTGCTGTGCGCTAAGCCGCGTGATGACTCCGATCTCCGGGGCATCTGCCAGCCGCATTCGTGCCCGCTCTTCTATTTTGTCGAGCTTACCTTCATCCGTATGTATACTAAGCGCTCCAACCCTGGCATAACCGGTATGCGCTTCGCCCCCTTCCTTAAGCTGGCTAATCAACTCGGGATAGAACCGCGCCCCCGACTTCGCCAGCCGGTACCAGGCCTGATTGCGCCGCTGCGACAGCCAGGGACAGATAATGCCTGCGGCTGCATCCGTAGCTTGTCCAGGGTCTTGACGGTCTATAATCAGCACCTCTGCGCCCATCACTGCCAGCTGGTAGGCAGCCGATGCCCCGAGAATACCTGCTCCGATCACAATAACTTTCTTCATCTGTACGTCCTTTCTGGATGTGTATACCCCGTTGTGTTAGTGGATAGGGTTCTGTGCAAGGAATTCAAGAATGGTGTCATTCCCTTTGTGAATATGACCATTACCGGACCTTATCGCGCCAGCGTCTCATTCGCACAGCAGGCAGTCGGATGCTGTAGGCACTTGAACGATAGTAACTGCATTTTGTACAATAGATTGCTGTAAAAAAGGCTTCGAAATAGCATCTATTGTATTCCGTACAATTGAATATTGAAAAAAAGCCATTTTTCACCCAAAACACAACATTCCACTGTATGAAATACAATAGAATCTCATTTTAGGGTCAGCTATGCCTTTTCTATTGCAGGAAATACAATCACTTACAGTGTTAAAGCTGATGCTGTACAAATCTCAGCTTACCACAGGTCGTTCCTTAGAAGAAGTAGCCCGCCCCGCTTCCCAGCGCAATAATGCAAAAACCCCCGGAACACCATTCCGGGGGGAAGCACACAAACCTTACAGATTCAGTTCTCTGATCCGCTCCGCAAGCTTAGGGAACACGCGGAGTGCGTTGTTATAAAAGACATCCTCATGATAGTCTTCCGGCACCAGGTGCTTCACGAAGGTAATATAAGCGTCCAGCGGGACCAGCGGCCAGTCTGTGCCGAAAACCAGCCGGTCGTATTTCTCGGCGAACACCAGCGCCCGGCGGAAATGATCGGTATAGGTCTGCTCGGTCAGCAGCCGGTCCACCTTGGCCTGATCGCCGACAATCCAGCCGGACAAATCCGTGTAGAGGTTAGGATTCTTTTCCAGCAGAGCTGCGGTGTCCATAACCCAAGGATCGCCCAGGTGGCAGAGCATAAAGGTAATCTCCCGGTGCTTCAGGAAGGTCTCCTCCATGGACAGCGGGTGGGAATA
This sequence comes from Paenibacillus rhizoplanae, assembly GCF_042684125.1. NCBI lineage: Bacteria > Bacillati > Bacillota > Bacilli > Caryophanales > Paenibacillaceae > Paenibacillus > Paenibacillus rhizoplanae. The sequence goes on along the minus strand of NZ_JBHUKY010000078.1, from coordinate 74,603 downwards.
CTTCAACAATCCCTGGTCCGCGTAAGTCAGTCCGCCATGAATGACTACCGGCAGACCGTAGGCCGCAGCCAGCTTGTAGACCGGATCATAGATCTCATCCCCCACATTGAAGTGGTAATACCCGGCGTACAGCTTGATGCCAACGACATCGGAGCGCTGCAGCGATTGCTCCAGTGCTTCGAGCTGCCCCTCCAGATGAAGGGTGAGCGGGTTAATGCCCACGCAGGTGAACAGATTGTCCGGCAGTGTCTCGCTCAGGTCAAGCAGCATAGGATTGAGGGCAGCGGAATCGGGAAAAGCTCCGGCAACCGTCTCGGTCACTCCCATGCCAACTCCGGCAATGACACCGCTGCGGCGGAACTCCTCCAGGAGTCCCTCGCCGGTATAATCGATATGCGCCAAGGTCTGCGCCGTTTCGTGGAAGGCTGCAATATTGGAATAATGCACATGTGCGTCAATGATTTTCATAGAAGCTTCCTTTCTCTGGCTCACTTCTTGAACCGGATCGACAGCAGATCGCCATAGGCCTGCTCAGGTACCTGGAGATCCGAGATCAGATAGAATTGCGGCTTGCTGAACTGCTCCTTGCAATCCTGCAGATGCAGGTACTCCTCCGCATAAGACGTCAACGCGACGGAATTGACCATCAGAGAAGGTGACGGATGCTTAAATGATGTAACTAGTGATAGACGCTGCTCGCGTTCCATGGAACCGACTTGCAGAATCCCGTTATGGCTGGCATCCTCTGCCTGTCCACGGCCTGACTTGTAGGTAAGCTCTTGACCTCTGCTGTTCTTAAGGTACGCTCTGCCATCCTTCATGTCGGAGGCGGCAGTATAGAAGGTTGAGGTCTCAAGCTTCAACGGGCATAGCGGGCCGCCTGTATTCTGCTCCACATGTACCGTAGAGACAAGCACCGGAACGCCCGGCAACAGCATGAAATACTGATGTAGTACGAGTCCTTTGTATTTATCATTCTTCTGAATGGTTACACTCATTCGTATCCCCGACCAGCGGTTCCCCTTGTTATCGGTCAATTCGGCGAAATCAGCCGTTAGCGGCTCCTCCATGAAGCTGCGCAAGGCAATGTCGCCCACACTGGTTACGATTCCGCCTACCCAAGGATTCCACCAGGACTTTGCAATCGGCTGCGGAAAAGAAGATTCAAGCCATTCCTCGCCCTGATGGGCAAGTGAGAACAATCCCGGCGCGAAGTCAGGGCTGGCCTGTATCCGCAGAATGCCGTTGTCCACAGCCAGTACCTGTGCCCCTTCTGCTGTGAGTCTCTCCTGCCGGACACGTTCATCCGCGACCGGCAAGACCAGGAAGGAGTGATCCTGCACATAACTGTCCATATCCAGATGCAGGGTCAGCACATCCGGCGCAGCGCCTGCTGGTACTGTCAGCGGCAGAGCTGCTTCTCTGAGCTTCTCTTCCTCTTGCACCGTTAGCCGGGCTTCCTCCATGCTGCCTGCTTCGGAAGAGATCCGAATTTCACCCGCCAGATAGCTCTTCTTCTGCTCCTGAAGGAGAAGCTTAGCCTCACCGCTTATGAACGGATTTCCGTTATTCAGGCTCAGCTCCAGCTGTTCTGTAGTAGCCAGTTCGTCAGCATTCTTGTTGCCGCTTTGCAGCGCATAGGCCCGGAAATCCTGCCAATTGTTCCAGGTACCCAGAGCGATCCGCAGCGGCGGCGTCTCCTTCCGCCCGCCGGCGGGAATCCGCCCCAGGGAATGCTCTACGGCATGCATCCACGAGTCCTGAATCAGCTTAAGCTCTGACGGCCAGCTAATCCCTCTGGAGAAGCCTTCATCCGCAGCGAACATCCAGTTCTCCGTGAATTCCTGCGCTTCCCAGTAATCCATGCCGGTGGCTTCAGCCCCTGCGCTCAGATCTATATATTTGCCGCGGTAAGGGATGACGCCTCCATGCAGGTTGAAGCGGAAGCCGTCCCTCAGGAACAGTTCTTCCTCCTGAACGGTAGCCAGCGGGTTGTCGATTCTGAAATAACGGGAGACTATACCGTTGCTGAACAGCTTCACAACCATCGTCAGCAGCAAGCCTTCCCGGATACCAACCTCATAAGTAGCCTCAAGCACGATAGCCTCTTGATCCCTCGAGATCTTCACATCCAGCGCCGAGAATTTATTGAATTCATTCGTATACGGCAGTCCAAGCTTCGGATAAGGCAGGTTCATCAGATATTTTCGGTTCTGGAAAAAAGTAAGCCAATGGTTCGTTTTGTTCAGAACGGCGGAATAGCGGCCATTGCTGATAATCCAGTCCTTGTCGGTCGGGCCGCCGAAGACCGTCTCTGCTCCGGTGAAGACCAGGCTCAGCTCCTGTTCCAGTATAGCTGAATCGTCTCCTTCTTCTGCACTGCGGATGCTCACTGTATGGTGCCAAATCCCGTACCCGAGCAGCCGGGCCGCTGCGGTGACGGTTCGCCGGCTCTTGGCCGGAACCTCTACGGTGTAACGCTTTTGACTGAACGACAGAATCTCGTCCTCCGGCAGCTCAAAGCTGAACACGGTGTCTGTGCTGTACTCATTCTCCACCGTTACATCCAGCTCCACCTCTTCACCCGCGAAAAGCGTTCTGTCCGGTACCTGGAGCTTCACCTTGACCGGGAACTTCGGCTTAATGCCCAGCTTGAATACAGCAGGCAGGCCGTTAATGAGCAGTTCTGCCTCGACCACAGGGTGGGTCTGATAGAGATTCTGCTCCTCCTTCACCGGATAGATGAAGAAGCAGCCTTCGATCCGTGCCTCGGATTCGATATCCTGAGCAGCCTCCAGCTCCAAGCGGATTTGCGCATTGCTTTTACCGCTAATCTGGAGCGACAAGGGCTTCCCGCTTTTATTAACGGCTTCATAAATGACAGGGTATTCCGCTCCAAACGGCAGCTCATGCTGCGCAGGAATCGTTACCTGTATCCGGTAATCCTCCGTCTCAATGAGGCGCAGGCCACGGCCGGTCCGCTCATATTCCATTTTCAGCGACAGGCCATCCTTCAGCCATTCATATGTAAAATAGTCAAAGCCGTTTTCCCCATGACCGTCAGGCTCCACCTTGATCTCACGGATGCTGTCGTTATACCAGTCTATCTTCTCGAAATAAGACTTCACCGCTCCGGTCTGAAGCACCGAGGGAATGAAGTTCATCAGGTGAGTCGTATCATCCCGGTTCTCCCAGAAAAAACCGCTTTTCTTATACGTAGGCACCGCCTTGACATTACCGGGCCAAGTATAGAGATCCAGCCGCGGCCAGCCCAGCTTAATCGTCTCTTCAATCGAACGCCTTACCAGCGCCTTGCCCACCTTGCGTCCATGGTAATCCGGTCTCACGTTGAGCAGAGCGATATATAGCGCCCCGGTATCCTCTTTATAGTGAGAGAAGCTGCAGTATCCGATGACCTCTGAGCCGCTTACCGCCAGGAACAACTTGAGCATCGGGCTGTTCTCATGTTCCCGCAGCACGCTTTCCTCTGTCCGGTACGTTCCTTCTCCGCCCCAGCTCTCTGCGCTTCTGTTCCACATCTCGGCAATGGAAGCGGCGTGCCTAGCCGGCACGTATTCTTCAATTACTATATCTTGTAACTCTGGCATTACAGTCATACCTCCTCGTATCGCTATAATTCCTAGCTTCATAGCCTTAAATACTACTTGCAGTATATAACAGAACGAATAGCCACTGTAAGATCCTGTTTGATTATAAAAGAATATTACTTAACTTAAGCGAAGCTTAGCCTCGAACCGATCAGATAACCGATTGAGACAAACAGGAGTGACCAGATAAAGGCACCGGCAAGGGTGACCATTAAGTATTTTCGGAAGGACATGGCGCTAATGCCTGAGATGTAGCTGGTCACATGCCGGATGCCCGGAACGAAATAAGCGATGAATATCGTCCAGTTGCCGAACCGGAAAAACCAGCGTTTGACATAGGCGAACCGTTTGGGCGTCAGGCCTACCCATTTCCCGTACCGGTCCACGACAGGCTGCCCCACTCTGAGACCGATGGTATAGCTGATCAGCATGCCTGTAATCGAACCTATGAAACAGACCAGAACCGAAAGCGAGAAATCCAGTACCATGGTAGAGGATAGATAGCCAACGAACAGCGTCAGCAGCTCATCGGGAACGGGAAGTCCGACAAGCCCCAGCGCCAGCAGCGCGAATATAGCTATATAACCGTATTGTGAGATCATCTCGATGACCCATGGCATGAACAATCACTTCCTGTTAACGAATTTTTTGAACGAAGGGAACGGAACCCTGCTTATCATCAGTATAGACAACAGTCCCATAATTAAAATGAGCATTTCCGGCTTCAGCCGTTCACCTATAAGTGTGGTCATCGACAGAAGCAATCCGGCTGCCGTAATCGGCATGCCCACAAAGCCCTTGGAGGGAGCCGAGATATTGAATCTGGCCAGCCGCAGCGCCCCGCAGATCAGGAATGCGACCGCAGCCACAGGTCCGACCCACTGCACGTTCTCCAGCCGGTATAACAGAATAAGAAAGACGGGAGCGATGCCAAAAGAAATAATATCCGCCAAAGAGTCCAATTGTTTGCCGAAATCACTGGTGCAATGCAGCATCCGGGCGAGCAGTCCGTCCATGACATCGCATATCGCAGCCAGCAGTATCATTAATAAAGCAAGATCATAACGTTCTTCAATCGTGAATAGCAGGGAAATTGATCCGAAGCCCAGGTTTCCCAGTGTGCACATTGAAGGCAGCCAGCTCCATTTCATGCTGTTCACTCCTTTCCTTACAAGTTAGTAATGGGACGGCTCAGCCTCCAAAGGTTACACTAAAACAGACGCCGTCCGTGGTGTTCATCACTGCATACCGGCAGCCATGCATATCTAAAATCTGCTTCGCAATGGATAATCCGAGTCCGGTCCCGCCCGTCAGACGGCTGCGTGAAGCCTCGATCCGGTAGAACCGCTCCCAGATATGCGCCAGCTGATCCTCGGGGATTCGCTCCCCTTTGTTGTGTATGGTGAACAAAAGCTTCTTGGGCTGGCTCTCCAGCCTAACGGTTATGGTACTGCCCTCTTCAGCATGACGGATCGCGTTGGTCAGCAGATTGCTGAGCACCTGTTCAATCCATGTAGCATCCGCATATACAGGCAATTCATTCGCCGGAATAATGACCACATCCAGCTGCTTATTCTGGAGGGAATGCACCAGTTTGCCCGTAACCTTCTCCGTCATTTCGCTCAGCATGAAGGAGCTTTTGCGCAGCTTGATCGTACCGGACTCCAGCCGGGCCAGGTCCAGCATATCTTTTACCAGGAACTCCATCTTGTCGGCCTCTTCGATAATGACCTTGATGTAATGATCCTGCTTGCCGGCGCTCACCCCGTCCTCCAGCCCTTCGGCGAAGCCCTTGATAATACTAAGCGGCGTCTTCAGCTCATGGGAGGCACTGGCAAAAAAGTCCTGCTGCATCTGCTCCAGCTTCTTCTTCTGTTCCATCTCCTCCACCAGCTGCTGATTCGTCTCCCGAAGCTCACCCAGTGCAGTGTCCAGACTTTGGGACAAGGTGAACATACTTCTGGACAGGTTGCCCAGCTCATCCTTCTGGCGGATGGAGGCATGGCCGGTGAAATCGAGCGCCACCATCCGTTTGGCTGTATTATTGAGCTTGATTAAGGGCCGGGTCACCATCTTGGAATAGAACAGCGACAGGACCAGAATCAGCACGAACCCGCCAAGCCCCAGGTATAAAAAGAACCAGCGCAGCGCTTCATTGGAATCCTTAACGTCCTGCAATGAGGTGACCGAGAACAACAGCTCTATCTCCCCGCTTGCCTGCTTAACGGGCAGAATCATCACGGAGTTGCGGATACCGCTCCAGGGCGCCGTCCACTCTTCCTTGACCAAATTCAGATTACCCAGGCTCTCCAGCTGACCCGAATTTAAAGGAAACCAGTCCTCTATGGCCTCGAAAAGAATACCCTGGCGCGGATTCCATATTTTCAGATCCGGCAGGACCAGCTCTGTGATCGTTCCGGTAATGCTTGTGTTGTCCAGTTCCCCCTCCTCGCCTACTGGAGGTAACCCCTGTTTGGTAATCGTGAGCGGGAAGAACTGATTGCTGAGGTCATTCTCGCCAGTGACAAGCTCTCCCTGGATAGTAACCTGATCATTTTCTTGCAAATGGGCCGAGCGGAGCATATCCCCGAACTGATTCATGAACAGGGACATGGGGATCACCTGCGTCTGGCCTTTCTCGTCGATCAGCTTCATGCGGAACGGATCTTCGGACTTCATCCGGCCATCCAGCTTCAGAATCACCAATTGTGTCTTATTGCGCAGCATGAACCGCACCAGCTCGCGGGAAGTCCGGGTTCTGCCCCAGGCTTCTTTGGTGTAGCTTGTCCCGAAGCTCTTAAGATGCTTCTCCACACGGGTCTCCTTCTGCGTCTGGTAGAAGCGGTCGAACAGCAGGAACTGGCTGAGGATTACCATCCCGTAGAAACAGACGAAGAAGATCACGGTCATCACGAACAGCTTGAAGGTAATTCCCCATCTTTTCATTCTTCGTCCTCGAATCTGTAGCCGGTTCCAATGACCGTACGGATGTGGCGGGATTCATATCCCAGCTTACTGCGCAGTTTCTTGATGTGGCTGTCCACGACCCGGGAGTCCCCCTCGAATTCAATTCCCCAGACCCGGCTGAGGATGGTGTCCCGCGAGATCACATGGCCCTTGTTGCGGATCAGCAGCCACAGGAGATCATATTCCTTCGGGGTCAGCTCGACATCGGCGCCTTCCACCTCTAGACGGTGTGCCATGGTATTAAAGATAGCCGAGCCGAACCTGACCACGCTGGATTCAGGCTGATGTGCACCTTCGACCCGTTTCATCAGGGCCGCAGCCCGGGCTACCAGCACCTTGGGACTGAAGGGCTTGGTCACATAATCATCGGCGCCCAGCTCGAAGCCGTGTATTTTGTCGTCATCGGCGGATTTGGCGGTCAGCAGGATAATCGGGGTTGCCGATTTCTTGCGGATCTCCTGGCATACCTGAAATCCGTCCATTTTGGGCATCATAATATCCAGAATCAACAGATCTGGCCCAAGCGAATCGAACCACAGGAGCGCGTCCTGCCCATTAGCGGCTTCGCGCACCTCCCAGCCGTCCTGTATGAAGTAATCCGACACCAGCTCACGGATACGCAGCTCGTCTTCGACAAGCAGTAGCTTTTTCTTCAATATACTCCCTGCTTTCAACCCGTTTATACCTCTCAGCATAGTCGAGTGTTATGTCCTTTATGTGTCCTGGTGTGAAATTAGCTGATAATTAAGTGGAAAGTGTGTTCTGAAAACCACATGCTGGAGTAGGCGATTAGTTAGCGCTCGGGTGAACGCTACGCAAACGGAACGTTGTTACAATCGCTGTTGTGTCCAGATTTTTATTATTTTTACCTAATCGGTGAAAATCCGGACACAAAGGCGAACGCTCCGCTTTTCCACAATCGTTCCGCCCGCTCCGCTGTTTGAGTGTTGGGTGTGAGTGGACCTAAAACATACTGATACTGAAAGAGAACGTGGTCCCACTGTGCACAAATCTGAAAGAGAAAGTTGCCTCACCGAACGCCCTACTAAAAACCTCACTGAATACCGCACTGAATACCGCACTGAATACCGCACTGAACACAAATGTTGTAGTTTTTGCAGGAACTCCGTTCGTTTGAGCTCAGATCATGCACATTGTTGTATTTATTGCAGGAATTCGGTTAGATTCACAGCTGAGGAACACGCATTGTTGTAATTAGTGCAGGAATTCCATGAGCACGGTGCTGGATAATGCACATTGTTGTATTCTGTGTAGGAATCCCCTCAAGCATAAACGCAAAACAGCGATTCTCGAATAACCGGAGGATCGCTGTTACGTTAATATGATACATTATTCGGCGCCTCAGTTACCCGGCTTCAAAGGCTTGCTTGAACTGGCTGTTATACAGTTCGGAATATATCCCTTGCAGCGCAAGGAGCTGGCTGTGGCTTCCCTGCTCGGCGATCTGGCCGCCTTGGATGACCAGAATCTGGTCAGCATCCTGAATGGTGCTGAGCCGGTGGGCGATCACGAAGCTGGTGCGGCCCTTCATCAGTGTCCGCATGGCCTGCTGGATATGCATCTCTGTCCGGGTATCCACGCTGCTCGTTGCCTCGTCAAGAATGAGGATGGCCGGATCGGCCAGGATGGCGCGGGCGATGGTCAACAACTGACGCTGGCCGTGACTCAAGGTAGTTCCGTCCGTGCCCAGCAGCGTGTCGTACCCCTGAGGCATCCGTGCAATGAAGCCGCTGACATTGGCGAGATTGGCCGCCTCTTCCACCTCACGGTCCGTGGCCCCTAGTCGGCCGAACCGGATATTCTCACGGATGGTTCCCGAGAAGACATGGGCGTCCTGAAGCACCATTCCGAGCTGGCGGCGCAGCCCGTTTTTATTGAACTCCCGGATATCCCTGCCGTCGATCAGCACTTCACCGCCGCTCACTTCATAGAAGCGCGTCAGCAGGTTGACAATGGTCGTCTTCCCCGCTCCGGTCGGCCCGACCAGGGCGATGGTCTCACCCGGCTGCGCAGTGAAGCTTACACCGTTCAGAATAGGCTCGCCCGGCTTATAGCCGAACACCACATCCCGGAAAATAACTTCCCCGCCTATCCGCTCCAGCTCCTGCGGCTGCTCCCCGCTGTACTCGGAGGGCATATCCATCACTTCAAATACGCGCTCTGCTCCGGCGATTGCGGATTGGATCAGGTTATACTGGTTCGCAAGGTCGGAGATAGGCCGGCCGAACTGCTTGGCATAATTCAGCATACTAACGATAACCCCCACAGTAAGCAGCTCACGATAGGCCATCCAGCCGCCAATTCCGGCAATCAGCGCAAAGTTCAGATTGTTAATCAGGTTCATTACTGGTCCTACCAGGCCGGATACAATCTGCGCCTTAATACTTGCTTTGTTAAGCTCCCCGCTTATTCCACGGAATCTGGTGACCTCCGCCTGTTCTCTGCGGTATTGCTTAATCACCTTTTGGCCGCTCACCGCTTCTTCAATGAAGCCGTTCAGCTCACCCAGATACTGCTGCTGATCCTTGAAATAGATCCGGCTTAAGCCGGTAATCCGGCGGCTCGCCAACACGACCAGCGGAATCGTTACCAGAGCAACTCCCGTCAACGGCACATTCAGCATCAGCATAATGACCAGGGAGCCGCTAAGTGTAATCAGACTGTTCAGGAGCTGGGTTACACTCTGATTCAGCGAGTTCGCGACGTTGTCGATATCATTGGTTGCACGGCTCATCAGCTCACCGTTAGCATGGGTATCGAAGAAGCTGACCGGCAGCTCCTGGTATTTGGCGAACAGGTCCCGCCGCAGCTCATATACCGTTCGCTGGGATACGGAGGTCATCACATAAGCCTGCACCCAAGAGACGGCGCTGCCCAGCAGATAAATGCCGCCCAAGAGGAGACAGAACCGGATCAGGAGACTGTAATCCTGCGGGAGGATCGCGGTATCAATGGCTTTTCCTAGCAGGTAGGGTCCGATTAGGGCAAGAACAGCATTCAAAATCGTGAATACATAAACCATAATCAGCCCGGTCCGCTGACGGTTCAGATAGGACCAAATGCGTAGGATCGTTGCCTTGCTGTTCTTCGGGCGTACCTTGGGTGTAACGCCAACCCGGCCTGGAGGCCCTCCGCCTAACGCTCCAGGTCCGCCGGGAGCCTGTTCCCTTTTACGTTGACTGGACATAGGGCTCCTCCTCTTCCTTCAGCTGGGAATGGCGGATATCCCGGTAGATCTCGCTGCCTGCCATTAGCTCGGTATGCGTACCCTGCGCGGCGATCCGGCCGTTCTCCAGAATCAAGATCCGGTCGGCATCTATAATAGAAGACACCCGCTGGGCAATCATAACGACAGTACAATTCTGAAGCTCCGTCTTCAGCAGCAGGCGGATGCTCGCTTCGGTAACCGCATCCAGAGCGCTGGTGCTGTCATCCAGGATCAGAATGGCCGGCTTAATTAACAGCGCGCGTGCAATGGACAGACGCTGCTTTTGTCCGCCTGACAGGTTCACCCCGCGTTGTCCGAGCTGTGTATCATAGTCTTGCGGCATCGCTGTGATGAATCCATGTGCTTCTGCGGCAACAGCCGCCTGCTCCACTTCTTCATCTGTTGCTTCCGGCCGTCCGTAACGGATATTATCCCGGATACTGCCGCTGAACAGCAGGGACTGCTGCATGACGAAGCCGATCCGGCTCCGCAGATGCTCCAGGCTAATCTCCCGAATGTCTGTTCCATCGATCAGAACGGCACCGGACAAGACCTCATAGAATCTTGGAATCAGGCTTACCAGGGTAGACTTGCCTGCTCCGGTTGCCCCCAGAATAGCGATCGTCTCCCCGGGGCTGGCTGCAAAGCTGATATCCTCCAGCACAAGATTCTCATCTGCACGATTATAGGCGAAAGAGACATTGCTGAATTCTATGCGTCCGAGCGTAATAGCTGCATGATCCGCCGCAGGCGCTTCGGTAATTTCACTTGTGGTGGCGAACACTTCATTCACACGGTCCCCCGACACCTTGGCCCGTGATACGAAGGCAAGCATCATGCTCAGCATCATCATCGACATGAGCAGTTGGGTAACATAATTAATGAAGGCAATCAGTTCACCCAGAGGGAGCGCCCCGTTCCAGTTCTGTAAGCCCCCGAACCAGAGGACGGCGATAATGCTGGCATTTAGAATCAGCATCATAAGCGGCATATTCAGCGCCATCAGGCGGATCGCCCGGATTCCGGTATCCGTATAGCCGGTATTGGCGGTATCGAAGCGCTTCTGCTCATGGTCTCCACGGACGAAGGCTTTGATTACGCGAATGCCGGTGAGATTCTCCTGCAGCACATTGCTCACCCCATCCAGCTTCTCCTGCATCCGGGCAAATAACGGAAAAGAAAGCCGGATCAGCACAAACAGCAGGATGAACAGCAGCGGAACCGCAGCCAGCAGGATCATCGCCAGGGACGGGCTGATCCGGACCGCCATGACCAGACTGCCGATCAGCAGCAGCGGCGACCGCACGAAGCTCCGCAGAATCATCTGTACGAAGGTCTGAAGCTGCACCACATCGTTTGTCAGCCGGGTGATCAGCGAGCCGGTCTTCAGCCGGTCCAGATTGCGGTTCGAGAAGGTCTGGATATGCTCAAACAGCTTGAGGCGTAGATCATTCCCGAAATTCTGTGAAGCGATACTTGCACATATCGCACAGCCCACACCGCCGATCATCCCGATGATAGCGATTCCAATCATAATGCCGCCTGTGGAGAGGATATGCGATAAATCATTCTTCATCAGGCCTTTATCTACAATGCTCGCCATAAGTGCAGGCTGAAGCAGGTCCATCACTACTTCAACTACCATTAACAGTGGGGCAAGCACGCTCCAGAGCGCGTACGGCTTCATGAAGCCCCTTAGCTTCCACATTCAGTTCACCTTCATCTCATCAGTCGTTGCATCCGTTCGTCCCTTTAGGGTAAATATGTGATTTTGTCAGTCATTGGCGTTCTCTGCTTGGCAGCAGGCACTTCCGAGGGATACCCTACGGCAAGTACTGCAATAACATCCTGTTCTTCAGGAACGCCTAGCACCTCACGGCCCTTGGCTGTACCGCCGAGTGACGACCAGAACACGCCTGCTCCTGCCTCATGAGCTGCCAGCATGAAATTCTGGATATAACAGGACACAGCCATGATGTTCTCTTCGCGCTCCATTGAGGTAGCGGCAGACTTGGATAAGACTCCAATCAGCACCGGAGCACCGCCGAAATCAGTCTTATGGTTCAGCGCTGTCCGCGTCTGCGGCCCAATGAACAGCAGCTCCCACGGCTCATTCATCCGGTGGTTCGGAGCATAGCTGGCGGCCTCCAGCCAAGTATTCAGCTCTTCCTTTTTAATCGGGTCTGGCCGGAAGGCTTTGATCGTTCTTCTCGTTTGAATAGTATCGATAATAGTCATAGTTAGTCCACTCCTTCTGTTGTATTGGTATCCACATGGTAATAAGCATATCTCTTTAACACGGTGAATTACAAGACTATATAAGTAGATTGGAACATTATGTATATGGTGTTAATGGCTGCATCCGGCGAATTCATGGGAATGTTGCTGCAATGGCTGCCGCTCATTTACTCCTTTTGAGCGGCAGCATGCTCACACAACTTCACGCCGACCATTATATGCGGTTTTTAGCATACATTGGCCCCGGTGCCCTCGCAACTGCTCATTGTATGTGGTTTTTGGCATCCACATAAGAAAACCATAGTGATTTACTTAATTAGCAAAAACAGCCCAGCAAACTCCGCCTAAGCGGAGCTTCCTGAGCTGTTCTTTTGGAGGAGCTGATCTGATCATATGTTCATTAGTTCATCTGTTCTCTGTGCATCCGTTCATCCTAGCCCTGCTCCAAAGCATATTTCCTCATCGTCTGCTGCTTGAAATCATCCCACGCCGGTGTGGACAGACGGGCTTGCTGCATCAGAGGTTCAAAGGCTTGATAGAGCGCTGCAATCTCGCTAAAGGAGCCATCGATCAGCTTCATGAATGGCAGCTTTTGTATCAATCTCAACCCGTGGGCGAGCAGTGCCGGGTGCTTCTTCGCCCCGTTAACAAGAGAGGCGGGATTAACGGGTAAGCCCAGCGCGGAGAGCACGCGGAACCCTTCATCCATTAAGACAACTGCCTGTTTCCAGCGAGCGGAGTCTCTGCTTGCTTTTGCCAAATCAAAATCATAGAGATAAATGACCGACATCACCGGGATAATTGAAACCATGTGACTCAGGAGCCAGGCGTTAATATCCTGCGAATAATCCAGCTTATACTTCGTCTTATGGAAGGCCGCTGTAAGCTCCATCTTGAACGGAATCTCACCTTCCAGACTGCCCAGCACCATCTTGCCGCCACCGCTTACAACGATAACACGCCCGTCTTCCTCACGGGTCCCCCCGTTAATCTGGAAGCCAAACGCAATATTCTGCGGAATCCGGCTGTTCTCCTTGAAGAACTGCTGCATCCCGCGGGTATCCCCGTTATTGCCGACAAGCACAATATTCTTACTTCCATTGTCCGCCAGCGCCGGCAGCACCGCCGGGAAGTCATTGTATTTCATCACTACGAAGATCAGATCATAGACGTCGTCCCTCCGTAGCCCGGATATTACCTTCACCTGATCCACAGTCGTTTTACGCTGAAAATAATGCCGGAGGACCAGTCCGTCCTTCTGCAATTGGCCCGCCCGCTTCGTTCTGGCCAGCACTGTGACCTCATTCCCGCCCCGCACCAACACATGGGCCAAATAACTGCCTATTACCCCCGCACCCATCACTAATACTCGCATCTCGAATCCCCTCTCCGCTTCAAACAGTTGTATTGAAATGAACATCTGTTCATTAGGTTAGCAGCGGGGACTCTATCGCGCAATTGCCAATGGTGCCAAGGATGTCAATTACTGAACAAACCCGTGTAAATTGTACATTACCCGTACCGCTCCTACGACGCTAAGCTGCCTCATTCCATTATCTGCGTATGAACGGCCACGATCAGCATATCCATATGCCGGGCATGCCGCAGCAGATATTGAACGAAGCTCATCGAGAACAGGCTATACGCCCAATGCCTGCGTGACTGTCCGATGATCAGCTGTGTAGTCTGCCGATCATTCATCCGCTGGAGCAGATGCTTATGCAGATGCTTGCGGCTTCCCGCCTCGGTGATGTCCATCACACCGCCCAGCCGCTCCGTCAGGTGCCTCAGCGTATTCAGCCGCTTCTGTTCTTCCGGTGTCTGTATGCGGGAGCAGTGTACGTAATGCACATGCCATTCGGCTTTGAGGCGGTGGGCGATCCGGAACCCGCGCCGGATGAGCCGCTCGGCCTGCGGGCCCGTATCCACGCAGACGAAGATGACTTCCCGTCTGCTCCAAGGGCCGCGCAGGGCAGGCTCCCGTTCCCAGGCCTCCAGGCGCTCATCGACATCATCGGCAATCTCGCGCAGGGCCAGCTCCCGCAGCGCGATCAGATTGCCGATTCGGAAGAAGGACTCCAGGGCCTGATTGACTTTCTCCTGCGCGTAGATATTCCCTTCCCGCATCCGCTGCTGCAGCATCTGCGGCGTAACGTCAATCAGCTCCACCTCGCTCGCCATCCGCAGAATCGCATCCGGCACCGTCTCGCGGACCCGCACACCGGTTAACTGCTCCACTGCATCGTTCAGGCTCTCCAGATGCTGCACATTGACGGTGGTTATGACAGAGATTCCGTTCTCCAGCAGCCGGATGACATCCTCATACCGTTTCCTCGTGATACTTCCGGGAACATTCGTATGGGCAAGCTCATCCACCAGCACCACCTCGGGATGCCGGGCGATGATCGCTTCGGTATCCATCTCGGTAAGCTCCGTAGACTGATACGGAATCCGCGCTCTGGGGATCAGCGTTAATCCGCCTACCTGCTGCCTGGTTTCCTCCCTTCCGTGGGTCTCCAGCAGCCCGATAACCACATCAATTCCCCTGCTGCGGAGCAGATTGCCTTCCTGAAGCATTTTGTACGTTTTGCCAACTCCGGGGGCTGAGCCGATATATACCTTGAAGGTTCCCCGGCGGATATGCTCAATCTTCTTCTCCAGCTCCTGGGTGGTTAGACGGTGGAACGGTTCCGCAGTCTCCTTCGGGGCTGGCCGGACCGGCAGAATCCGTTCGCCATCCTGCTCCGCGCGGTCTGCCATCAGGAACACATCTATATTGCGCGTCCGCCGCAGGACGCGGCTGGCAATGGAGCCCTGCCACTTCTCCTGCCAGCCGCTTTTCTGTGAATGCCCCATCACAATTCGGGTAACATTGTTCTGAATGGCATAGCGCACAAGCATGGACGGGAGCATCCGTAGACGCAGCAGCTCCAGCTCCTCGAACCGGGCGTGAATCCGCTCGGTCAGCTTGCGGATGGAGCGCTTGAATACCTGCTGATCCTTGGTCAGCGGACGGCCGCGCAAGAGGAAGGTCACGATAATCAGATCACCGTTCAGCCGTTTGGCGATCTGCTGTCCCCTTCTTATATACAGAGAGCCATTCCAATGATACTGCGCCGAGACCAGAATCCGCTCGGTTGCGCCGGAGGGACCGATCAGTCCCTCGGCCTCGCGGTGCTTTTCCAAGGAGTCATTGACCCCTTCCGCCATCAGCCGCAGCGATACCTCACGGAGCACGCCAAGGTTACCCCTGAGGGATAGTGCCGGATGCGCCCCCTCACCAAGCACGCCCTCCTCCAGCCGCTTCAGGATCGTCTCCGGAGAGACGTCAATCAGCCGCACCTCGTCAGCCAATTCCAAGGTATTCAGCGGAACAGTCTCCTCTGAACGGATGCCGGTCATCTCATAGATCTGCTCACCCACACCGGCCAGCTCATAGACATTGATAGTAGTGATTACACTGATACCCTGATCCATCAGATACCGGATGTCCTCCAGCCGTGTCTGGAAGCAGGCCTCTTCACGGTTGCGGTGCGCCAGACCATCCACCAGCAGCACCTCGGGGTTACGTTCCACCAGAGCCTCAAGCGGCAGATCCTTCTCTTCCTTGCCGTCCTTCCACCAGTGAATGCTGGGGACCCGCTCCAGATCGCCAAGCTGCTGGACGGTTTCCGCCCGGCCCATAGTGGATACGGCACTGATCACCACATCAATGCCCTGCTGCTTCAGCAGCTTGCCTTCCTCCAGCATGTGATAGGTTTTGCCTGACCCGCTGACCGAGCCGATAATAATCTTCAGCCGCCCCCGCTGGAGCTGATAGATGGAATATAAGATTTCCTCAGGGGACTTGCGTTTATAGGGTGCCACGGGTGAGTTCCGATAATGCCAGATTCAGCTTCAGCACATTTACCCGTTTCTCCCCGAAGAGTCCCAGATCACGGCCTTCGGTCTGCTTGGTCACCAGGGCCTGAAGGGTGTCTGCCGGAATACCGGTCAGCTGGCTGATTCTGGGAATCTGTACGAGTGCCGCAGCCGGTGTAATATGCGGATCAAGGCCGGAGCCTGAGTTCGTAACCAGATCAACAGGCAGCTGGCTGGCGGGGATACCGGGATTGTCCAGCTTCCACTGGGCAATCGAGTCCTTAGTACGCTGCAGCATATCAGGATTCGACGGCCCGTAGTTATTCGATCCCGAAGCTTCCGCCTTGTATTCAATACTGGACACACGGCTCTGGAACCACGCCTGATCACTGAATTTCTGCCCGATCAGCGCAGAACCGACAACCTTCCCGTCTGAATTCTTCAGCAGGCTTCCGTTCGCCTGGGCAGGCATCAGCACCTGGGCAAGCGCCGTAGACGCCAGCGGATAGATCATTCCGCAGAGAATAATGAATACTATGCTTAATCTTACGATAGTGAAGAAGTAGGCAGCTGGTGATGGCGATGCCTGTTCTACGTTGGTCTCATGAATGGATTGTGCCATGATAATTATGCCTCCTCTAGATCCAGATCCTGACAATCAGGTCAATCAGCTTGATGCCTGCGAATGGAACAACCACACCGCCAAGCCCGTAGATGACAATATTGCGCGCCAGCAGCCGGGTTGAGCTCATCGGCTTGTACGATACCCCGCGCATGGCGAGCGGAATCAATAGCGGAATGATAATGGCGTTGAAGATCAGCGCCGAGATAATCGCCGAGCTGGGAGACCCCAGCCCCATCACATTCAGGGCCTCCATCTCGGGAATGGCCAGTGTGAACATGGCCGGAATGATGGCGAAATACTTGGCAATATCATTGGCGATGCTGAAGGTAGTCAGCGCTCCGCGTGTCATGAGCAGCTGCTTCCCGATCGCTACTACCTCAATAATCTTGGACGGATCAGAATCGAGATCCACCATGTTGGCCGCTTCCTTGGCTGCGGTTGTCCCGCTGTTCATCGCCAGCCCCACATCGGCCTGGGCCAGGGCGGGGGCATCATTGGTGCCGTCACCGGTCATGGCTACAAGCTTGCCCTCATTCTGCTCCCGGCGGATGACCGCAATCTTGTCCTCCGGCGTACTCTCGGCAATGAAATCATCGACCCCGGCTTCCCGGGCAATCGTGGCGGCGGTCAGCGGGTTATCCCCGGTACACATGATCGTCTTGATCCCCATACTGCGCAGCTCGTCGAAGCGCTCCTTCATCCCGGGTTTGACGGTATCCTTCAGATAGATCAGCCCATAGATCCGGCTGTCTACTGCAACGGCAAGCGGAGTGCCGCCTAATCTGGCAATGGCATCCGAGTTATTGTCCAGATCGGACGGGACTTCACCGCCCTGCGCCAGCACCCATTTCTTCACGGAGTCTACAGCTCCCTTTCGCACCGACCGTCCATCCCGCAGATCAATACCACTCATGCGGCTCTCTGCCTTGAACTCTATGAACTCCCCTCCGTCTGCAAGGCTGCTGTCATACCGGAGTTCCAGCTTCTTCGCCAGCTCCAGGACGGAACGCCCCTCCGGAGTCTCATCCTTCAGCGAGCTGACCGCCGCCCAGGCGGCAAGCTCTGTTCCTGACGCTTCGCCTACCGTGACGAATTCACTCGCCATCCGGTTGCCGAAGGTGATCGTCCCGGTTTTATCCAGAATCATCGTGTTGATATCCCCGGCGGCTTCCACCGCTTTACCGGACATCGCCAGGACATTGAACTGCGTCACCCGGTCCATCCCGGCAATCCCGATCGCTGACAGCAGCCCGCCAATGGTAGTCGGAATCAAGCAGACGAGCAGCGCGATCATGACCGGAATCTCCAGCTTAACGCCGATATAATCAGCGATGGGACGCAGGGTTACCACGACAATGAGGAAGATAATCGTCAAGCTGATCAGCAGGGTGTTCAGGGCAATTTCATTTGGTGTCTTTTGACGTTTGGCCCCTTCGACCAGTGAGATCATCCGGTCCAGGAAGGACTCTCCCGGATCACTGGTAATCCGCACCTTGATCTGGTCGCTGACTACACGGGTACCGCCGGTCACGGAGCCGAAGTCCCCCCCGGCCTCCTTAATGACCGGTGCCGACTCCCCCGTAATGGCCGATTCATCGACAGAAGCCAGCCCTTCGATCACTTCACCGTCACCGGGGATGAATTCTCCCTGGCTTACGACCACCACATCGCCTTTGCGCAGCTCCGAGGCGGGCACCTCCTTGATGGCTGAACCCGCCAGCTTGCGGGCGGTGATGTCCTGCTTTGTTTTTTTCAGCGAATCGGCTTGGGCCTTGCCCCGGCCTTCAGCCAGTGCTTCCGCGAAGTTGGCGAACAGCACGGTGAACAGCAGAATGAAGAATACGGCAATATTGAACCCTATGGCATGCTCAGCGTTGAAATACCCCGGCGCCAGCACCATAAGCAGTACGATGACCGTACCCACCTCAACCACGAACATAACCGGATTCTTCATTAGAGTCACCGGATTAAGCTTCACCAGACTGTCCTTGGCAGCACTCAGCAGGATGGGGCCGGTCAGCAATTTTTTGCGTTGTACAGTACTCATTCTCTTCTCTCCCTCTCCCTACCGTAGAGTCAAATATTCTGCAACCGGACCGAGGACAATCACCGGCAGGAAGGTCAGTGCGCCAATGATCAGCACCGTACCAATCAGAATGCCTGTGAACAGCCCGTTATCTGTGCGGAACGTTCCAATTGTCTCCGGCACCGGCTTCTTGCGCAGCAGAGAACCTGCGACCGCCAGCATCGCAATCATCGAGACATACCGGCCCAGCAGCATAACCATACCCGTCGTTATATTCCAGAAGGACGTATTATCCGCCAATCCCTCAAAGCCCGAGCCGTTATTGGCAGCAGCGGATACATATTCATACAGTACCTGAGTCATCCCGTGGAATCCGGGGTTGGTAATACCGCCCTTACCGAGATCCGTCAGAAAAGCGGCCGCCGTCGGCACCAGAATAATCAGCGGATGGATCAGAATAGCGATGGCGATCAGCTTCATTTCCCTTGCTTCAATCTTGCGGCCCAGGAATTCCGGCGTTCGTCCGACCATTAGCCCGCAGAGGAAAACACCGAGTATCGCATACATCAGCATATTGATCAGCCCGACACCTTTGCCGCCGAATACATTGTTCAGCATCATCAGGGTTAGCGGCGTAATGCTGCCAAGCGGCGTCAGCGTGTCATGCATATTGTTCACACTGCCGGTTGTTGCCGCTGTGGTGACAGTTGTGAAGAGCGCCGACTGAGCAATCCCGAACCGGACTTCTTTTCCTTCCATACTGCCTTGTGACGTATCAATGCCCATCGCGTTAATCGCCGGATTACCCGCACGTTCAGCCGCATAATTCAATCCCAGCAGCAGCACGAACAACGTCATCATCGCTCCAAAAATCATCCAGCCCTGACGTTTGTTCTTAGCGAACTTCCCGTACATATACGGCAGAGATGCCGGCAGCAGCCACATGGAGAGAATCTCCAGCACATTGCTTAGCGGACTAGGGTTCTCAAAAGGATGGGACGAGTTGGCTCCGAAGAAACCGCCGCCGTTCGTGCCGATATGCTTGATGGACTCCAGGGAGGCCACAGGGCCAATGGCAATCTGCTGTGTCTGGCCTTCTAGCGTGGTCACCTCAAGTGTCGGTTTCAGAGTCTGCGGCACATGAAGCGCAACAAGCGCCATTGTTACAAGCAGCGCAAGCGGAATGAAGATCCGAATATGCGCTTTGACGAAGTCTTCGAAGAAGTTCCCCACCGTGCTGCGTCCTGTAATCCCTCTGACAAAAGCAACCGCAACCGAGAAGCCGCTGGCTGCCGAGGTGAACATCAGCATCGTCATTACCGCCATCTGCGAGAAGTAAGATACCCCGCTCTCCCCGCTGTAATGCTGGAGGTTCGTATTGGTCATGAAGCTGATTACCGTATTGAAGGTGAGCGTCTCTTCCATGTTGCCGATCCCGTTCGGGTTGAGCGGAAGCCCCTTCTGTAACCGCAGAAAAATATAGCTGAATACGACCAGTGTTATATTCGTTACAATGAAGCTGACCGCATACTTCTTCCAGGACATCCCGCCCCGCTGCTTCAGCCCGATCAGACGATAAATCCCCTTCTCCGCTCTGCCGAATATCCGGTCTGTCCGGTTCGGTTCATTCGAGAAGACATGATATAGATAAGTTCCCACCGGCTTCACCAGCAGTACGAGTATTAAGATCACTATTAGCATTTGTACAATCCCCACGGATGACCCTCCTTAATATTTAAAATTTCTCGGGATGAATCAAAGCATAGACCAGGTAAAGAAACAGCAGCGCAGTCGCTGCAAGCACAACCGCCATCACTCATTCCCCCCTTGTTCATCTACCACACGGCCGCACCATTGTGCAAACGCGTAGAACAAAGTGAACAGAGCTGCCATAACCACTGTCATATACACATCCATCATCGTCTTTGCCACTCCTCATCCTAATGTAATCTCTCTCTTGTAACTCCGGTCTAGCGTATCATTTCTGCCATAAGTTCAGGGTTAGGGTTTCCTCCGGCGCATTAAGATCCCGTTAAGACTGAATTAAGAGCGGTAAATGTTTTCACCCAGCAGCTGATTAACCTCCTTGATAAAAGCGCCATACCCTCCATCCGGCTCCATTCTGTGCGGCAGCGCCCTGGCCAGAATCAGCTCTGCCTCCTTCGGATCGAACTCGAAGCTGTTGATCAGCATCTCCCTGACCTCCCCGGCCTCTGCGCCCCCGGCAAACTTACCCGCAGCAGCGTATACCAGGCTATTCTCGTAGGAGCAGCCCTGCAGCAGATAGACCCGGTCATATTTCCGTTTGATCAGCACAAGCACCGCAGTCAGCACTGTCATCAGTCCGATATTTCTTAGCCACACATCCATCTCCATGCCTTCTCTCTAATGTGGTTCACTTCAGGACTTAGCGTACCACTCCCGCCATTAGTTCAGGATTAGGGTTTGCTTCAGCGGATTAAGATTACGTAAAAAAATCGCCAGCGTGCTGTAACCCCCGTTGCTCTCTGTCAGCAGGAACGGCAAAAAACCATGCCCGTGCAGGCATGGTTACGAATCCTTTATCTTTTCACCGCTATGGGGATTCCGCTTGCTTGTTCAAATCACCCTGCTGTCGTCCCCGATCTGGAGCATCCGGTAACCGACACCGATATGCGTCTGGATCACCTTAGGCTGTGAAGGGTTGCGCTCAATCTTCTTGCGGAGCGTCGCCATGAATACACGGAGCGCCGGAATGTCATACGTAGGGCTGCCCCAGATTTCATGCAGGATATAATTATGGGTCAGAACTTTGCCCACATTCTTGGCCAGCAGACCCAGCAGCTTATACTCAATGGGTGTCAAATGGATCTCATCCTGGCCCAGCCAGACACAGCCCGCCGAATAGTCGATCCGCAGATTCCCGTTGGTGAAGACAGACGAATCCTTCATCAGCTTCTCGCTGTCCCCCCGGATTCGCCGCAGGCTGACCCGCAGTCGGGCGAGCAGCTCCTCCACGCTGAAGGGCTTGGTCAGATAATCATCCGCCCCGGCATCCAGCGCCTCGATCTTGTCCCGGTCCTCACTGCGGGCGCTGACCACGATGATCGGAAGGTTGGACCAGGCCCGGACCTTCTTAATAATATCAACGCCGTCCATATCGGGCAGACCGAGATCCAGAATCATCAGATCCGGCTGACTGGATACCGCCTCCAGGATGGAAGCCTCCCCCGTCTCCGCCGTATGGTATTTATAGCCCTGAGTCTCCAGTGTTGTGGTAATCAGCTTACGGATAGGCTTGTCATCTTCGACGACCAGAATCATTGGTTTATTCATGGACGTTCACCTCCTCTGCCAGCAGGGTGAAGCGGAATACCGTCCCCTGCGGAGCATGATCTTGTACTTCAAAATGCCCGCCATGGGCATGAATAATAGATTTGCAGAGCGCAAGTCCCAGACCCAGCCCGCGCCTGCCGTCTCCCCGGACATTGTCCGCCGTATAGAACATCTCGAACACCTTGGCCTTGGCTTCGGCGGATATTCCCGGTCCGTCATCAGCGACTTCTACCACAACGAAGCCCGCCTCTTGTCTGGCGGTTAATGTAATATGTGACCCGGAACCGGTGTATTTAATCGCATTATCTACCAGGTTGATGATCACCTGAATAATCAGCCGTGAATCCATTCGGGCCATCAGCAGCTCATCTTCGAGCAGGACCCGGATCACATGATCCTCCTTGTTGCGGTTCACATGCAGCAGCGCTTCCGCAATGACTTCCTCCAGCAGCTCCGCCTGGAAGTTCAGGTGAACCGCACCATTGTCGATCCGGGTAATGGACAGCAAATTCTCCACCAGATTAATCAGCCACATCGAATCATCATAGATATCGCTGTACAGCTCCTGCTTCTGGTCCTCACTAAGGACCATCGAGTTGCCGATCAGAATTCCTGCATTGCCGGAGATGCTGGTAAGCGGCGTGCGCAGATCATGCGAAATGCCGCGCAGCAGATTGGCACGCAGCTGCTCCTGACGAATTTGCAGCGTGCTTTCTTTTTGCTGCTCACTCAGCTTGTCTTTCTCCAGGGCCAGCGCGCATTCGCCAAGCATGGCGATCATCAGGCTTTTCTCAAATACCTCCAGCGGTTCTTCCTGCTCCATCACGATTCCTGCCACGGCAAATACGGCATCCCCGCTGCGTACCGCATGATACAGACAACGGGCCATCGAGAACGTATCGGTAGAGGCTCCGGCACGTTTATTATTCCGCAGCACCCACTCCGCAACCTCGCGTTCAGCTTCCAGTGTATCCCTCTCCGCCTCCACAGCACTTCCAGCCTTGGGATAGACGAGCGGCTCCGAGAGTTCATCTCCCTCAACCTCATAGATGATAATGCTCCGGTCCAGCAGCTTCAGCATTTGCAGTGCCGTCTCGTTGATAATGGCCGGGGTGTCTTTGGCCTGCTGCAGCTTCCGGCTGGTCTCCAGCAGCACCTCCGTCCGGTAAGCCTTTTGTGCCGATTCCCGCGCCTGTTCCTTGACCCGCAGCGTCAGCGTACTGGTGATGAACGAGGCGGCAAGCATGACGACGAACGTCACCGGGTAACCGGAATCATAGGCTTTCAGCGAGAAATAAGGCTCTGTGAAAAAATAGTTAAACACCAGCACGCTCAAAATCGAAGTCGCCGCGCTATACAGCCGTCCCTTCGTAACCATCGCGTCCAGCAGAACACCCAGAATATAGACGGTGATGATGTTCGCTTCGCTGAAGCCCAGAACCTTGAACCATAATCCGATCAGCGTGCAGACCAGCAGAATGCCCAGCGTTTTGGCGGTATCAGCCAGTGACAGCAGCGGAGGTCTGGCATACAGCGGAATTCTCGGGTGCGCGGCAGTCTCATGGTCCGGGATGATATAGATATCAATATTTGGAGCGGCCGCCGTCAGCTTATCGACAAAATTAGAGCTGGTCGGTAAGCGGCTTTTATGCTGTGAACGACCCAGGACGATCTTGGAGACCCGGCTGGTTTTGGCATATTCGGCGATATGTCCCGGAACATCCTCACCGTACACTGTCGCAATCTGGGCCCCCAGCTGTTCGGCCAGTCTCAGGTTCTCCCTCAGCTCCGACTTGTTCCTCAGTGTCAATTCTTTCGTCCTGGAGGTCTCCACATAGAGTGCGGTGAACTCTCCATGTAGGGCTTCGGCCATTCTGGCCGCTGTACGGATGACCTTCTTGCTGGACATTGCCGACGACAGACAGACCAGGATATGTTCCTTGGTATAAAAGCCAGCCGCGCCTGCTCCCTCCCCGAACTGCAGAGCAATCCGGTTTAACTGATCCGCTGTATAACGCAAGGCGATTTCCCGCAGGGCAATCAGCTTCTGCGGTTGATAGATCTCCCCGTATTTCTGTTGCAGCTGCTCATCGGGACAGATCCGCCCTTTTTGCAGACGTTCTATGAAGTCTCCGGGTGCGATATCAACGAACTCAATCTGATCTGCACGATCGAACACACTATCCGGAATACGCTCGGGTACAGGAATCCCTGTAATGGAGGCTACCACATCGGTCACACTTTCAATATGCTCAATATTGATGGTAGTGTACACATTAATTCCAGCCCGCAGCAGCTCCTCCACATCCTGATACCGCCTTTTGTGGCGTACTCCCGGAGCGTTGATGTGGGCCAGTTCGTCCAGCAGAATCAGCTCCGGTCTCCTGCGGATCGCCTGGTCAAGGTCAAATTCCCGGACGATTGCCCCGTTAATAGATATTTCCATCAGTGGAAGAAGATCCAATCCTCTAAGCCGATCTGCTGTTTCTGCTCTGTCATGGGTCTCAATATAGCCGGCCACTACCTGAGTCCCTTCCTTTTGCTCTGCACGGGCGGCATCCAGCATTGCACAGGTCTTCCCTGCTCCCGGTACATATCCGAAGAATATTTTCAGCCGGCCCCGCCGTTTCTCTGCCGTAATCTGCCCTGTCATCCGAATGTTTCCTTTCCTCTTATGAACCTCATTGTTCCATGGATTTCTCCCAGCCATTATACACTCTAGCGTCAGTATAGCATGTGCATAATCAGCATAGTATTACGGATTCTGCTGTGGGATTAAGATTGCATTAAGATTAGTGTAAGTCAATAGAGGGTAAATCAACATGCTTCCCGAATATATGCTCAGAGGCCTAATTCTTACATACCGATTCTAAGGAGATCTGAGATGACAAACGAACAGCACAGCACACAAGGTACAATGGAAGTGATTTTGACGAATGCCATCAAAATTCCCGGGGTACGGGTAGACCGGCGTGAATTCCTCGCCCAGCAGTTTGCCAAATATGATTCTTATGGAAACATGCACACGATACTGGATAAAGGGCCGCTTGAAGCCGGAATCAACCTATCTGTGATCGACAAAATGGCGAAGACACTTATTGAAAAAAGAACTCTTCTGAGCACAGCAGCCTCCACCGCCGTTGGACTTCCGGGCGGATTAGCCATGGCGGCGACCATTCCGGCAGATACTTTGCAGTTTTTTGGCGTAGTGCTGCGAATGTCTCAAGAACTCGCTTATCTGTATGGCCGCACCGACCTGTGGGAAGAAGACCCCGCAGATTCAGAGCATGTTACCCGGGAACTAACTTTGTATTTGGGAGTAATGTTTGGAGTTGCAGGTTCAGCTTCCATGATGAGGATGTTGACGGCAAGAATCTCTCAGCAGCTATTGAAGAAGCTTCCGCAGCAAGCTTTGACCCAAACCATGTACTATCCGATTCTTAAGAAAATCTCAGCTTATATTGGAATCAAAATCACTAAAAAAACCTTCGCTCAAGGTGCATCAAAGTTCGTACCGGTCCTCGGCGGGCTCCTCTCGGGCGGAATGACTTATTTCTCGATGAAACCAATGGGTAACCGTCTGCGCGAGGCCCTATCGGCTGCCAGCAGCGACTACTCAGAGGCACAGTTCGAGCAGGATTACGAGAAAGTGAAGCGTTCGGCAGAAGATGAAGAGATTAACGTAATCGAAGGAGAATTCTTTGACTTGGGCTTTGACTCGAAGCAAGAACCGGTAACCTCATCTGCTGCGGGCAAAGAGAACTTCAGTGTGGCTGATGAACTGCTGAAATTCAAACAGCTGCTGGATATGGGCGCGATCACACAAGAGGAATTTGACCGTAAAAAGTCGGAATTGTTGAACGGCTGATTCCGTGTAATTGTTCATGAATAGCTATGAGCCCTGTTTTAGGTAGCGTTCATAGCTATTTTTCAACATCACATTGCCTGTATGCATTGCTCCCTGCCGCAACTACCACGCCATCCGCTTGAAGACCTAGCGTATGGGTGCAGCCCGCTGCGACCGCAACGATATTCTGCCAGTTGCTTACTTCACATTGCCCGTAATCATTCCAGCCCGCAGCCATAACCGTGCCGTCCCATGCAAGGCCAATCGTATGATGACTGCCTGCCGCAATGGACTTAATGTTGCACCAGCCGCCTACTTCACCTTGTCCACGCTTGTTCAGCCCTGCAGCTACTACTGTGCCGTCAGCTCTGAGTCCGGCCGTATGAAGATAACCCGCCGCGATCATCGTCAGCTCCTGCCAGCCATTCACATTCCGCTGCCCATAGCGGTTGTTCCCCGCTGTAATGGCCGTACCATCAGCCTTGAGTCCAACCGTGTGCCAGTCTCCTGCGGTAACCGCAACAATATCCGCCCAACCGCTAACCTCACATTGACCTTCGTTGTTTCTTCCCGCCGCAACTATTGTTCCGTCTGCCTTCAACCCGACAGTACGGCGCCAGCCCGCTGCAATCGCAATGATATCGTGCCAATCTCCCACATTACATTGATCATGCTTATTCCAGCCGGCCGCAATCACCGTTCCGTCCGGCCTTAGGCCTACTGTATGCGAATTCCCTGTATGAGCATTGCCTGCTGCAACCGCAACAATATCACGCCAGCCGCTTACCTCGCATTGCCCGTATGTATTTTCGCCGCAAGCCCGCACGGTTCCGTCCGGCAGGAGCAGAACTGAATGGCGGTATCCCGCCGCGATGGCGGATAATGAAGCGGTAGGCATATTCATTGCTCCTTTGGTTTCTTTTTCGTATAAGGTTCTCATAATTGGTATAGCTAGTATTGCAAAATATTCGTTACTTTTCAACGCCCTTGCGAAGGGCATTCTCTCATGTTGACCCTCCTGGTCGTGAATGAATATATTTAATTTCATTCATTATTAAGCGCGTTTAGCCATTCTTTTACCGATTCTGTCAAACAGATGTCCTGCTAAGCTCCTGACAGGACCCAGAGAGACCGGATAATAATACGCCGCTTCAAACCAGCCGTTAGCCTGGTAATGCCGGTAATCTTTCGACCGCTCATCCAGCATATGATGAATACTGGTCCGGGACAGCCGGAACATCAGCAAGCGGAACAATGTGGGAGTCGGCGGTGCCGGCCGCATCAGTCCTTTGTAGAAGCGGGCCGCAGACTTGCGGATTCTCACAGCATTCTTCTGCGCGGCTGCCGTGGTAACTGGCTCCATCGTACTAAGCACACACCCTTTGGTAACCTGGAACCCGAAGTTCTCTCCCATGCTGCTAAGATATTTGACAATCGCATTGCCGCCATGAATTCCCTGATTGACGATCGCTGCATACGTCTTGCCGAAGAACTGCGGCCGGTGGAACACATATGCCAGCCGGTCCAGCAGATTCTTCATCGCTGCCGATACATGGAATGCATAATTGGGGGTCGCCATAATCACACCGTCTGCGCCCTCCATTTTCTCCACCAGCACATCCCGGTCGTCCCTCAGCGGACAATATTCTTCGCCCTTACTGAAACAGGTCTTGCAGCCCCGGCAGAACTCTAGCCTATAGTCCTTGAGGAAAATATACTCAAACTCGATCTCCTCATAGGTTCTGAGCTGCGCTTCAAACTCACGGACCGCTCTGTACGTATTGTTCTTTTGCTGATTGCCGATAATTGCGATGACCTTCTTCATGATTGTCCCTCCAGAATAGAATACTGAATATGAATGAATATAATATAATTCATTCATTTCATACTAACATAGATATTCTTAGTTTTCAGTTCGGATACTGCCTGTTCTTGAACAATTGGTGAAGGACTTCAAGACAACGCAAAGAAGCCACAAGCAGCAATCTGCTCATGGCCTCCTGATCCTTGTATTCTATACGTTTTTCACCGCCACGACCCTCTTGTGAAAGCTATGGCCCCGTCATAGTCAACATATACATTTTTGATATTAGGATGACTCAAGTAATCAGTCACACTGTAAAACAGCGGAATAACCGCCATTTGATCCATAAGCAGCTTTTCGGCTGTGGCATAAATCTGCATACGTGTGCCGGGGTTGGCCGCCTGCCGGGCTTGCTGCATATAACGGTCATACCCTGCATTGCTCCACCCCGTATCATTGGAGACATTCTGTGAACTGAATAGCTCCAGCATTGAGGCCGGATCATTGAAATCAGCGCTCCATCCCGCTCTTGCAATAGCATAGTTCTGATGTATACGATTATCCAGCAGTTCCTCGAAGCTTTGGACTTCTACACTTGCTTCAATACCTAAGTTCTTTTGCCAGTCCTTAATCACTTTACTTGCGATAACGTCATGGTTGATATATTCATTCACGATAATAGTGAAGCTGGGGAACTTGGTGAGTCCCGCTTCTCTCATGCCTTCCTTCAGTAATTGCTTGGCCGCCGCCACATCCTCATGAAAGTACATCTTGTCCGACATCTCTGTGCGGAAATTCAACTGGGTCCCATGAATACTTGGCGGCACCAATCCAAACGCCGGATTGCCGTAACGCAAGGCTTCGCGGTCAATCGCCATCGCCAATGCCTGGCGGATCTTCAGATTGTCAAACGGCGGCTTCGTCAGATTGAATTGATAAAAATAGGTGGAAGCATACGGTCCTTCATGCAGGTCGCGGGAAGATGCGCTATCTAAAGATGTATAATCCACCGATTCCTCCCCTCCGCCTCCAACCCAGTCAACCTCCTTATTCATATAAGCGGCGGTCGGATTCCCAGGCAGCAGCAGACGTACCTCCGGCAGCTTAATTTCTTGGGCCGCATAATAAGCAGGATTTTTAACTATAGAAATCTCATTACTCTTCCATGTCTTGAGCTTGAAGGGACCATTAGTTACCATAGACTTAAGGTCGGTTGCCCATTGGTTGTTGGCCTTCGCGGTCTTAGCGTACACCGGCAGATAGATACTCTCTGCGAGCAGTTGGATGAAATAGGAGGTTTTCTCCTTTAATGTGACCTGAAGTGTGGTGTTATTCAGAGCCTTTACGCCGATTTTGGAGGTATCCTTCAGAAGTCCCTCGTTGTAGTTCTGCGCATTATTAATCATGTACATATTAAAAGCATAGACATTCTTGGCTTCCGGAGCCAGCGCCCGCTTCCAGGCATACTCGAAGTCCGAGGCCAGTACCTGCTGCCCGTTGCTCCATTTCGCATCTCCACGGAGTGCAAAGGTATATGTTCTGCCATCCTTCGAGAGGGTCCATGATTTTGCAATTGCCGGAACGGCCTGACCAGCCGCATTCAACCGCACCAGTCCTTCAAATAACCCTTTGACAACCGTCACTGTGCTGTCATCCGCAGCTGCTGCCGGGTCAAGCTGATCAGGAAGACTTCCCATACCGATACGCAATATCTTATTTGCTTGTGCAGCAGATGAACTGCCCGTCCCTCCCGTGAGCGTTACACTCATCATTAAACCTACTGCCAAAATGATATAAAGCAACCTTTTCATCAACGTTTCCCCTTTTTGAACCTCCACACCCTTAAAAGGGTGGGATTCTTAGCTAGTTAGCGGGCGCATACGTTTCCGCTTTGCCCTACTGCTAAGTTAAGGGCGAGTTCATTCGCCCATCCTAGATCAGAGCTTATAGCTACCTAGGCTGGCAGACTGTTACCATCTGCCACAGGTTGACGCATGATGTTGATGGCACCGACCCGATCCCGATGTGCTGTATAACCGCAGTTGCACTGATACGTTCGATCCTTTGCTTTGTTCCGCTCTCCACAAGAGGGACAGGCTTGCGAGGTGTATGCCGGATTCACTTCAACCACTTGGATTCCAGCAAGTGC
>NZ_JBHUKY010000078.1:44046-44716 GCF_042684125.1 Paenibacillus rhizoplanae | reverse complement strand
ATCGCGGATAACTTTTTAAGCTTTCCTAATTTGCGGCGATAGCTGCTGTACTTACGGCGAACAAATTTGTTTTTACGTCCATTTCCGCAAAATTTTGTCTTGCCGCTTGAGGTTACGGCAACAGCAGGCACTTTCAAGCCTAGATCAATCCCCATCACTTCATCACCATCGACTGGTTTGGTGGGGCGTTCGATTGAAATTTGAACAAACCATTTTGCTGATTTTTGAACCACGCGCAGAAGTCCAAGCTTCCCATTCGAAAGGATGTCTCGCTCCCGATCCGAAAGAAGCGCAGGAACCGCAAGACGTTGTACTTTTCCATCCAGGATCACCGGGAAAGAAATGGTGTTGCCCCAAATCGTATAATTTTGATTGTTCACGTAGTACACCCTCTTTTGGAGAAGAGGTCGCTTCTTCGTTTTCTTGAACCGCTGAAATAGGCTTTTGGCATCTCGAATCACTTGATTCTTTACAGCAGAGGGGAGATTGGCATGAACGGTTTTTGAAGTTAGTTTCGGAAACGTTCCAGACCTTTCAGCTTGCTCCGTTAATTCGTTGACGGTTCGAATATATTCGCCCCCCATATCCACCAGTATAGACGGACAGGGTGGAAAAATGCGGATTTGAATCGTTACGGTTTGCAGGGTCTCACCCCCTCTTTTTTTGTTCT
>NZ_JBHUKY010000078.1:0-44036 GCF_042684125.1 Paenibacillus rhizoplanae | reverse complement strand
CAACATATCGTTTGATCGTTTCGCTTGAAACGTTCCCTGCCGTACTGACCAAGTAGGCACGAGTCCAGAGGGAAGGCAAGTGGTTCAAGTGCTTACATTGTTCAAACTGAATCTCCACTTGATCGACTAGCACTTTACGTCTGTATCTTGGGCAAAAACAAAATGATAGTTAATTAATGATAAGGTAGTTTTGGTATTTCTGTAGGATTGTCAATTTTGACAGCATAAGGATGTCCCTTAAACAAAGACGATTCATCCCACCCCTAAAGGAGTGGGCTTTCTCGACCAATTTCTGTAAGCCATTATGTATTAGTAATAGAATAGCATGGAGGGCAGTTATTACGCTGTCGTAATTTATCGAAGATGAATAATTAAATTTTAGTGCCAAATTTCCGCTCCTGCGGGTGGACTAGTGATACCACTGTTCTTGAGCCATATAGAGTTTTATGTATTCAGCATTGTTCTCAAACAGTTCTTTATGCGTCCCGATTCCCACAATTTCACCATTATTCATGACGATAATCCTGTCCACCACTCTGCATAGCCCCAGTCTATGAGAAATAACCAAGGATGTTTTATTCTCTGAAATTTCCAGGAATTTCTCCAGCACTTCCGATTCGAACGTCGGGTCCATAGCAGAAGTTGGTTCGTCCAGAACAACCATTGAACTATCCCGGAACATCGTTCTGGCCAGTCCAAGCCGCTGGTTGTCTCCACCCGATAACTCAATCCCGCCAAATTCATTTCCGATAGGGGTATCCAATCCGTTTTCTCTGACAAGCTTCTCCATCCCCATTATTTTCACAACATTTAAAATAGCCTCATCGCTATCCATTTTTTGAGTCTTACTAATCGCAATATTCTCTCTGATGGTAAGTTTGTAGGTAACAAAATCCTGCCATATAGAGGAAATGAGGGAATAATAACTTGTTTTATTGATATCCTTAAGATCCGTTCCATTGTAATAAATGCTGCCGCTGCTGGATGAATACATCCCCAAGATTAATTTTGCCAGGGTGGTTTTCCCGCTCCCGTTTTTTCCGACTATTGCCAGCTTTTCTCCTTTGTGTATTTGCAGGCTCACATTTTTCAGAGCATAATCTGTACTATTCGGGTATCGAAAAGTAACATTGTCCATAGTAATTTGATTAAAAGCTCCTTTTATTTGCGCTCTGCCCTCAACCTCTTCATCCAATTCCAAGAAATCAAGATAGTCTTTCGAGAACAACAAGTGTTCTTTAAAACGGCCAAATTCCACCAGGAAAGATCTTGTCTGGTCTTGCACTATTGCAAAAGCAGCAATACACGCGCCGAACAGTCCGATCGTTATCTCATGATGGGTAACAAGTCTGTAGGCAAAAAATATGCTGGTCAAGTATCCAAGTGTCCTGAGAAAATCGCACACCAGTAAAGTCAGACTATCTTTCCTTCTGAAATCCCACTCTTGACTCAACACAGCATCACGATAATAGGTCCACTTCTCAGCCAAGTAATCGCCGCTGCCGTTAACACGCATCTCTTTTACAGCCTGCTTATTATTGAACAGACTCCAGAAATAATCCAGGGATCTCCGCTTGGGGGCCTGAAACCATTTCAAATAGTAGAATTCTTTCCCCCGGATAATTCTGGCTATTAAATAAGGAAGCACGCTAAGCAAGGAGATTGGAATAAACCATAAGCTATAGGATGCTAACAGAGTGATTACAAGAAGCACCGAGATGAAACTGGAGAACACGCTGATGGTAATCATAATTAATTGCGGAATTACCGCTCTCGTTACACAATCTTTTGCTCTATTTAACTTATTTAATATTTCAGGTGTTTCCATGCTGATAAAAGGAAGCTTCGTACACTTTTCACCTATATAAATATTAAGCTGATATCCCAGTTTCTCGTAAATCCCAATTGACACAAATAACCCGGCGATACTCTGAAGGATGGTTTTCAGGATATAAATCGCTATAAATAGCACCATGAAAAAATAGATTTTATGCAGATTTAACAAAGCCGTGTTGCTAAATTCATGAAAGATTGATGACAAAATTCTGGTTGAGACTGCGGGATATAAGAAACCGGCAGCCGAACTAACTACAATAATCAAAAGCGATCCGGGCGAAGAGTCCATTGCTATTCTAAATATTTTAGCCAGCTGCTTTAACATATGATGTCATACCATTTCGCCTGAGCTCTGAACATTTCAGCATATATTCCCTGTTTGGCGATTAACTCATCATGATTGCCCTCTTCACAGATCCGCCCATCATCTATAACAAAGATTTTGTCTGCCAATTTGGCACTTGCCAAACGATGTGAGATCATAATCGAACCTTTTTCTTGTATAACCAAAGAAAGAGATTGATAAAGTTCACTTTCTGCAACCGGGTCCAAAGAAGCTGTTGGCTCGTCTAGAATGATAAATGAAGAATCGGCGAAAAGTGCTCTGGCTATAGTAATCCGCTGCCACTCGCCTCCAGACAGGTCTATGCCGTCATCCTCAAGCTTCCCTAAAGGCGTATTCAGTCCTTTCCCGGTAAGCTTAAGGAATCCCATTGGTTCAGCCTGTCCCAAGGCCTTATCTATAGCTGCATCGTTATGGATTTTTGTAATATTCCCTAAAGCTATATTCTCCCGTACAGTTAAACTGTATTTCATGAAATCCTGGAAGACGACGCTGAAAAGAGCAGAAATCTCATGCTGACTCAAGTTTGAAAGCGCTATACCATTAATAGTGATCTCCCCCCTATCAGGTTGATAAAGCCCGCACAACAGCTTAATTAGCGTAGACTTTCCAGCACCATTTTTACCAACAATTGCAATTCTCTCATTATGTCTTATCGTCAGGGACACACCTTGCAGAATCGGTTTTTGAGAATGGGGATATGAAAAGTAGACATCATTGAAACAAATTTCAGGACTATTGAAACACCTCTCTCTTTTGAGATCAGCGCTCTCTTCACTTTCAGGCAAAGACATAAAATGCTTATAGTACTTTGTCTTCAATACATTTCGGGAGTATTCGGAATATTCCCAGGAGACCTGCTCCGATATACTGATAATCGAATTGAGAGAGCCTATTAAAGCCACAAAAAGTCCTAAAGTAATGAGTCCGTTGTACATATAATTTACTAACGTAATAATAATTAGCACTGTCCAAGCCATAACACATAAAGTATTGATAAAGATAAGTTTTTGAGATTTTACATTGGCGCCCACCCTCTCTTTATAAACTTTACTTCTGATCCCTCCCCATTGATTAACGATATATTCTACCGCACCAAATAATTTGAGTTCAGAAAGGGAGGATTTAGTAGTCAACAACCC
Organism: Paenibacillus rhizoplanae; assembly: GCF_042684125.1. Classification (NCBI taxonomy): domain Bacteria; kingdom Bacillati; phylum Bacillota; class Bacilli; order Caryophanales; family Paenibacillaceae; genus Paenibacillus; species Paenibacillus rhizoplanae. The sequence continues at coordinate 40,715 of NZ_JBHUKY010000078.1, read as the reverse complement.
TAACAAATATCCCAACTTCCGATCTTCGGCAGATTGTTTGTAGAAAAGGCTGTCGAGGATAGTCATAGCTCTATAGTTTAGAAAAAGCATGGGGACCGTGAATACAAAACAAAGTACTGACAACCAGACAGAAACCTTGGCAAATACCAGATTTAGTAGTACCAGTGAAAGCAGAGAACTGCCTATCTGCGTGATATTAAGAAAACTGTTTTTGATACTTTCACTAGGATTGTCGCTCATTTGAAATATAGTATCCTGCGTTTCTTGATCTTCAAAACAACTGTATTTGAGCTGCTTATACTTGTTCAATACGACCGGTGTCCAGTTTTTCAATAATAATCTATCAAAATTTATATTGAGGTAACCCTCCATCGACGTACAAAGGGAGATTGTCAAAATAGTGATAAGTAAAAGCACCAGGTTCAGACCCACGTGGTTGTAACCCGTATTGCCTTTGTATAATTCAGACACACTGTCGATTAGATCTTCGGTTAGCAACAAGCTTAACGGTGCCAAAATGGCTGACACTATTAACAAAATTATTTTGAGTAAGGCATGAGCTTTACAAAACTTTATCATGATTTTTATCGGGTCCAGGCAATATCGAAGTAATTGCAGCTTCATCACACCTTGTTTTTTGGAATTAGTTTTTTCACGTATAAATCGGTTTTTTGAAAGTGCACAAAACAAATAAGTAAACAAATGAATAATATACTTTACGTTTGTAAATATACCAAAAACATTCCCCCTCCAATTAATTCGCATCTTATCACAGCATTTTCCATCTGTAAACCGAACTTTTTGTAATAATATTGAATTTAAATAAAATTAAATGAAAATTATAAAATGTAAATTTGATAATCATCTATTTAAAATTTACAAATGAATAAATGGTTTTATCCATTTGAACAACTCACGCACTCAACTGGCTAAAACCAAAAAAGAGGAGCCTCTTAGGCCCCTCCCTGTCTTTCTCTAGGCTACTGAATCAACAGCCCAAACCCGCTCTGAATATAATACAGGCTTGGATACGCAATATTGCTGGTAGTCAGGTTATTGAAGGTAGCCGAACCGTTGCCGGTATACGTGTAGATTGCCGCTCCCTTATGGGCGCCGGAGAACCTGGACGTTGTCACTCCATCGAGACCTGTGCCGTTGATGTTGATGTTGTTGAATACGATACCCGAGAAGCCGCCACCGTATCCGAACTGGATCGCATCCCGCTGGGTGTTGATGATGTCGATGTTGGTGAAGGTTACATTCTTGATCGGATCACTCGAAGCTTCGAGATCAATCGCGCCGCGCTCCCCGTCATACAAGTCACGGCTGGTGCCGCTGTTAATAATCGTCGTATCCGAGAAAATCATCCCCGTGTTGTTGTTGAAATGCGCCCCCGGAAAGGTCGTATTCAGCCGGATACCGGAGCCGCCCACCGTGTCGATGATGTAGTTGTGATCCGCCTTGTGACCACTGCCACCGAAGATGCCGATAGCGCCGGCACGCCAGTTATTCTCAATCGTATTGTACGAAAAAGTGTTATTCACACCATCCGGTGCACCAAAGGTGTTGCTCGGCCACACGGCCAGACCATCGTCCCCGTTATTGCGCACATTGGTATTGCGGACGGTAGAGTTGCTGGTTCCCTGAGAGTAGTTGATGCCGTCCGCCAGATTGTTGCGGATACGGCTGTTCTCCACAAGCAGATTATTCGCAAAAATCGCCGGGGTCCGGGCATAATCACCCACCCACATTCCACATTCGAAATGCTCGATCCAGACATTATGAATGACTGAATTATTGCCGAAGTTATCCATCATGCCTTTGTAGATCGCGTTCTGGTTGTAGCGGGACCGCAGATTCGAGTTCATATAGACATTGCTGAAATCCAGCTTGCCCAGGATACGGAAGGAGATCCCTCCTCCGGCTGCATTGGGATTGGTAAATTGCAGGTTGGTATGCCAATAACCTGCACCCGTAACCGTAAAGTTGTTGATCATATTGCTGACCGAGCCAATCACCCACATACTGCTGAGATTGAAGGTTCCGGAAGGGATATAGAGCGATTTGCCGCCTGCGACTGCTGCTGTTACTGCACTGTTGAAAGCTGCAAGATCATCCTGCCCGTCACCTGCCACTGCACCGTAATCAGTAACCGATACGGAGTTAGCCGGGCGGGCAATTGCTGCCGGTACTGGCTCAATTTCCAGGAAGTCTACACCATACTCGAGGCTGTCCCCGTTACTCTTCTGAATACGGATCGTGTCCCCAGGCTGAAGTGGTGTATCCATCTTCCAGTGTACTTCATCGAAGCGGAACAATGGGCGTCCGGCACTCGGTGCATCACCAGGCTGGTCGCCGGAGAAGTACTGCCAGGAGTAATAGGAGGTTAACGGGATGGTTTTGGCTTTGGCGCCATTCACGTACACATCCAGCGCTCCGGTAAGGCCCATGCCGTCTGCCGAATCCGGCATCGTGAATCTCATGGTGACCCCGGCGCCGCCTTGACCCGCTCTCACTGTCCATTGTGCATAAGAGCCGTTGGACGGCAAAGCAATATAGCTCTGGCCCGAAGCCTCCGAAGCAGTTAGCATTTGATCGAAATTCGGTGCCGATTTCAGCGCCGCTGAACCGCCGCGGGTCGCATCCTGCGTGTCATACCGGCTGTAGGGTACGCTTGCTCCGCGCAGAGCGTATACGACGAGATTAACGGTTTTTACATTGTTGGCCTGCTTGGCTATAACTTCATTGGCATCTGCGGCAATCGTCGTAGTGACGGTGTAACTTCCGTTCACTGCACTCCATGTGCCCGGAACAGAGACATTCACCGAAGCCCCGGCAGCAATTGCACCGCTGTATGACCCTGTGAAGGTCTGCACTGTGGCGCCTGCCTGGTTTTTCAGTGCAACAGTGATTCCGTGTGCACCCCCGGAGGAAGCAAGATTGCCCTGATTCTTAAGATTGACAGAGAAGGTCACGCTGCTGCCTGCTGCCGGTGTATCCGGTGACCATGAGGTGGTCCCGATAAGGTCGGAGCTCGATACAGGAGCCACAACAAGCGGCGTTGAATTAGTGTAGCTGTTGTTGTTGTCATTCTGCTCAATGATCTGGTTAGCCTCATCCACCTTGGCACTCAGCGGATAGGTTCCGGCAGTTAGCATACCGGCATTCAAGGATACAGTAGCTGAAGCTCCTGCTGCCAATGCCGCTACTGGTGCAGAACCGGCCAACTCATTGTTCAGATAGAAATTAACCGTTGTAGCTGCCGCTACGGCATTGCCAATATTCTTCACCACTGCATTCAGGGTGACCGTGCTGCTCTCAACGGGAGAAGCAGGCGTCCAGCTCATGCCTGTGATGCTCAGATCCGGGTTCGCGGCCGGTGCACCATATACCTGGAATTCGGCAATCTGTCCGGCGGGCGCACCGGAGTTAGACGTAATGTTAAGCTGCAGCTGCTTAACCGTAGCTGTAACAGGAATCGTTACCGTATTGCCTGAAGCCGGATTGAATGTGTACGTCTGGGCGGATACCAGATTGCTGAAGGTTGTACTGCTCTGATTCTGTCCAAGCACCTGAATATTCTGGGTCCGTGTTGCCCATTCTGTCGCCGGATTCAGCTTCAGCACAAGGGAAGTAATGTTATGATTCGCTCCCAGATCAAGCGTCAGAGAACTAGGATTGCCGTTACCCTCCCAGTAAGTAGCCGTGTTGTTGTCGTTGGCATTACCGGCAATGAAATTCTGCGTGTTGGAGGATGCACTGATCGCCTTACCAATGGCGATGTTCCCTCCAGGGGACACCGTTGATGTGGGCACCGGTGTTGCTGTCGGTGCTGGTGTTGGTGCGGAAGTTGGTGCCACCGTAGCTGTAGGGGCCGGGGTAGTTACCGGCGTTGGCGTTGGTGTAGGGGCAGCCGTAGGTGAAGGGGCTGGCGTGGCGATCACGGCTTGCGCTACCGTAATCTGATCCAGATTGACATTCCCCGTATCCCCGGCATCATATTTGTAAGCGATGGTATTGCTGCCGGAATTGAGCGGCAGGGCTTCAGCCTTCGTGCTCCAGGTATCCCAGTTAGCCAGATTGGGCAATGTGGTCTGGCGCAGCTTGACTCCGTTCACATAGATGCTGAGGGTCTTGTCGCTGCCGCTTGCATTGGCATACTTCAGCGTAACATTCCGCGTACCTGCTGCGGACACGCTCACCGTGAAGGTGATATTCGGTCCTTGAGTCAGATAGCCGTCAACGAATCCTGTGCCGGAGTATCCGGCATGGTCCGTGTTCACTTTTGCGCCCCCGGAGAGTGTAGCGTCTTCTGCTTCATAGCTGCCTGCCGGGGCAGATGTAGCAGAGGGTGTACTTGTAGGAGCAGCCGTCGCGCTGCTGGCACCGTAGATCTCAAGCTCGGACAACTGGGCGGCAGGCCAGACGTTATTCGCACTGAACATGAGGCGGACATAACGCGTACCCGTTGCCGTGAAGTTAACCGTCACACTGTTGCCCGCAACCGATGGATCGAATACATATGCTGCTGCACCCACGATATCCGTAAAGGTGGAGCCGTTCGTGCTGCCTTGTACAGCCAGCGTCTGCGCCCGCGTCTCCCAGCTTGCCGGAAGCTTCAATACAAGCTGGTCTATACTGGTGAGCGTACCCAGATCCACTTGAATCCACCCAGGAAAAGCATCATTTGCGCTCTCCCAATACGTATTCTGATTACTGTCCTTAACGTTATCCGGCGTATAATTCTGGGATTGCCCGCTGGCGGTAATGGTTTTGTTAAGTACCAGATTCGGTCCGCCCGCTGCCGACGAACGGGTAAGCGGTCCAGCCGCCATGAATAGCGTTGAGATAAGCAGCGTAACTACAAGCGACCATGTAACATACTTGTTGCGCATTCTATTCCTCCTTAATCTGATGTGGAACGACACACAGTTTTATTCATAGCCTTACAATGATAGCGATTACAATTATTGAGATCCCTATCCCACCCTCCCCTCGCTGCAATACACACTCATTATAGGTTTAATGCAGAGAACACTTTAAGAGCTATTTCTACGGAAAAGATAGGTGATTCTATGAAACTGATCATTGAGATTAGACAAGCATAAAAAAAGATCAACTATGGCAGTATCTGACCATAATTGACCTGTACTATTGAACATAAGAGCGTTATTAGCGTGATTGCTTGAATGATGGATTTATTCGTCACTGGGTAGTGTCTATTTCATTTACCGCCCCATCCATATCACAGAATGAAAATAGCCACAATAAGGGCCATTAGCTCGTATTGTAATGTTGTGAATACCAAATTGAGATATTGTGCCTGATTAAAAATTCAGGCTTAAGCTTCAAGCTAAGGAATTTAAAACCACTTGTATGCGCTGTGCCAAGTTTTCTTTCTCAACATCAGATAGTTGTTCACCTTGAATACTGTTTACTGTAAAACCCTTTAAATCTTCTATAAAACTGATGCCCTTTATTTGTTGCGTTAAATCATGTCGCACTAAATTTTCAGCTAATGTTGTATACACTACAATTTTTTCACTTACTGTATTTTTGCAATCACGCTCAAAACGGTTGATCACTTTTTCAACGACCTCTTTTTCATCTCTATCCTTAAAGTTGATTTCACTAAAAAACTTATTAACTTCGTCTGTTAATTCTTCGTAGTACCAACATACTCTGGGATAAAAGTCTGATGGCATTTTTTCTAATTGTATAAGTACTTGTTTCTTACGAAAGAAGAAATCATCGTGTTGCTCCTGTGTAAGTTTATGTTCCTGTTCAATTAAATTATTATTTATATTTGATAACGTTTCTACCATATAATTCTTAAATGTATTGGACGCTTTGGAATGTGAAGCTAAAATTTCAGCAATTATTACACTTATGACCAATTTATCTGTCTCGCTTTTTTTCATTAACATATCATACTCATTAAATGTTCGTGCAATAGCCTCCTTTCTACTCACTTTTTCATCGTTTATATATTCATTATAAGTATCATTTATATATTCTGAATATTCACTACAGCTATAAATCATGTATACAACCTCCTAATTTTACTATTTGAAGTTTAAGGTGAGATGGGTGTATCGCCATTATGCAGTACTTCAACTTTAATATTGGGAAAGTCTTTTTGAAATTGCTGAATGATATTATTGCAACTACCACATGTATCCTTTTCAGTGAACAGTCTAATTGTTCCTGCTGCATCTTTATTATCGCCTAGTTTACTAGCAACATCATTTAGTATTTTATACTCTGTATCTCCATCCCTCAGATAAATGTTCCCTGCATTATCAGGCGCTTCGGTCGCCTTATATATCGGATCACTGGGCTTGAATGAAAACTCCCCTGTCCCTGAAATTCCTTTTGATGCGTCATGAACACCACTATGTGCAAAGAAATCTGTTTTATTTACACCTGCAACGTTCACTTCTGCATATGCAAAATTACCACTATTTTTATATTTATTAGATAATCCGCTTCTTGCTTCAGCCACTTTATCAATTATATGTTTATCAGCTTCTGGATCAATCAATTTGGTTGGGAATGTACCTTTACCCGTCCCCTCCAGCCCATCCATATACCGCTGCTGCACCGGCGTCTTCGGCAAGGCTGGAGTATCGGTGATCTCTCCTATCTTGAAAACAAACCCTTCCGGTGTCTGCACCACCGGACCCAGATTCGGGAGCTTCTGCTTGATCCCTTGCAGGGCATCCTTCGCCGCTTGGCTGACGACGTCTTCTACCTCACCCAGCACTTTCGCTGCTTTACCTGTTTTGGTGATTTGTAGTCCGGGGACGAGGATGGAGGCAACCGAACCCAGCATCGCAGCTTTCTCTTCAGGTGTGCCTTCGTCAAACTGACGATACGCCATCTTCGCCGCTTCCACTAGCACTTCTGGATGGTCAATCAGATATTTCGCCTGATTCTTCATTTCTGTGGTAGTCTTGACCGGGTCTACAACAAGTTTGAAGACAAAAGTAGCCGTATCTGCCACGCCCATGACGACCTCTTTCACCAATCCTTCGGTAAACGCCAGCACCACCGCGTCCGCCTGATGAACCCGACTCTCCCATTTCGTAAGCCCGTAAGTCTGATCCAGCCACCCCAGATAACTTGTGTACATCGGGGTAAGATATTCATTTGGCACATAGACTTTCGCTTGATAAAAGTCCAACGTGGTTTCATTTTCCTTGTTGTCTGCGGTAATTGGCGTGCCATCCGGCAGGGTAAGCGGCGGCCCGTTCAATCGTTGCTGCGCTTCAATCTGCTCTTGAACCTGTTTAAGAGCCGCTGCGAGCTGAATTTCCTGCCGCTTCGCCGCAAGCTGACCCCGCGCGTACGCTCCAGCAGCGGTCTTCTCCATCGCCAGCCGCAGGAGCAGTAAATATTCTTCGTTATGTAGTAAGGGGACCTTGTCCGCCGTAATTGACGGATCATACTCACAGGCGTTAACCGCTGGTTGCTTATAATGGGCGCTTAGATCCTTACCTTCTTCATAGTAGATCTTGGCTACGCCTAGAGAAGCCAGTTTCTGCCGGGCCTCTGTCGCCTGTGCATGAACTGCCTCCATCTGCGACTGGTTTCCAAACGCCTGATACACTTTGAAGGCCAACTGTGCCTTGGCGATCTGATTCCGCGCCGCGAAGATATCGTTCAGCTTACTTTGTGCAGCTATACTCTCTACGGTCAGCAGGCCTGAGGTCTGAATGACATTCCTGAGCTGCTGCACCACCGGGTCCCTGCTGAGTTCATCTTTTCCTGATAGAGCCGCAATCGAAGTGATGAGATTCGTCGCACTTCGCTGCACAAATTCAGGGATGGAGACCCGTCCGGCGGCTGGTTGCAGCCCCAAGCTTCCGAAAGCCGCGAGCAACAGATTAAATTGGCCTGTCAGCTTGTCCGCCTGCCGTTTATTCTCTTCCTGTAGCTCCGAGACGCCTCTCAGGGCGACCCGGATGATATCCTCTAATTTCTCCGCTTCAACGGTTAATTCATTGATCAGAACCTGGGCCCTGACCATATGGTCGCCCATGGGAATACCGCCCCAGCTACTGGACTGGCCCTTCAATTGAAGATATAACCGATTGGTGTCCTGGCTCACCTGGCCAATCTTCGATTGCAGGCGCCTGACTTCATCTTCGTTAAATACAAGCTTCGTGGAAGACACTATGACCCCTGCTTCCTTCTCCAGAATGGATTCCAATGTACAATTTTAGGATTCAAAATATACCCATTAATGATATACATATCCCTTTATCATCGGATTTATTTTCCATTAAGTTTATAGAAGTGAATTCTTCATTGTGTCCATATTTCCACAGGAAATCAGTTATGTAAGTCCCGGATATACCATGCATCGCAGGCATAATGCTCGGAACCGGCCAGCGGGCCATCCAGCGGGCTGAATCCGTGCTTGACATAGAAACGGCCGGCGGCATGCATCGTCAGCAGCGTCTCCAGGTAACACTTACGGTAATGCTGCTTAGCGAATGCAAGCGCCGTATCCAACAGCTCTGCTGCAACGCCTTGGCCGCGGATGGCTGCGGACAGGTACATTTTCTGCAATTCACAGATCTGTCGTGCTTCGTCAAAAGCTGCAATCCCGCAGCCGCCGAGCACCTGCCCATCCACTTCTATAATCCAGTAAGCCCGGTTCGCCGTGCTATTATAATAGGTATATAAGTCATGCAGGCTGTCATCTGCCCAGGCCAAGCCTTCGCGGTTACCGCCGAATTCAATCAGGCACTCCCGGATAATCCCCTCAATGGCCGCATTATCCCTGCGCTCAATGGGACGGATGGTAATCATTATAGTTGTCCTCCTTTTACCCTCTATCTGCTTGGTTTCCTGCTTCGATGTACAGTTAACCTATCATATCATTTCCCTCTGATCGCTGTCACAATGATAAGTACTGCTCAGAGCAGTGATAGAAATCTTGTAAAATGCAACTTGTGTATCTATACTTCAAGAGTAAATACATTACATTTTATTCAATAAAATAGTTGGAGGATACATGAAATTCAAATGGAGAAACCTAATCTTTTTTTGTTTATTATTACTGTTAGTAGGATGTAAGGATAGAGAAGCTATCACCCAAAAAGAAATTGATCAATTTATTAACAGTAAGAACCTCGAACATGTGTCGATACAGAAATTAGATAACAATGAATATTATATTTTCAGCTCACCATATGTTTATATTTATCGAAGTTCCTCTGATTATGTTAAATCAACTGGATTAATTAAAGAAGGGATTGTCATCGGTGGTCTAGAGAAGGATTCAATAGGACTGATAATAAATAATTTACAAGTCTTGAGAGATGCTAAGACCTATGTAGTACTTATAGATGGCAAAACAAGAGAGTATCAATACGGAGGAGAGAAATATCTAATCATCAAGGATAATAGAATATGGAATCCTACTGCTCAACTAAAAATCACTTTCTTAAGTATTGAAAACAAAAAAATATTTGAAACTGATTATTAAAAATTAGACATAGCTTGGTTTGTTAAATTAACGGGAAATCCTAAACCCGGCACATCCTTTTTGGTGGCTTATGGTCAAACCACACATCCGGCATATTCTTCCTAGACTTTCTCCTTAAGCCCCTTCCTGCTATACTAAAATTCGCGTGACAGCTCACATACTACCAACTATATGACCACATAGCTTCTGGGCAGCGTAACTGTAGGCAATTTAAGGAGTGAGACAGATGAACAAGCTGGTGTTTTTCCTCGGACCCGGAGGGGCGGGCAAGACCACATTAGCTAAGGCTGTTGCAGCCCGGCGTCCGGCGGCAGTGTTCGATATGGATATTCTGCTGCGTCCGGCAGCAACCGCGATCATGACTATGCATGGGCTTGACCCTGATGATAGAGATTCCGATGAGTATAAAAGACTATGCCGCGACCTCGGCTACCGCATTACCATGGATGCAGCGCTCGATAATATCGGTCTATCCAGCGATATCTACGTGGTAGGTCCCTTTACCAAAGAAGCGGCCGATCCGGAGTGGATCGGCCGCGAACTGGCGCGCATCGGGCGCACGCTAGAGGAAGTTGAGGTCAAGGTAGTCCTGGTAGGACTTGCGGATGCAGCCATGTTCCGTGAACGGCTTGAAGGCAGACATTCCGCGCTCGACGCCTGGAAGTTCGCCCATTGGGAGAACTTCAGCGCTTCTCTAGGCCCCCGCACCGTAGCCTGGCCGCTTCCGCCTGCACAGGTGGCGAAGATCGACAATTCCCATCCCGACCGGAATGTCGCGGTAGCGGCGGTGGAGGCTTTTATTTATGGTGAGGAAGCTACTGTTTAACCGCATGAACATAATGAATCGTCTCAAAAGCGCTTAGCGCATCATTCCGGCCGCTAAAAAACCTCTCGTTGATCTCTGCCGGAGACAGGTGCTCGTAGACCAGCAGCCCGGCTCCGGCCAGCAGCTCCTCTATCTCCGAATAGCTGAACCAGGATTGCATGGGTTCGCCGCTGGCAGCAGCCATTTGCACCATTTTGGCCACCCGGCCGGACACGCCCTGCTCTTCCATTAGATACTCATCTGCATAATCCAGAACGATAGAGCTTCCTGAGGGAACCTTTGCGAGCAACTCCATAATCAGGCGGGTATTCTCCTCCTTGGTAAGATAGTAGGATACCCCCAGCAGGCTGAACAAGGTCTTGGCCTCGGGATCGAATCCCTGCGTAAGCAAACTGGAATACGAGAATTCGCCCGTGAAGTCCATAGGGACGAGATGAAGATTGCTGGGAACCGCAAGCTGTGCGTCCCTGAGCCTCTGCTGCTTGGATGCCTGGGTAGCAGGAGCATCGACTTCAAAAATCGTGAGCCGCTCCATAAGCGTAGGATAACGGTAGGCAAAGCTGTCCAGCCCCGCCCCAAGAATCACATACTGCTTCAGCCCGAGACTCAGCTCATGCAGCACAATAGCCTCACAGTAGGCAGCACGTGCCAGCGGTGTGGGGGATAACTGAACCTGGACAATCCATCTCAAGATGGCTTCAGGATCATCCAGGTACCTCTCCGCGATCTCGGGATTGAAGAAAGCAATCCCCTGGACCATATTCCTGCGGATATCCGCGAATTCCTGCGGTGATATCAGCTTTTGTGCCACATCATCATTGAAGATCTTGGGACTGTCATACTGACTGTGATAAGCACGGCCAAAAGCGGCCACTAGGGCAGTCATGCTGGACTTGTTCTGCTTCATTGGTGGTTCCTCCATACAAAAATAAGATTCCCCTGGCCAGGAGAACCTTATTATATACACAAACTATTAATATGTAAATTATAGCATATATAATATTTTTTGTCAATGACAGATGTTACAATATTCCCTGTTCATTCCTGATCTAACGAGCCCATTAGCTGGAAAAAGAATTCGGTCTCCTGTTTCTTATTAAGACTATACCATGCATCCAAAGTAGCTGGAGCAAATACCTCTAAGACCCTCAGCACTTCCCTCGCGAACTCCAGCGGAGCGATACCCGATGCCGTGACCAGCTTCCCGCTGACAGCTACAGGCCCATCCTCATGATAAGCTTCCCCTTTATAACCGGGGCTGACCATTTTCAGGTAATCCAGGTTGTTGCTTGTATGCGGGACAGCATCCAGATACCCCTTATCCGCCAGCGCCGCCGTCGCCCCGCAGATAGCAGCAACGGCAACACCGAGCTTGAGCGCTTCGTGAGCCCTATCCAAGACCGGCTGGTTCTCCGCCTCTCCCCACGTATTCCCTCCAGGCAAAATCAAAAGATCGCCGCTGGCCAGTCTGCACTCATCCAGGGTGAGATCCGGCAGTACCGTCAGTCCGCCCATAGTTGTAACCTTTTCTTTGGTGGCGGATACTGTGATGACTTTTAAAGGGGCTGTCCCCTTTTTGAAGTATCTTCCTGTGTTCAGTTCAGCGGCCAAATACCCGTATTCCCAGTCTGACATCGTATTGAATACATATAGATAAGCTTGTCTGTCGTGCATAATTCAACTCTCCCATCACTATTTGATATAGCCTATTATAGTAAAACTTCCCTGACAGATGGTGTCAGGGAAGTTGGGGAGAATGGGAAGAATCTACGTTAGCACTTGGGTGGACGCTCCGCAAACAGAACGTTGTTCCCATCGCTGTTGTGTCCAGATTTTTTTTCATCCCCCTTAGCGGTGAAAATCCGGACACAAAGGCGAACGCTTCGCTTGTACACAATCGTTCTGCCCGCTCTGCTGTTTAAGCGCGAACTGAAGAACAACCGGGGCTTCGGGAGATTCTGCAAAGGGCTATCGCCGCCATAGAAAATCACTTTTGAGACAGCCCCCTTCCCGTTAACTCAGCTAGGCTCTGCTCTAAGATAAGCCCCTGCTTCTCTGAAGCTTGCGATCTCCCCGCTGCCGACAGCGGCACAAAGTGCCGCCCCTACCGCCGCTTCTTCAGCATGCTCACCAAGTTCAAGAGGCAGTCCGAAGGCTGCTTCGGCCTTGGCGCACAGCACCGGATTACTCCGCAGCGCATTGCCTGAGCCTATAAGGCGGCTGAATGTGCCCGCGCCCTGCTGTTCAGGCTCTGCCAGGAAGCTGTGCAATTCATCTACCATCCCTTGCAGAAAAGCATGGGCCAGCCCGCCGGGAGTAAAATTCTCCAGCGTGATTCCCTCCACACTGCCGCGCTTCTCCGGGTCTGTCCTCGTCCCCAGAAACTGTGTGTTCACCATAAGTCCAGTGATGCCGCTTCCCGGCACCTCTTCACTGAGCAGCCTGGACATCAGGGAATAGACATCTGTCGGCGCTTCTCCGGTGTATGCGGTAATCAGCTGCCGGAAGAATCCCTCCAGCAGGGCATAAGACTTGCCGCCGCTCAGAGCGGCTCCCACCATCAGCACTCCGCCGCCTGGGAACGGGCGTACCTCCATAGTGGAAGGAGCGTTGGCGCAGTCAGGCACCCAGGCCGAGAGCTGGCTCCCTGTGCCGATGTTCAGCAGCAGGGATTCTCCGGGCTGCGGTACACTGCCCAGGAAGCTGGCCTGATTATCTCCGAGCGAAGTGTATACGGGAATGCCTTGTGCCGTGCTACCGATTGCCGTCCCGGAGGGTACGACCTTCGGCAATAACGAACAATCGATGCCGGCCATACTAATCGGGGTTCTATCGAAATCCCCTGTCCCCAGACTGAAGCCCCCGATCCCCGCTGCCTGCGTTGCATCGATCAGGGGAATATCACCGTTCGCCAGCCTCATCGCAATATAGTCCGCAATCGTGCAGAAGCCGACTGCTCCTTCCGGGACAAGCTGCCCGGACACATTATAGTAATGGGTGGCGAGTCCATAGCCGGGAGCTACAGTGTACCCGGTAAGGTTACTGAACTGCTGCGCATAGGTAGGACTGTCCATCCCTCCGGTGAGCTGTCCCGCCCGTCCATCCTGCCAGGTATGCAGCGGACCTATAGCTCTCCCGCTTGTATCCAAATAGACAATGCCATGCATCTGCCCGGTTAAACCAATTCCCGTTACTTCCGGCTGGTGCGCCAGCAGACGTTCAAGTATATGTTCCACCTGCTTCACAATCAATTCCGGGTCCTGCAGCCGCTCCCATTCCTGATTCAGGCTGAAAGGCAGGCTCGCTTGTGCTTCTGTAATACTATACAGAATCGTACGTTTCTCCAGATCGTAGAGCAGCCCGGAGATGGATGTGGTTCCGATATCTAGTCCGGCCGTAATCATAGGCTCCATCCTCTTCCCTGTTGTATAGCCCATATGTTAAGCCTTGGCGAAGGACAGCGTCAACCAGGCGCATAAAACACTAGGAAGCAAAAGATACTAGACCAGAGAAAAATAACTATACACGGAGGTACATATATGAGACTTCACAACAAAGTAGCAGTAGTGACCGGAGCGGCATCCGGGATGGGGAAGGCGATTGCCGTCCTGTATGCGAAGGAAGGGGCCAAGGTCGTAGTGGCGGATATTCATCTGGAGGCTGCGGAGACGGTGGCCGGTGACATTAAAGCTGGCGGCGGGGAAGCCCTAGCGGTACAAGCGAATGTTGCAGATGAGTCTGATATCCAGAATCTGATCGATAGTACAGTCAACACTTACGGCACAGTAGATATTCTGGTGAATAATGCGGGGATCATGGATAATTTTGAACCGGCGGGTGATGTTGAGGATGAGAGCTGGGAGCGGGTTCTCGCTGTCAATACAACTTCGGTGATGCGTGCTACGCGCAAGGTACTGCCTATTTTCCTGGAAAAACAACAGGGTGTTATCATTAATCAACCATGACCCATATCAATCCATTTGGCATGGAACGTACACAGCCGGGTATGGCGCTTAATCCACGGATGGGCCAGCCCGCTGAAATCGCACAGCTCGCCTTGTTCCTGGCTTCAGAGGAAGCAGGCTTTGTGAATGGGACTGTCATTACCGCAGACGGCGGATGGACTGCTTATTAGCAAAGGCCATCCCCTGCATGCTGCGGGAAGATGGCCTCCTTGCTTATACTGCCTTCATCTGTTTCAGTTCCGTGCATCCTGCACCCTGATATTGCTCCCGAACAAGGTGGAATCACTCGTCAGCTTGTAGGCCGGATATCCAGCCTCTGCTTCGAGGCGCATAACGTCATCGAACAGCAATTCCTGCTGGCGGTCACAGAGGAAGGTGAACGGCTCGGTCTGAAACACAATATCGGTCGGCGAAGGCTCGCTGACTACCCGGATGACCAGTATGCCATTACAGCCGCAGTCCTCCGTATCGTAGAACATTTTGAATTGCCCGGGCTTCCCGGCCAGACTCTGCTCCAGCCGTTCGCGGGTGGTTGCATTAAGCTCAATCTGCATCTGTAATTTCTCCTTTCAGGACAACCTGCCCGGTATGCTGTATCTGTAGGCGACAAGTATAGTCCCTAATCTGCGCAGACTCGTGTGACAGCAGTCACTGTGAATGTGAAAATATGACTTTCAGCGCAGCATGCCACATAAGCGATGAAATCTCCTTCCTGAATATAACACAGAAACAGGCGCTGCCATAACCCGGCCCACCGCCTGGGGATGTCAACGCCTTCTCTATTCTGCTTCACCCGATCTGCGAACGTACGGCTTCCTGTAGACTGAGCAGGTCCGCTCTGACCTGGACGACTTCACCGATAATAATGATGGCCGGATTGCTGATCTTCATCGCTGCGGCGACCTTGTCGATATTGCCAAGCGTGCCGGTCACGATCCGTTCGCGCACCGTTGTTCCGTTCTCAATTAAGGCAACCGGGGTCTGCGGATCTTTGCCGTGTACCAGCAGCTCCTTGCGGATCTCCCCCAGCTTGCTTACGCCCATATAGATCACAAGCGTATCCACACCATGGGCCAGCGCATCCCAGCGCAGCGGCGAATCTTGGGTCTGGCAGCGGCTGCCTGTCACGATGGCGAAGGAAGCTGCCACACCGCGATGGGTCAGCGGAATGCCCGCAGAAGCGGCTGCGCCGACCGCCGAGGTGATTCCCGGAATCACCTCATAGGGAATACCGGCTGCAGCTGCGGACAACGCCTCTTCCCCGCCCCTGCCGAACACGAACGGGTCGCCGCCCTTCAGCCGGACCACGTGGCTTCCGGCTGCGGCATGGCGGATCATCAGCCGCTCCGTGGTCTCCTGCGGCATCGAATGAAGGCCCGGCGCTTTACCGCAGTAGATGCGCACCGCATCGCCCGGGGCATAGTCCAGCAGCTCCTCATTCACCAGCCGGTCGTACAGAATCACATCGGCATGTTGAATGCGCCGCAGCGCCTTCAATGTAATCAGCTCGGGATCACCCGGACCTGCGCCTACAATGGATATGCTGCCCTGCTTCATAGGCTTTTCTCCAGGGCAGGTGTACCCGGGAGTCCCGCTTCTCCGCGTCCCGGAAGCTCTGCTGCCGCAGTAGCTCCGGGTCTGCTGCCTTTTTGCGATAAGTAGAATAGCAGGCCCGTGAACAGCAGACCGCCCGCGAAGTTGCCGAGCAGCACCGGAACGCCGTTCCAGATCCACCAGTCCGCCATAGTCACATTCGCTCCAAGCATCATCCCCGCCGGAATGACGAAGAAATTGACAACCGTGTGCTCGAAGCCCTGTCCGAAGAAGGTCAGGATGGGGAGCCACATGGCGAGGATTTTGCCGGAGGTGGATTTCGAGGTCATCGCCATCACCGCACCCAGTGTAACCATCCAGTTGCAGAGCATCGCCTTGATGAAGGCCAGCGCCAGCCCCTCTGCCCCCAGGCTCTGATAAGCCGTCGTCTTCCCTTCACTTGCCGTAATCAGCGTCTGCACCATCGGGTTCGACAGATCAGTGCCCATCTTAGTAATCGTCAACCCGTATAATGCGGCATAGACGGCACACCCGATCAAATGCCCGAGAATGACCCAGAAATAATTCCCCAGCATGCGCCCGATGGTGGTCTGCTTCTCCAGCACAGCCAGCGGAATCAAGGCGAAGCTGCCGGTAACCAGCTCCAGTCCGAGGAGAATAATCATCACGAAGCCTACCGGAAAAAGAATCGCGCCCGCCATAGGGATCTTGGTCTGTGCCGCTGCGGTGAAGGCCAGTGTCGTGGCGCATGCCAGAATAGCACCGCCGAGACTGCCGCGGACAATGAGCTGCATGATGCCCAGTTCTGCTTTGGTTTTTCCCGCTTCAATCATGGAGCCCAGCACTTCGCCTGGTTTGACATAGTCCATTATGAATCCCCCTTTATACGTGTCCATGTATGAATGAATCAGATCGTTAAGTACAAGCTGCCTGTAGCGTGATCGACTTCCACCTCATAGGTGGTCACATGTCCCGTATCGGGAGCCTGCACCTCGCCTGTATGCAGCTCGATCCGCCAGTCATGGAGCGGGCAGTGCACCTTGGAGCCACAGACCATGCCCTCGGAGAGCAGGCCGCCCTTGTGCGGACAACGGTTCTCCACCGCCAGCACCTCTCCGCTGCTTAGCCGGAACAAGGCAATCTCGGTATCGCCTACCCGTAATTTTCGTGATCCTTTGATATCCACCTCATTCAGGTTGCCGATTAGCAGTTTGGTCATTGTCATTTCGGTTCCTCCTTAGACCGTCTCGGGTAACGAGATCGCCTCAAAATTCTTGCGCAGCTCCGGCGTATTCACAATCTGCTTCCATGGATCGGTGGTCAGACTGAGCGTCTTCTGAATTCGTTCCACCAGCGCCGCCCTTTCCTCCGGGGATTCCAGCGCCTGCTTGATGCTGTCCAGGCCCACGCGCTCGATCCACTGTGCGGTCCGTTCATTCCATCCGGCTTGCTCGCGGTAATATTGCAGGAACGCGCTTGCCCATTCCAGCACCTCATCATCGGTCTTCACTACACAGAGCAGATCGGTCGCACGGACATGAACACCGCCGTTGCCGCCGACATGCAGCTCCCAGCCGCCGTCAATCGCCACCACCCCGAAGTCCTTGATTGTCGCTTCCGCACAGTTGCGCGGACACCCGGATACAGCCAGCTTCACCTTCCCTGGTGCATTCAGCCGTTCAAAAGCCTTCTCCAGCCGAATCCCCATCCCCAGCGCATCCTGGGTCCCGAACCGGCAGAAGGTGGAGCCTACGCAGGTCTTTACGGTGCGCAGCGTCTTGCCGTAGGCATGGCCGGAAGGCATATCCAGCTCCTCCCACATCTTCGGCAGATCCTCCTTCTTCACACCCAGCAGATCCAGGCGCTGCCCGCCGGTGAATTTGACCAGCGGCACATCGTATTTCACCGCGACCTCCGCTATCTTGATCAGCTCCGCAGGAGAAGTGACCCCGCCGTAGATTCTCGGAACAACCGAATACGTCCCGTCCTTCTGGATATTGGCATGGTAACGCTCATTGGTGTATCTCGATTCATTCTCATCCACGTATTCTTCCGGCCAGAGCATGCCCAGGTAATAGTTCAGCGAAGGGCGGCATTTCGGGCAGCCTTCCTCATTGCTCCAAGACAATACATGCATGACTTCCTTCACCGTGGTCAGCTTCATCCGCTTGATCTCGGCGACAATCTCATCCCGGCCGAGCATCGTGCAGCCGCAGATTCCCTCCTTGACCGTAACGGCCGCCTCTCCGGCATAGAGCTGGAGCAGTCCCTCTACCAATGGCTTGCAGCCGCCGCAGGAAGCAGAGGCTTTGGTGCAGGCTTTGATCTGGCCGACACTGGTGCAGCCGCCGGCGGTAATCGCTTCGGCAATGGTTCCCTTCGTTACTCCGTTGCAGCCGCAGATGATCTCGTCATCCGGCATCCCCTCCAGCCGGTTGCCCTTGGGCGAAGCCAGCGCATCGGCCGGAATGCCGAGCAGCAGCTCTTTCTCGCGCCCCTTGATATTCTCGCCCTTCTTGATCATCGAGAAGAGCTGCGCGCCGTCATTCGTATCGCCGAACAGGACAGCGCCGATCAGCTTATCCTCCTGGATCACCAGCTTCTTGTAGATCCCCTCCGTCTCATCCTGGAAACGGAGTGCCTTCGTTCCGGGCTGCTCGATATACTGTCCTGCCGAGAAAACATCGACGCCGGACACCTTCAGCTTCGTAGAAGTCACCGAACCGGCGTAGCCCTCCGTGGGAGCGCCTGCCAGTCTTTTGGCCAGCACAGCGCCTTGCTCATACAGCGGGGCTACCAGACCGTAGGCAATGCCGCGATGTTCTGCACACTCCCCGACGGCGTAAATGCCGGGCAGGCTGGTCTCCATATAATCGTTCACCACGATGCCCCGGTTCACCTCAATCCCGCAGCTGCGGGCAAGCATAACATTCGGCTTGATCCCGACCGCCATCACGATCAGATCGGCCTCCGCCATCTCGCCGTCTGCGAACAGCAGGCCTTTGACTCTCTTTTTGCCGAGAATGGCTTCCGACTGCTTCTTCAGCAGGAACTTCATGCCCTGAGCCTCCAGCTCTCCCCGCAGCATCCGGGATGCCGCCTCGTCCAGCTGACGCTCCATAATATACTCGTGAATGTGAACCACCGAGACATCCATCCCCAGATGAAGCAGCCCTCTGGCCGCCTCCAGTCCGAGCAGACCGCCGCCGATGACGAGCGCTTTGCTGTATTTTTGCGAGACGTCCTGCATGATTTGCGTATCCTTGATGTCACGGAAGGCAATGACGCCCTCCTTCTCCGTTCCGGGGATCGGCAGCATGAAGGGATTGGAGCCGGTCGCCAGAATCAGCTCGTCATACGCGGCGGTAACTCCTTTATCCGTATTAACTGTACGTGCAGCAGTATCAATAGAAGTCACTGTGTGTCCCGTATATAAGGTAATATTGAAGCTGCTGTACCATTCGAGATCATTAATTATGATTTCATCCAGGCTTGCCCCGCCTGCCAGCACGGAAGACAGCATGATGCGGTTATAGTTGGGATAAGGCTCTGTGCCAACAATCGTAATCTCGTACGCCTCCGGCGCCAATTTGAGCAGATGCTCAATGGCTCTGACCCCCGCCATCCCATTGCCGATTAATATCAGTTTTTTACGCTTCACTGTCATCTGTATCTCTCTCCTCTCCAGGTAAACAACAGAAATAGCCCGCTTCACTCCGCCCGGAAAAGATACATTTCCCGTAAGCGATATAAGTGAGAGCAGGCGCCATTGCCGCTTCAGCCGAATACATCGTTGTATTCGTGAATTGTTGAATTTGTTAAAACGACTATACTACAGCCGTCTACTATACGTCAATAATTATGACATATAAAATTTAATTAATTTAATTTATCGACAAGAATACTGAATTCGTGTTATATAATATAACATAATCTATCCTCTAATTGGATTGTCAGCAATCATTCAAGATGTCTCTATTCTTAGGTAAAAGGAGCGTCGTCCCCCATGCATTCCCTGTTGGTTATAGAACCTGCCGGAACAGAGAATCCCGCAGAAGCGCGCTCCTCTGGAGGCCCTGACCACATCTTAAGCTCTTGCGGCTATGTAGTAGGAACCGCAGCATCACCGGAGCAGGCCGCTCCGTTCATCGGCGACGCCGACGCCTTCATCCTCAATCTTCCGGTGACGGATATCAGCCACTGGAGATCCCTGCTGGTGCGGCAAAGGATCGCGCCGGTAATCTGGTGGTGTACCCCGCATACCGCTAACCTCTCCGTCTCTGCCTGCGGCGACGACATTATGGTGGACGGCATTCTGTCCCCTGCCATGAAGCCGCCGGAGATTCACTGGACGCTTCATTTCAGTGCCAGGCAATGCTTCGAGCGTAAGCAATGGCTGAAGGAACGGGAGCAGCTGCTCTCCCGGATCGAGGAACGCAAATGGATTGATATGGCCAAGGGCATTCTGTCCAAGGCCAAGAATATCAGCGAATCGGAAGCCTACGACCTGCTGCGCAAGCAGGCGATGAATGAACGCAAACGGATCGTGGATGTAGCAACCTCCATCGTCAAGGTCTACCAGATGCTGCAGGATCAAACTTAAGGAGAACGCCATATGATTAATATTCTCAAGGAAGTTGCCCGCGGCAAACGCGGTGCGAAGGATTTAAGCTACGGGGAAGCTGAATATGCGGCGGAAGCCATACTCCATCAGACCGCTTCACCGGTCCAGATCGGCGCGTTCCTGATCGCAGAGCGCATGAAGCTGGAGAGCCTGGAGGAGCTGGAGGCTTTTGTAGCAGTCTGCCGTAAATACGCCTTCCGTGAGCCTGTTCACCAGGGAATCGACTGTGCCGGTCCGTATGACGGGAGAGTGCATTCATTCATCGCAACCTTCCCCACGGCCTTTCTGCTGTCAGCCGCAGGTCTGCCGGTTACCCTACATGGTTCAGCGGGTTTGCCGCCCAAATGGGGCATTACGCTACAGGATATTATCCAGGCCGGCGGAGTGGATATAGCCGGACTGAGCCGCAGCGACGCGGTTCATGCCGCTGAAGCCAGCGGGGTTCTGTTCGTGAAGTCGGAGCAGTGGTGCCCGCCGCTGGGAGAGCTTCGCGGACTCCGTGAGGACATTGGGATGCGGACGATTTTTAATACGGCTGAGAAGCTGATCGACTATTCCTGCTCACCGTTTATTGTATTCGGGATATTCCATAATACGGTATTCGACCGGATCTCCCGGCTCATTGTGAAGCTCGGCTATCAGCGCGGGCTGGTGGTGCAGGGTGTGGAAGGCTCGGAGGATCTGTACATTGACCGGCCGAACCGCGTATACCGGATTCAGGATGGAGCAGCGGAGCTGGATATCATCGACCCCGAGGCGCTTGGCCTGGAGGTGACACTGCCTGAGGAGCAGGAGTGGACGGCTCTGCGGCAGCTCCGTATAGCAGAGGAGGTCCTGCAAGGCGGCGGGCACATGGCCTACTACAACCAGACGCTGCTGAACGCCGCTGCGAGACTGCATGCCGCCGGGCGTGTGAACTCTATTGAGGAAGGCGTCTATACCTGTAAGCCTCTGCTGGATAACGGGCGGGCTTGGACCGCGTATTCAAAATGGAAAAGTGCAGTACTCTGCAGCACAGCGGCTTCTCTTGGGCAAGCCCAGGCTTGACGGACACTAGCTCTAGCAATGAAAGCAGACTGATCATCAGTCTGCTTTTTTAGTGCGACATTCAGCTACTATTGATAATAGATCGAATATTAGCACTCCTGTATCAAACAAAGGCTTAAAATCTCCTAATCTCATCTATTTTGTCTATTTTATTACATCTATGAACCTTTCACCTTTCCTTGAATATATTAAACAACCGGGATTCGAGTGCTTTACACAATTATCAGATTATTAGGAGGAATGACAATGGCTGTTCTATCCACTGGTCCCATTGAAAACAATCCAGTAAATGGGACAAGACCTACCCAATCATTAACCGTTAAGCTCGAAAATAGCGACCCTTCCAATTTCGCCTCAGTAACGATTCAAGGATATATGCTGAATGGAAGCCGAACATTGTATGTCAGTCAATCTATTTCGCTTGCTCCAAATGGAGTAGCCACCAATAATTATTATGCGAATTTCAGCTTTGACTTTGTGATTACCTTCACAGGTGTGAGTTCCGCGAACTTCGCAGCTTCATCATGGGGCAAAAGCAGTACCGGGGCGCTTGTTACAGCACATCGTTTAGTAGCTTCAGAAATGATAGGAAGTGGAACAGGCATATCTGGAGCCACGGGAGTGACAGGTGCTACCGGATTGACCGGGGCTACAGGAGGGACTGGGGCTACGGGGGCTACAGGAGTTACCGGGTTGACTGGTGCTACAGGTGCTACGGGAGCTACAGGGGTTACCGGGTTGACTGGGGCTACAGGAGTTACCGGGTTGACTGGGGCTACAGGGGTTACAGGGGTTACGGGAGTGACAGGAGTGACAGGGTTGACTGGGGCTACAGGAGAAACTGGTCCCTCTGGCAGTGCGACTGGAGCGACGGGTGCCACTGGACCGACTGGAGCGACTGGAGCTACGGGGACTGGAGTTACAGGGGCTACGGGTGTTACAGGGGCTACGGGTGCTACTGGGGCTACGGGTGCTACTGGGGCTACGGGTGCTACTGGTGTTACGGGGGCTACGGGGGCTACGGGGGCTACGGGAGTTACTGGAACCACAGGGGCTACGGGAACGGTACTGCCAGATCCTTTTCAGGTATACGTCCAGGCAGGAGCTGTTGGGGGAAACGGGACACAAGCCAGCCCTTTTGGTACCATTCAACAGGGTGTGACAGCCGTATCACCCAATGGTACAGTTTATATTATGGGCGGGACGTATCCAATAACGGCTAATATCGGAATTAGTAAAGCAGGTGTAACCATAAAAGGATTTCCAAATAGCCTGATTATTCTTCAGGCAGCGGTCATCGTCTTTACTGTTACCGGCAGCGGAGTGACGATCGATGGCCTGACCATAACGAGTGATAACCCATATGCTGTTGAGTTCATTCAAGTGGCGGGAACCAATCATACCATCATCAATAATGTGATCTATGGTCCGCCGCAGGCCGGACCTTCCTCCGGCTGGGTGGTAAACCGGGGGTTAATTTCAGCTGCCAACAACATGACCAATTTGATCGTGCGGAACAATGTTTTTTATTCATTGCGCCAGCCAGCCTATTTTAATCAGAACGCAACGGGTGAGGTCATTAATAACATTGTTTACAATACACGCGGCTTCGTAAATGACCGGGCCGTTATGGTGTATTCAGGCAACGCCTGGGGCAGTCCGGTGAATGCTGTGGATATCGCACTGCTCGTTGGAACGATTACAGGTCCTCCGTTTGATCCGTTGACAGCTCTTAGCGCTAATAACAGCACTGCTACGATACAGGACTCCCGTTAACCGAAGCTGCCATTATCTGCATACAATAGAAGCGCATGCCCGTGTTAGTCACGAACATGCGCTTCTTGTTTGTTTCTGGAATCATTCATTATTGATCTCCAGCATGCCTACTTCTATTCCACTGCATGCTTCTTATGCTCTGCTCCAGAGTGGTCGTCTTGAGCTTGGGGCTCACGCGCTCCACCCAGCTTGAACACCAATATCCCGCCTACGATAATAAGCACGCCGATCAGCTGGTTGAACGAGAACGGAACCTTCGCAAGGCCCAGCCAGCCCATGGAATCCCAGAGCAAGGCGAAGCCGAGCTGGGCAGTTAGTACAATTGAGATGGCATAGGTGGCGCCAAGGATTCTGGTGGCCTGGACCAGGCAGATCACGACCCCCACGCCGATCATTCCGCTTAACCAGTACCAGGGCTGCATGTGCTGCAGCGTGAACATATTTTTCCCTTCCATAATCAGCCCCATGACGAGGGAAGCGGCGAAGCCCATGCCCAGCACTAGTGTAGTGGTCGACCAAGAGCCTGTGTGTTCATTGACTTTAGTGTTGAAAATATTCTGTAAACTGACCAGCGCCCCCGCGATCAGTGCAAGTACTAACCCTGTTAACATTTCTCTTGCCCCCTTCGTTTAGAACTTCAGTACAACTACCCCGAGAATCATCATCCCGATGCCGATAAACTGCGGAAGCTTCATCTTCTGCCGGACGACTCCGAACCAGCCCCTGATATCAATGATAAAGGTCAGGCAGAGCTGGGCAATCAGCAGCGCCGAGATCGTAAGCGTAACCCCAATGTTCTGAATGGCCGTCACCTCACTGAAAATCACGAAGGCGGCCAGACCGCCGCCGCTGATGTATAACGGATGTACCTTGCGGAAGCCGTGCTTTTTGCCGTCCCGTACCACCAGCGCTATCGCTAACGCCATAATGAATCCGGTAAGCTGGGTAATGGTGGCAGCCTGCCACGTGCCGATATCCTGGCTGATTCTGGCATTGGCTACCCCCTGAAGTGTAATGCAGGCCCCGGCCAAAAATGCGAATAGTATCCCTCTCATCTGTCTCTCTCCTCTTTTTGCTTCTCTGTACTTATTAAAAGCCAGTTCGCCGGATTCGGGAAGGACATATGTCCTATTCGGTAAAAGTGTGCTTGCCGCGCCGCCTGCATCGCCCTGCTAAAGAGAGAGTAAGCCCGTTTCAGGCCGGGTTCCGGCTCAAAACGGGCTTACTCTCTCTTCTATATTCAGGAGATGAGGCCCATCTCCCGCAGCTTGTCCATGATGACGACGCTGACCGCCGACACCCGGTCTATGTCCTTATAGGTTAACCAGGCCAGCTCTTCAATCTCCGAAGCCGGGGCAAGCTCGCCTGTGAAATCTGCGGTCAGGCAGGTCATTCGCACGAGGACGCCTTCCGCTTTGCCATGGGCCGGGGCCTCGAAGCTTCCGAACTCCGCAATCGTCTCCGGCAGGATCTGCACCGACAGCTCCTCTTCAATCTCGCGGACCAGGGTCTCGGCATCACCTTCACCGTGCTCCCGCTTGCCGCCGGGGAAATAATAGGTGTCCTTGCCTGTGGAACGCGCACCCAGCACCTTGCCGTCCACAACATAGATCCAGGCTACTTTATCTATTACATTAGTCATTGTTAATCTGCACCTTTCCTTCTACTTCACGCTGAAACGGTACTGCTCTCTTAAGAACCGTGTACCCGTTCCTGCTTGCTGCTTGAATATGCATATGCGCTCCGGCCTCTTCCCAGGGTACAGCATACCCCTCACCCTTGGCACAAAAAATAGACGCCGAGGAATAGGCCGGATCTGCATTTTTATTATAATTCCGCTGCTCCACCACCGCCCCGGTCTTGTGGCAGGGCTCATATCCGGCTACTCTGAGCGACATCGCTCCCTTGCCCTGCGTCATCGCCGCCAGTCTCACCCCGTAATTCATGAAGCTTGCCGCCGGAACTGTGCCCGTAATTACCGCCTTGGACGGTGTAATATCCGGGGGATTGAAGCGGCCGCCGGCTTGCTGGATATCACTCATAACCTTTCCCACATCGTCCGGATCTATCCGGATCTTCAGGTCGTAGACCGGCTCCAGCAGCAGATTCTCTGCCTGCTCCAGCCCCTGGCGCAAGGCGCGGTACGCCGCTTCCCGGAAATCACCGCCGCTCGTGTGCTTATTATGCGCCCTTCCTGTAAGCAGGGTGATCTTCAGATCCGTGAGCGGGGAACCGGTCAGCAGGCCGTGATGGCCGCTCTCCAGCAGATGCTGCTCAATCTGATGCTGATAGCCTGCCGCAAGATCATCCGGGTGGCAGCGGTTAATGAAGGTGATCCCGCTCTCCCGTTCCCCTCCCTCAAGCATCAGTTGAACCTCGGCGTAGTGGCCCAGGGGCTCGAAATGCCCGCAGCCATAGACCGTACCGGCAATAGTCTCCTTATAGAGAATCTCCGGCGGGCCAAAAGAGATCTTAAGCTGAAACCGCTCCCCCACGATCTGCTCCAGAATCTCAAGCTGTATCCCGCCCATCACATGAATATGCAGCTCCTGGAGATCTTCATCCCAGCTTACATTCAGTGACGGATCTTCCGCACCGAGCTGTCCGAAGGCATGCATCAGCTCCTTCAGGTGCACGGGCGGCTTGAAGAGCACCTTGGATTTCAGGGTGGGAATAAGTCCGCTGCCCTGCGCGTCCTGAAGTGCACCCACTCCCGCACCCGGCAGCACGGAACTTAGGCCGACAACGGCGAACAGCTCCCCGGCGGCAGCCCAGTCAGCAGCGCTATATGCGGTACCGTTATACTTGCGTATTCCGGTAATCCGTTCGGAAGTTTGTTCCGCTTCGGGTCCATACGCCAAGCTCTCGCGGTTCTTCAGCACGCCTTGAAGGGCTTTGATGTAGGTGATGCGGGTCCCTCTGGCATCGTGGCGGATCTTGTAGACCCTCCCGGCAAAAGGCAGCCTATGATCGTACTCCGTGAAGGTGAGCGCATCCAGAACCTCCAGAAACTCACCCACGCCCTGGTCCAGCAGCGCAGAGCCCTGCATACACGGAAAAATCTCTCCGCGCTTCACCATAGACCTCAGCGCACTGCGGCAATCGCTGTCCGTCAGCGTGCCTTCAAGATAAGGTTCCAGCAGCGTCTCCTCGCGTTCGGCAAGGAACGATTTCGTCTCCTCGGTCCACGCAGCTTCCGGCTGCTCCGGCAACAGCAAGGCATCACCGCTAAGCAGCTGCCGGATCTCTTCCAGGACTCGCTCAGGATCACTGCCTGCACGGTCGGTTTTGTTAATGAAGAACAGGGTCGGAATCCGGTGCTGGCGCAGCAGCTGCCAGAGCGTTTCGGTGTGGCTCTCTACACCCTCCACCGCGCTGAGAATCACCACTGCATAGTCCAGCACTTGCAGACAGCGCTCCATCTCCGGGGAGAAATCGACATGGCCCGGCGTATCCAGCAGGAAATAGCGGGCATCCTTATAGGTGAACTCCGCCTGATCGGCGAAGACGGTGATCCCGCGTGCTTTTTCAATCTCATGGGTATCGAGGAACGTATCCTGATGGTCCACACGCCCCCTGCTGCGGATGGCTTCGGTATGGTAGAGCAGCTGCTCGGCGAAGGTCGTCTTCCCGGCATCTACATGGGCGAGCAGTCCGACAGTTATATTCATAGAGTACCGCTACACCTCTCCACGGATATGCGGAACCACCTCTGACTGGTAAAAGGCAGCCAGGCGCTCCATATCCCCTGGGCTGAAGGAGGGTACATCCAGTGTGGCCAGATTATCATTTACCTGAGCCTCATTCTTGAAGCCCGGAATCACGCAGCTGACTGCCGGATGATCCAGAATCCAGCGCATGGAGGCCCGTGCCATATTACCGCGTCCTTCAGCGATCCAATCCAGCTTCTGCGCCAGCTCCACTCCCTTACCAAAAGGCAGACCGGCAAAGGTCTCGCCCACATTGAACTGCTCCCCGTTCGCGTTGAACCTGCGGTGGTCGTTCTCCTGGAAGGTACTGGACGCCGTGAACTTGCCGGTCAAGAGACCGCTGGCCAGCGGCAGGCGCACCAGAATTCCTGCACCCTTGGCCGCAGCCTGCGGCAATAGCACCTGTGCCGGCTGCTGCCGGAACAGATTGAAGATCACCTGAAGCGCCGCAACGCCAGGATACTCCAGGCAGAGCAAGCCCTCCTCGATAGTTTCTACGCTGACACCGTAGTGACGGATTTTACCCTCGGCCTTCAACTGGTCCAGCGCTGCGAACACACTGCCATCGCGCAGAATCTCTATCGGCGGACAATGGATCTGATACAGATCAATCGCTTCCCGCTCCAGACGCCGCAGGCTCTGCTCACAGTATTCACTGATCCGGCGCGTGGAGTAATTCTCCGGGTCATGGATATCTCCGGCGCGGCAGAACTTCGTGGCAATATGTATCTCATCCTGCTTGCCCCGGGTCGCCTTGGCGAGCAGCTCCTCCGCATGGCCGCCGCCATAGACATCTGCGGTATCGAAGAAATTCACGCCCTGCTCCATCGCCGCCTCTAAGCCTCTCAGCCCGTCTTCATCCTTGCTGCTGCCCCAATCCCCGCCAATCGCCCAAGTGCCAAAGCTGACCTCACTAACAGACAGACCCGTATTTCCCAGTTCGCGGTATTTCATCCTATGAACCTCCGTTTATGAGTTTGTGTGGAACCGTTCACAACTCTTCTTATTATGAAGGGTTTGGGCGGTCAGGTCCAGTTGGCGGCCGGACTTCACTTCCCGCCTGCAAGCTGGACGATCTGCTGAATCGTGCCGGGTACTTCATCGCTGTCGTTGATTACAAACAGATGCTCCGATTCACTCTCCGTTGGCGGCTGCGCCAGTCCCTTATGTGAATCCGCGATTTGCCGGGTCAGCAATACGTCGAAGCTGTTTGATTTTCTAAGGATAGTTGTACTCCGTTCACTACTCGCTATACGCGAATACAGCATCTCATCAGGCAAGTTGAAATATACCAGCACACTAACCAATCCCTTCTGGTGAAACCAATCCAGCATTCGCAGTCGGCCTTCCTTATTGGAGTTAGCGTTACACATGATAATGTGCTGCTCCGACTCATGAACGGCATAATCCACTAACGTTCGGGTCAGGGCGTCCTTGAGCGTATTCGCCCCCTGCTTGGGCAGCAGACTTTCGTACCGGGTATTGATGAATTCAGCCAGATCATCCCGGTCAATAACAACTGATTCAGGTAAGCACCGCTCTAATTCTCTGGCAAATGTGGTCTTCCCGCTATGCGTTTTACCGACTGTAAGGATTGCTAACCTCTTCATTAATACCACTCCTTAACGTTAATAGGTATTATCCTTCCATGACAAAAGCAAATACCGGATAACTCTCCACCGGCTCGAAGCCAAGCCTCAGCGCGAGCTTATGTGAAGCCACATTTTCATGAGTTGTTTCCCATAAGGGAAGCATTTCCTGAACGAGATAGTGACTAATTAATGATACAGCGGCGAGCGTAGCATAGCCCTTCCCGCGCTCCGATTCTGCATAAGTATCTACATCAATGAAGTACCTGTTATTCACGCTGAAGCCGTTATTTTTACAAATGGAGACTACCTTATCCCTAACCTTCACTACAGCACCAGTGGTTGTCAGCCCAACGAACCTGTCATCTCTTGCAGACCTGTTATGCTCCGGTAGGGCGAGCACGGGAAATTCCTCGCAGGCGACAGATAGCTCTCCCTCCAAGGGGATAGCAGCACGCCTGTTTTTCAGCTGAACAAATCGTTCGCTATTGAACTCATAGACCGACTCCATATGTCTGTCTACGCTCAGTCCGGCAATCTCAAGCGTCAATAGTTCCGTCCATGAATCACTATCTTCCGTATAGATCTCGAACCCTTTCTCCTGTCTTTGCAGGCAATCAGGCACAACTACCGTCTGCAAAAAGCCCATCAGCTTCAGCCGGTTAATCTCAGCACTGATATCTCCGGCAGCATACATCCATCTCCCCGTAGCCCATACCACAGCCAGTGTCGGCGCTTCCGTATGATCAGCAAATACCCGCCCGGGATAATTCTCAAGCAGGACGGATAAGGCAGGAAGGTGATGCTTCGTACCGGCATAAAAATCATAAACTGCGGCAAAATTCTCAGGTTGCAGCTCCAAAAGCTTATTCAGCTCATTCATTACGCTTCCCTCCATGTATGTATCTCACTTCAATACCGCAGCACCAGCACAAACCGCATCCCCCGCTCCAGCGGCTCCGTGAAGATATCGCCGCCCATCTTCTGTAGCAGCTGCTTGCAGATGAAGAGACCCAGGCCGTTGCCCGGCTTGCCATCGGCGTTGGAGCCGCGCCAGAAGCTGGTGAAGATGTGGGGCAGCTCGCTCAGGAGCAGCGGGGCCCCCGAATTCTCAATGACGATCAGCTGGCGGTAATCCTCCTCACGGAAGGTAATAGAGATGGACTTCCCGTCTCCATACTTGATGGCATTCTCAATCAGATTGTTCAGCACCTCAAGCAGCCGCTCTTCATCCCCAAGCAGCAGCTTGTCCTGATATTCTCCTACCTCCAGCTCCGTCTTCAGCAGCTCCAGCCGTCCCTTGTGGTTATGGATGACGGTGCGGATCAGTCCGCTGATATAGAACTCTCCCGGAACAACCTGTATATTCTGCAAAGAGGAGACTGAAGCGGTAATCATACCGCCAATCAGCTGCTCCAGTTGCTCTGCTTGCTGGCCGATCAGCCGGGCGGCTGTGTGCCGCTTGACTTCGCTGTCATACAGACTGCCCTCCAGGGCGCTGGCATAGAGCCTGATCGTGGCGACGGGTGTTTTGAGCTCATGCGACAGGGAGGCGACGAGGGTCTGGCGGTCTTTTTCCAGGCGGAGATTGGTCTGCTTCTGGGCATCCAGTGTCTGCCGCAGCAGATCCAGCCCCCAGATGAACCGGCCGAAGAACCGGCTCCGGTGCTCCTTCATGCCTATGTTCACCTGACCTCTGGATAACTCATAGGGTAATTCCTGCAAGATATGGAACGGCCGCAGAATCTGCTTGCGGATATAGAACAGCAACACCATCACCGCTCCAAGCGCCGCCAGCAGGAACAGATTCAGCACCAGCGGAATACTGTAGTCCGGCCCGGGCATCCGGTAAGAGAAGCGTAAATACCCCGCCAATTGCTGCTCTTCATAGACAGGTTTGATCATGAACTCATGGGTTCCCGCAATGTCTGTACCGGCAAAAAACTGCTGGACAGCCTCCGCCCCCTCACCCTTCCCTATCCAGCTTAATCCGTTCACGTATGTATAACGGTTCTGATCCAGCACGATATCCTCCGGCCGAATTCCGCTCCTCACCTCGTCTAAGATCCGGTTGATCTCTACCCGGTATGCCTTACCTGGCTCTTGTGTCTTCTTGTAGGATACATATCCGTTCAGAGCGGCGATCAGCGTCAACCCGATAAGAACCGTCCAGAGCATCAGCCTGTTAAATGCCCTCATATTTATATCCGACCCCCCAGACGGTAACGATACGCCTCGGCTCTTTGGGGTTAGGCTCGATTTTGTCCCGCAGCTTATTCACATGTACGGTCAGCGTGGACGGCTCACTGAAGCTGTCTGCTCCCCATACCTGCTGGAACAGCCACTCTTTGCGCAGCGCCTTGCCCTTGTTGCCCATCAGCAGCACCAGCAGCTCGTATTCTTTGGCTGTCATCCCGAGCGGCTGGCCGCTTCGATATACCACCCTGGAGGTCTGATTCACGGTAAGTTCGCCATCGGTAAGCAGCAGCTTGTTCTCGTTCATATCATAACTCCGCCGCAGATGCGCCTTGACCTTGGCCGTCAGCAGAGGCACCGAGAAGGGCTTCTCCAGGTAGTCGTCCGCCCCCAGCTCCAGACCGATAATCTTATTCTCGTCCCCGTGGCGTGCGCTCATGATCAGAATCGGCAGATTGAACTTCTCCCTGGCGAGTCTGCACACTGTGAAGCCGTCAAGCCCGGGCAGCATAATATCGAGCAGCAGCAGCTTGACGGCATTCGCCTCCAAATAAGCCAATCCCTCTTCAGCGGAAGCCGTATTACACACGGAATATCCCTCCACCTCCAGAAAATCCTTCATCACCTCCGCCAGCTCCGCATTATCCTCAATGATCAGAATGTCCGCCACGGCTATCTCCCCCTGCTGCCTGCTACCAGCCCATCTCCATCAGCCAGCCCGTCAGGCTGTGTTCACGTTCCCTGAGACCCTGCTCCGGCAAAAATCTGCCCAGCACATGCTCCCCCTGAATATTGCCGTCCACCATATAGAGTACCTTATCACTCTGTGCGGCTACCTTCACATCATGAGTAACCATCATTAGTGTGGTCCCTTCACGGTTGATCCGGCACAGCTCGGACATCACTTCCTGTGCGGCTTTGGAGTTAAGCGCACCTGTCGGCTCATCGGCGAACAGCATCGCCGGCTTGTTAATGAGCGCCCGGCAGATGCAGGCCCGCTGCAGCTGACCGCCGGACACCTCCGTAATGTCATGGCCTGCCGTCTCAATGATGTTCAGCTTCCGCATCAGCTCATCGGCATATTCATTCACCTCGCTGCGGCTGCGTCCGTTGTCCTTACCGCTCAGCGATTGATAGCCTGATAGAATAATATTATCATAAATCGAGAGATTGCCTAGCATATGCATCTGCTGGAAGATGAATCCCATGCGGTGCAGACGCAGTTCGGCCATGCCTTTCTCGGAGAGCCGGGAGAGGCTCTGCCCGTCGAAGACCACCTCTCCCGCTGTAAGGCGGTCCATCCCGCTGACGGTATAGAGCAGCGTGGACTTGCCCGAACCGGACGGCCCCATGACAGATACGAACTCCCCGGCATGAAGCGTGAAATTAATATTCCGCAGGACATTGTTCTGTCCTTTATTGACGATATAGGTTTTGCATAGATTGGTTACTTCGAGTACTGCTGCCATTTCGCCACTCCTTCTCTTTTCTTAAATTAAACGCTTATTCCTTATTCATATTCCAGATCTGCACACGTTTGATTTGGCCGCAGCTGGTGTATACGGCCAGCATAACAACGGCCAGGATCAGCAGCGGATACCATAAATAGACCTGAAGCGGGAGTATATTCATCTCCAGGCTCGTCAGGCCGAAGATCCGGAAGATGAGACCCAGCAGGCGGCCGCCGAGGGTATTCGCAGCGATCACACCCAGAACCAGCGAGACAGCCATGATGATCAGAATACGCAATACCTGCCACAGCCGGATAGCGGCATTCGTGAAGCCGATGCTTTTCATGACCGCGATGCCGTACACTTCCTTCGCAATCATCAGTCTGACGAACAGGCTGGTGATGAAGAACGTAATCAAGCAGATGATTGCTGTAAGCAGCGCATTGATGCTTTGGAGCTGGCCCATGAAGCCGCCGGTGATCTCTTCCAGCATTTCGAGCGATGTTTTGATACCTTGTTCCGGGAACTGCTGCTGAATGGCCTTCATCATCGCGGCCTTCTCTGGCTCTGGAGTCTGGAGATCGCCGGAGAACAGATAAGTCGATACCATCTTCAGCTCATAGTCCCGGGCAATCCAGACCGCATACCCCTCGTTGGAGATACTCTGGAACAGTCCGCTGATCATGAAGGTACCGGGTACCCCGTCAATTTCAAACGTGATATTGTCGCCGACCTGCTTCCCGTACTTCTCGGACATGATGGTCGTAATGGCGATTTCATTCCCCAGAATCGGGGCCGTTCCCTCCAGAATCTCAACCGACACGTTCTGATCATTCTTCTGGCCGTTAATCCGCCGGTTCTCCTGCCCGTTATCGGAGATATATTTGGTCAATACCGCATAATTCGCGGCAAGCGTGACCTCGAAGCCCTGATCCTTCAGGCGTTGCGTGAGGAGCTCTTTTTCCTGCCGGATCTGTTCCACGGTCTTCTCTGCAATCACTGACTTGGTATAAAAGTCTGCACCGACCGTACCGAAATATTCCAGGAATTTAGGAGTAACGATCGTATTGGTCAGATTGACCGGAATCAGGATAATCGCCGTGCTTAAGATCAGCGTCAATATAAGAGAAGTGTAACTCTTCAACCGGTTCATCACATCGCTCAGAGCGAGGAAGAACGGGGGCGGCAGGAAGCGGCTGCGATGGAGATGAATGCTCCGGGAAGCCTTGAAGCGTTCCCCGGTCTGGCCTTGCCGGATCGCATCAATAGCCGATGCCTTGTTAATCTTGCGCATGCAGAGCAAACAGAACAACAGAATAAATGCGATCATGACCACCGTGCTAACCGCCGAGATCATAATACTGGTGCTGCCTCCGGGCAGAATCATATACTGTGAGGTCCGCCGGGACATCAGCGTAGTAAGCGGGAGGCTGATGCCTAGTCCGAGAATGCCGCCAAGGCAGGCCAGACCTGTGTATTTTGTCAGATAGAGCTGCTTAATCGCCCGGTTCCTGAACCCGATCGCTTTCATTACGCCAATCTCCTTGTATTCATCCTGCAGGGTGGAGACAATCGTGAACCGCAGGGTAAGAAACGCAATGAAGATCAGGAACACGCTGATCGCGAACATCATCGCAGAGATAATCCGGTCGGTCATATACGTCATCGTCACCAGAGCCTTATCGACTTCAAAGTTAACCGGCAGATCACTGTTCGCAAAGGAAGCGGATATTTCAGTTGAATCTACGCCAGGCACCGCGATGAAACTCCATAGATTCATCAGCGTATCTTCGGGCAGTTGCTTCTCTATTTCTCTGAAATCCTCTGTAGACAACAGGATACGCTTCAGGCCCAGCAGATCAGCCCCCATGAACGCATCCTTGAAGTAACCGTTCACCGTGAACGTTCTCTTGTTCCCGCCGAACTGGATCATTAGCTGCTCTCCCGGCTGGATACCGCTGCTCAGCATCAGACTGGCCGGAAGGCCGAGCTCCCCTGGCTGAAGCTTGTAGGGCTCATTGTTTTCCCCGAAGACCCGGTTCACCTGTTCTGGAATAGTAGCCAACACGAAGCTTATATTTCCGGAAAAGCTCTTGCGGCCTTCAGGCATCGTAATCTGCTCTAGTGACAGACTAATTTGCCGCTCTGTATAAGCAGCTTCCAACTTCTTCTCCTGCTTCACCCAGTCCTGCACTGCCGTATTATAGCGGGGCGTATTGGCCAGCGTAACATTGAGGTCCGCCACCTTGCTGGTTTCAATGAAGCTGTCCAGGGCGCTGGAGGTGGAATACATCAGGCTGGAGCTGCTTGCGGCGAGTGTCGAGGCCAGGATAATGAGTATGAGCAGAACGGTATTCATCACCTTTTTACGCCGCAAATCCTTTTTTAGAATAGTCAGGAACACGTTTGTTTTCTCCCTTCGTCAAGCTCTGTCCTGATTATAAGGGGGTAATTATTAAATAATCCTTAAGTCGGTCTACTCACATTCCGCACAAAAAAAGAGCTAAGGAATACACACTCCCATAGCTCTTGGCTTGCCTTAATTAGAACTGCTGTCTGGCAAAATCATAGAACGCCTGCGCCGCCTCCCATGAAGGGAATCCGGCCTGAGCCAGCTTGTCGCTGCCCCCGCCCTTGCCTTGGTATCCGCCCAGGTGAGCCTTGAAGAAGGCGCCGCACGCGAAATCTGCAGTTCCGCTATGCGCGAGCACTACCTTATTCTCCGCCGCACTCAGCAGCAGCACCGGAAGGTCGGTCAGCGCCGTCAGCTTCGCAGCCAGACTCTGCAGATCCTTAAGTGGTCTATCGTCCGAAATATGGGTGAGCACCACGCTGCCCTTTTCCATAGAAGCTAACAGGTCCCGGGCCAGATAGCTGTCATTCTGCTCCTTCACGGCATTCAGCTCCGCTACCAGCAGCTTCTGCTCCTGCTCCCACTTTTCTATCCGGTCGATGATTTCGTCCTTGCCGGTATTAAATTTAACAGACAGCTTACTCAGGATTTGGAGACTATCATTGAATTCATCCAGCGCGCGGCTGCCGCATTTGAAGGTAATCCGGATATTGCCCTTCTGCTTCTCGGACCGCAGCAGCTTAACCATTCCTATAGCACCGGTCGAAGAAACATGGGTTCCTCCACAGGCATTGTGCTCCACACCCTCGATCTCAACAATGCGGATATCCTCCGTTACCTTGGGCAGCTTCACCAGCGGCAATCTGGCCATTTCTTCTGCTGTCACGAAGTAGCTGGTAATCGGGCGATTCAGATAAATCTGGCGGTTCACCTCTTGCTCGGCCTCTGCCATCTTCGCCGCTGACAGTTCCGGCATTTCGAGGTCAATCGTGGCATAGTCGCTGCCCATATGGAAGCTGAGTGTCAATGCCTGATACAGCTCGCGGAATACCGCCGACAGCAGATGCTGGCCGCTATGCTGCTGCATATGGTCGAATCTCCGTGTCCAGTCGATTACGCATTCAACTTCAGTCTGCCCGGGAAGCTGTGCTACCTTATGCAGCACCTCCTGATCCTCCAGCACCACATCCAGTACAGCAATCCCGCCGATAGTTCCCGTATCACAAGGCTGTCCGCCGCCGTGCGGGTAGAAGGCCGTCTCCGCAAGCGTTACATAGCTCCCGTCTTCACGCTCCAACGCGGAGGTGATCACGGTACTCCATTCTTGAATATAAGCTGAACCATAATATAGCTTCTTGGTCATCCCTTAAGCTCCCCCATTCGCATCCGTTGCAGGTCCGAAGAACTTCTCCATGACCACATAATCCTTGCCGCCTTTGCTGAACACTTCATCCGTCCTCTGCATGCCGAATTTCTTATAGAAGCCAGCCTTGTAGGTTCTGGCATTACAGAAAATCCGCCGCACCCCCGCCTGCTCCGCTTCCGCAAGGACCGTCTTCAGCAGCTTGCTGCCGTAGCCCTGGCCCTGCTCCAGCTCCAGGGTGGCGAACTTGCGGAACTGTGCTTCTGTGCCGTTGACGAACAGAGATAACACCGAGACCAGCCGATCCTCCACATACAGCCCGTAATGCTTGCCCTGATCGTCATCTGCCAGCTTAATATAATCCGGCTCCCGCTCGGGCCACATTACTTCATGCCTAAGCTTCCAGACTTCTTCCTTATGTATAAGTTTGATCTCCATCTCATCCACTCCATTAGTTGTGCTTAGTGCATCGTATCCCATATCTGCTTGCCAATCAATATCACAGTCACTGTAATGAATAACGGCCGAATATACGCAGCTCCATTGCGGATGGCCATCCGGGAGCCGACAATGGCTCCGATCACCATCGGAATCCCCAGAATTAGCCCATGGGTGTAGCTGACAGAGCCTAGGGCAATGAACGTAAGCAGGCTGGTGATATTGCTGGCGAAGTTCAGGATTTTGGCGTTGCCTGCGGCGGTGACAAATTCAAACCCCATCATCAGAAAAGCAAAAATCAGAAACGACCCCGTTCCCGGGCCGAAAAACCCGTCATAGAAGCCTATTATGAGCGCTGCCATACTTCCCGCCAGACGCAGCCCGCCGTTTTTTGCGGAGAAGGTGGAGATATCTCCCCAGGATTTTTTGAACAAGGTATAGATTGTAATTACGATCAGCATCACTATCACCAGCGGCTTCAGGAACTCGGAAGGCACCTGACGGACAGTCAGCGTTCCGGCCATCGCCCCAATGACGGATAACGGGATGAGGGTGCGGACTAGCTTGAAATTGATTTTGCCGGAACGCACGAACGAGGCGGTGCTGGTCAGCGAACACATCGATCCGGCCAATTTGCTGCTGCCGAGCAGCAAGGGAAGCGGAATCCCCACCGACAGCAGGGCCGGAATCGCGATCAGTCCGCCGCCGCCCACTACAGAATCAATTAATCCGGCCAGAAATCCGCATACCACCAATATAAGAACCATACTGAGCGTCCAGTCTTCCATTACTGCGCCATCCCCCCGTTACTCTAATCTAATTCCATCCGTGAGCGGCATACCACACGCCGTCCTTGAATGTATTCCAGGCCTCCTGTACGAAGGGGATGATATTCTCCGGCAGCGCATCCACCGGGAACCAGCTCAGTTCATCGCATTTGTCCGGCTCCATGTTGTGAATCTCTCCAGTCCACTGCTCCGCCTTGAAAAAGAAATCCACCCGCTCATCCCCGGAGGTACGCAGGTGCATCGTTCCGATCAGGGTAAGCTCGGCGGGAGCTATAACAGCACCGCATTCTTCCCGGACCTCGCGGATGGCGGCGGAATGAAGCGGCTCGCCACCATCCAGCTTCCCGGCAGGCAGCCCATACTCCCCGTCATGATGTCCCGTATTAGCACGCTGCAACAGCAGGACCTGCCCGTCCTTAATTAGAAATACATGGACCACACTGACTAATCGAAAGACTTCCATTCCCAGTTCTTCCTCTCCTCTCTCGCTCACGAAGAATAAGCGGACAAGCCTGGAAATCGGCATGCCCGCTTATTCAAGTTACCGCTATTCTATTCTCCCAAATCCACGTTGTGATAAACCTGCTGCACATCGTCCAAATCCTCGAGCGCGTCGATCAGCTTCTCGAATTGGGCCTGTGCATCTTCAGGAATTTCCACATCATTCTGTGGAAGCAGCGTAAGCTCAGCAACCGTGAATTCGGTAATCCCTGCGCTGCGGAAGGCTTCCTGTACTGCATGGAACTGGTCCGGTTCGGCGTATACGATTACTGCCTCATCCTCTTCCAGCACATCGCGGACATCCAGGTCTGCTTCGATTAGAAGCTCCATCACCTCATCCGCAGATTTACCTACTACCCCGATGACAGCCGTTGGATCGAACATATACGTAACCGATCCGCTGACGCCCATATTGCCGCCGTTCTTGCTGAAGGTAGAACGAACCAGCGGAGCTGTACGGTTGACGTTGTTCGTCAGCGCATCGACTACAATCATCGAGCCGCTTGGACCAAAGCCTTCATAACGCAGCTCTACGTAATTCTCATCGCCGCTGCCTTTGGCTTTCTCCAGGGCACGGTCAATAATCGCCTTCGGCACATTGTAGGTCTTGGCACGCTCCAGAACCACCTTCAGCGCCCGGTTGGATTCCGGATCAGGCTCGCCCTTCTTGGCAACCACATAGATTTCTACCCCGAACTTGGCGTAGACCTTACTTGTATTAGCATCCTTGGATGCTTTCTTTTCCTTAATATTATTCCATTTACGACCCATATCGTTACCGCTCGCTTTCCAACATTTGATGTTAAATAGTCCTGTACATTATACCTCTCTTCAATCGATCCCGTAAAGGGCCGTCCACACACCTTCACAAATCCAGCAAATTCAGCATCCGTTCCTCCCCCGCCGCCTGAATCAGCCAAGGCAGACGCGGACCTTCCTCGGTACCAAGCACCAGCTGATAGATGATGGTGAACAGTCTTTTTTGCTGGCTGCGCATCGTCTTCTTGTCTTCATGATGACAAATGGCGTAGATTTCGGTCATCCGCTGCGTTTCGTCCAGCTCCCTGCTCCGCAGCAGACTGCATAAGCTCCGCAGCCATCTCAGCTCCACTCCGGTAAGGGAGTGATAATATGCATAGTTGGGCGAAGCTTGAATCGTCACCAGCTTGTGCGGCATCCAGTTCCTGATCCAGTATTCCGTCCGCTCTGCCGTCCTCTGCAGCCGCAGCTCATCTGCATCTTCCCCGTTTCTGTTGAACATCTCCCGGAGCCTTCCCCTGTCGAAGTTAATTAAGGGAAGCAGACTGGCTACCTGACCGAAGCTAACAGTGCTTCCAGCACTCAGCGGAGAATCGCTTAGCAGAGACAGCTCCAGCGCACCTGCAAGATCGCCCGTTAACGTGCCTGCCCGTGCTCCCGCAGCATACCGCTCGAACTCCGCATAATTGCGCAGCACATCCTCATCCAGCCCGATATGGAAGGCGGCATTCGGCTGGTATTTGGCGAACAGGAACAGGATGTTCTCAGGGGCGTAGACCTCTAGCAGATCATCCGGAGTGTAATTGTGCCCGGAAGAACTGGACATTTTGGCAAAGCTGCCTTTGATGCTGATGAATTCATAAGGCTCATACACCGGCGGCGAATACCCGTAGATCTGCTCCGCGATTACCGCAGCCACATTATAGCTCCCTGTCTCTGACGAATGATCCCTGCCGCCCGGCTCGAATACGACCTGCTCCTGCTGCCAGCGCATCGGCCAGTCGATTTTCCAGTGCAGCTTGATATTGTCCGCCTGCGGAATATGTACAGTATCGCAATGACCACAGCCGCAGTGGTAAGCCACGGTCTCCGCCGTGTCGTCGTAATCCAGAATGGTGGTCGAGTCTTTGCCGCATTGCCCGCAATAGAGATGGATGGGATAGAATGCAGCCCGTTCCTCCGCCGAACTCCCGCCTGTCTTGAACGACATCAGGATATCGTATATCTCACCCCGGCGGCGCAGAGCGTGCAGGGTCTGCGGATGATAACGGCCTGACTGGTATTCCCGGCTCTGATAAATGAATTCCGGCTCGATCTCAAATACCTGGAGCGCCTGCTCGAATTCCGACTCGAAATGAGCCGCATACGAAGCATGACAGCCATACGGACAGGGCACTTGCGAATAAGGCAGCCCAATATACTGAGCGAAGCCGGGATCTATATGGGCCGGAACTTTACGGAACCGGTCGAAGTCATCCCACGAGAAAATAAACCGCACCTCCTTCCCCGCCCGCCGCAGCGCCTTCGCCACAAATGCAGTCGTCACCACCTCGCGGAAATTCCCGATATGAACGGACCCGGACGGACTGATCCCGGATGCACATACGTACGTCTGCCGCTGCGGATGCTCCGCGATTAACCGGTTTGCCATTTTTTCTGCCCAATGCATGTCAATCACCTCTAAGTTTATTGTGAATTGCCTGAAAAGCAAAAAAGCTCCCGCCCTCAAGATTAATATCTTGAGGACGAGAGCTTGAATAAGCTTCGTGGTACCACCTCTGTTCACGGACAAGTTACCTCATCCGCCTCTTCGGGTACGGCCATGACGCTTATACCCTATCTCTATAACGGGAGAACCCGGCATACCATCCTTGGACACTTGTGCCCAATTCCCTATGCAGCTCGGAGACTTTTTTCAGATCAGGCGCTTCGCTGCTCCCTTTCACCACTCTGGAGCTCTCTGTGAACGCTGCCGCTTGCTTACTCTTCTCTTCATCGCTTGTTGCTGTAAGTATTTATCAGCCATTTTACGCTGGGGTGGATGGTTTTGTCAACGAATAAGACTACAATTGCAAGCACACAGAACACACCCGCCTTCCGCAGGAAACAAATGGAATAATATATCTTAAATCCCCTGTTTCTAGTAGTTTCAGGTAAACAAGTGGAAAAACACAGACTGTTGAAAAAGCCGATTTTCAAGCTGCTACATTCCTGGGAATTCCTAAATAATAGGTAAAATCAGAAGATCTATCGTTTGTCAGATCCAAATGCAAAAC
>NZ_JBHUKY010000077.1:0-173033 GCF_042684125.1 Paenibacillus rhizoplanae | reverse complement strand
TGTTGGTTTCGTCACCTATAACTTCGAGAATTTGGGGAGGTACTCCTTTTTCTATGCTCAAAAAAACCAGGTATAGCAAGGGTTTTTAATTATGAAATTGTCTCTGAAGTACATAACGTTATTACAATTAAAACATAGAACAGGATGAAAGCGCATTAAAAATCAGGTTACAACTTTGAGATGTTGCGGTTATGCAACGGATACTACGGATACGAGGCCATACAGAAAAAGGATATGCCGTCCTTCCAAGGGAAGAACCGTCATATCCTGAGCCGTTTTTGTGAAAAGAAAACTTCTTGAGAGAGTCAGCCGTTCTGTCCGTTGTCGTGGCTGAGCTGCCAGTGGATGCCGAATTTGTCCTTCAGGTTCCCGTAGGCCTTGCTCCAGAAGGTCTCCTGCAGCTCCATGTGTACAGTTCCGCTTTCCTTCAGCTTGTTGAACCAGAGACGAATCTTCTCTTCATCGGAATCTGTCACCGTTAGACTGATATTATTCCCTTCCGTGAACGGCATGCCGGGGAATACGTCAGAGAACATGACCGGGCTGCCGGCAATCATCAGATTGGCGTGCATGACGAGGTGTTTGGCTTCTTCCGGTACAGGATGGGACGGATCAGGCGGAGCCTCGCCGAAGGTCATGATATGCGGAGGTTCGGTTCCGAATACTTCAGCGTAATATTCTACAGCCTCTCGGGTATTACCATTGAAATTCAGGTACACATTGATTGCCACAATTGTCACTCCTTTTGTGTTAAATTAAGGCAAGGTCGTTACGGTCCCATTGTATCATGTGCCTGTGCATTCACAAATATTCGGGGCGGCTGTGCCTTCACCGTGCTGGTGAAGACGGTGGATTCTCAGGGACTCCGTTAAGGATATGATCTACCCAAGCATAACACCGGTTCAGATCTTGCGCGGAGATGAGGTCTGAGCGGTGCTCGAACATGATTTTCACTCCGCTGTTCTCCTCACGGATGATGCCCAGATAGTCTTCGATCGGGGCCCAGCCCTCCTCGGTGCTTAGTTCCGGCAGGACCGGGTAATGGCCGTGCTGGATGGCTTCGTTAATCTGAACATTCGACAGATGGATCAATGCCGCATACCTGGTGTATTTTCTCAGAAGGGTACGGGCATCGAAATTAGGGTCGAGCTTATCCTGCTGATACAATCGGCCGGTATCCAGACACAACTTAATATCCGGATAGGCAAGCAAGAGCTGTTCCAGAAAATCATGCTGGTAGACATAACTGTTCAGTCCATCGAACTCCAGAATGGGCTGGAACCGGTACTCCCGGCCCTTTCGGCTAAGCCAGTCGAAGAGAACTTTACTGTGCTGTATCAGTTCATTCAGAGAGAGTTCATTCTCATAAATATATTCCTTCCTGTCAGCAAATCTCCAGGAGCTCCAGTCTACCTGAGGATCTAGGATAACCGGCTTGGGATAATGAAATAATACGTAATCTGGTTGTAGACTCACCATATAATCCAGCTCTTCCTGGATCTGCTGGAATGCTTCAGAACGCACGTAATCATCCGGCGAGAGAAATAGGGCATCTCTTAGTCTGGCAGGATTGGCGCGGAGCGGATAATGGACTCCTGTGCGGAATCCGTACTTCTGTGCTGCTTCAATCAGCGTCTGACAATCTTCATCGGACGGGAAAGAACAAGCCTCTATACCATAGAATTCGGCTTTGAAATCCTTGTGGAACTTGCCAGGATCAAATCCCCCATATTGACCTATCATAAATCGCTGCATCTATACACCCCGCATATAATTACATGAAGTACATAACGTTATTACAATTAAAACATAGAACAGGATGAAAGCGCATTAAAAATCAGGTTACAACTTTGAGATGTTGCTTTTATGCTGCGGTTACGAGGCCATGCAAAAAAGGATACGCCGTCCTTCCAGGGGAAGAAACGACATATCCTAAGCCGCTTTTGAAAAGGAGAGTTACCTAAGGACATCAGCTTTTATAGCTCTTGCCTTATTACCTTTGAATTACAGGACCTGATAAATGCTCAAATTCGACCAAGTAGGGGGATTAAACTCGGCAGTGCCCGAAGCAAGAGTGATAGAAGCCGTCAAGGTTAACGTTGGATTAGGGCCGGCACCAGTCTGGATTAAACCGCTGGATTCCTGGGTGAAGGCGGCTAAACCAGAACCAGCTGCATTTCTCTGCGTGCCAGTGCTTATATTTTGTTGAACGCCGTCGAGGAAAACCAATATTTGTGAAGCAACGACGGGAATACTCCCATTTGATATTCGAATTCTAAAATTAAAAGAAACAAAGTAGAAGCTATTGGGTTGCAATTGAATACCTTGGCCGCCGTTCACAAGAGAGATACCTGAGCCATTAATAAAATTTGTTATAAATGTGATATTCGTTGCCGCACTTGCTACTGAACCCGTTGGGTGAAAATTGGCAT
This sequence comes from Paenibacillus rhizoplanae, assembly GCF_042684125.1. Taxonomy (NCBI): domain Bacteria; kingdom Bacillati; phylum Bacillota; class Bacilli; order Caryophanales; family Paenibacillaceae; genus Paenibacillus; species Paenibacillus rhizoplanae. Next base: position 170,601 of record NZ_JBHUKY010000077.1, on the reverse strand, counting down.
TGTTGGCTACGGGGCCGGTCGGGCCCGTCTCACCAGTTACGCCCGTCGCGCCGGTAACGCCCGATGCGCCGGTAACCCCGGTTAAGCCAGTCATACCCGTTACATCACCGGTTGAACCTGTCGCGCCGGTAACCCCTGTCGCACCTGTTACCCCGGTTAAGCCAGTCATGCCCGTGACCTCACCGGTAAGCCCGGTTGCGCCCGTTAGACCCGTGGCACCCGTCACCCCCGTCAAGCCCGTCATGCCTGTCACCTCACCGGTAAGCCCGGTCGCGCCTGTCATGCCCGTGACCTCACCGGTACCCCCGGTAGCACCCGTTAGACCTGTGGCACCCGTCAAGCCCGTCAAGCCCGTCATGCCAGTAACGTCACCGGTAAGTCCGGTAGCGCCGGTTACGCCGGTAGCGCCAGTGACGCCGGTAGCGCCAGTGATTCCTGTGGCACCCGTCACTCCGGTAGCACCGGTCACGCCTGTGGCGCCGGTGATCCCCGTGGCACCTGTGTCCAAGGTTGCGCCCGTTATGCCCGTGGCACCCGTCGCTCCGGTCATGCCAGTAACGCCGGTTGCTCCGGTTACACCAGGCCCAGTCACCCCGGTTGCACCTTGCACTCCAACCGGGAGCCACCCGTCGGGATAAGTCACCCCGCCATTCTGACTGCTGCGATAGTATAAAGCCGAATCGGAAAAATAAAGCTGTTGTACATAATCTCCAACACGTGATACATAAATCGTCCATACCGACGGGTCTGCGACTCCCGGAGGACCATTCACTGGGCCAGCCGGATCAGCGGGGATTCCCGAGCTGCTGTATACACCAGCAGTTCTAAATTCATTCAGGTCGTTGGTTGAAGCTTCATCATTGCTGATTGGAAAGACACCGGCTGTTACACCGAGCGCCACATCTCCGGTTAACCCATTGACACTAAGTGCTCCACCCTCTGCTCCCGGAGCTCCGATAGGTCCAGCAGGACCAACAACCGGTCGAATATCTGCAGCTGTCTGGAGCTTGGATTGCAGCATCATTTCATGGCGGATAATTTTTTTCAACATAGCTTGAGTACTGCTGCTGACCTGACCTAATTCGGCAAGTGTAACGGGAGTGGTTCCTGGAAGGGTGCCGACCGCATACTGAATCTTCTCTCCTTCAGCATTGAGGATATGCGCCAGTCCTAATTCCTCCATGGCAATAGAGGAAAATAATAGATTAATTACATCGTCCCGCGATATGGATATCGTTGGGGTGATATTGGGCAGGTTCGGTTTTGACAAGTGATTCCCTCCTTATCTACAAAATGGGCAGGGGGCTCTTGCCCCCTTGCTCATCCCTTAATCCTCCTCAAAAAGCGGAATCTGTTCGTTTAACGGAACCGGATAATACTCAGGTTAGACCGATCCGTAACATAAGTTCCCGTACCGGCGCTTAGGTTATAAGTAGCATCGAGAGTCATGGTATTGTCAGTGGCGCCGGTCTGAAGAAAACCATTTCCTTCTAGAGAGAAATACACGGTAGCTCCAATCCCGCCATTTTTTTGTCCGGTAACCGTTATAGGCTGGACATTACCGTTCAATCTAACTATCATTTCAGAACTGGTTACATTGTTTGTTTCAGCAGAGAGCTCAATAGTTATGGTAAACGAAACATAATATAAGCTGTTTGGGAGCACCGTGATATTGCTTGGGGGCGTTCCAAGTTCAATTCCGCTGCCATTAATAAAAATTTCTTGAAATACAATAGGTGTTAAGGTCGAAGGTACTGCAGCCGTTGCGGGCTCAAACATCGCATTGTTAGTTACAATAATAGGCCCGGTGACGCCGGTAGCCCCCGTAACGCCGGTAGCTCCGGTGAGTCCAGTGGCCCCTGTCAAACCAGTAGCGCCAGTGAGCCCGGTCTCCCCAGTGATGCCAGTAGCCCCGGTGAGTCCAGTGGCTCCGGTGAGTCCGGTAGCCCCCGTCACCCCGGTCTCCCCGGTGAGTCCGGTAGCCCCTGTCAAACCAGTAGCGCCAGTGAGCCCGGTCTCCCCAGTGACCCCAGTAGCCCCGGTGAGTCCAGTGGCTCCGGTGAGTCCGGTAGCCCCCGTCACCCCGGTCTCCCCAGTGACGCCGGTAGCCCCGGTTAAACCAGTAGCCCCGGTGTCACCGGTCGCTCCAGTGAGTCCGGTGGCTCCGGTGACGCCCGTGGCTCCGGTAACGCCGGTAGCCCCGGTAACGCCGGTAGCCCCGGTAACGCCGGTAGCTCCTGTCAATCCAGCAGCCCCGGTGACGCCAGTAGCCCCCGTCACACCAGTAGCCCCCGTCCCCCCGGTAGCTCCGGTGACACTGGTGGCTCCGGTGGCTCCGGTGGCTCCAGTGTCACCGGTGGTTCCGGTTGGCCCGCGAGCACCGATTTCTTGCCAATCTGACCAGTTCTGGCCACTGTTTGTACTACTGCGGTAATATAATGCTAGGTTGGAAATATACAACTGCTGGATATAAGGCCCTACCTGGGATACGTAAATCGTCCATGACGGAGGATTGTCAACTCCCAGTGGACCATGTTCCGGACCTACACCATTTGGATTTCCCGAGCTATACACCCCGGCATTGATTAATCCGTTCAAATCTTGGGTTGATGGTTCATCGTTACTGATTGGAAAGACACCAGCCTCTGTACTCAACACAACATTGCCCGTCAATCCATTGACGCTGTTTACTGCACCGGCAGCGCCGGTTACCCCCGTGGCTCCTGTGGGTCCGACTAATGATGGAATATCGGAAGCGGAGGTGAGTTTTGAATCCAACATCATTTCGGTGCGGAATACGGAATCGAGCATCGATTGAGCACTGCTGTTTATCTGAAGAACCTCACCCAACGTAGCAGGTGTGCTCCCCGGAAGTGTGCCCAAGGCAAATTGGATGTTTTCCCCTTGGGCATTAATAACATGCGCTAAGCCCAACTCTTCCATTGCAATGGAAGAAAATAATAGGTTAAGCACATCATCTCGAGATAAAGTGATCGTTGGCGTGATATTGGGCAGATTAGGCTGTGACAATATAACCCCTCCTTTTATATAAGATACATCACTCTATTCAGGTGTATTAGTTGCAGTGTTAGGCATATCATTCATTTAAGTAGACTTTATGGATTTAATAATTGGTGTAATAGAATTCGCCAGAAGCCCGTTTTCACCTGCATTATGCCCCGCACAGTTGCTCCATACGTCATGGAAATGGACGGTGGGGCATTTTTTTGTGTGCAGTCAGCAGGAATAAACTGGAGTGTTATCGAATATTAGCGATTATCAACAAAATTCGACTTTCAACTACATACATACGCGGGGGTTTGCGCAATGAAAACATGGAAAAAGACAGTATTCTTGATCGTTACCTTCGGACTGATCTTTCTGCTCCCGTTACTAGGAAGTCTGGCGAAATGGAAGGGGATGCCCCCGGGTTACGGGGATTTCCCGGCCCAGAAGGTCGAAGCTGACCCCGGGTTCAGCCTGCTGTATTTCTCGCTCGCCTGCGTTGTGGCCCTGATCATCACACTGCTCCTGGTATTCCCCGGATGGTTCGGCTTCAAGAAGACGGAGGAGGCACCCCGGAAATCGGGGGCGGCCACCCCTTTCCCTATCTGGTTCTGGTGGAGCCTGCCGGTGCTTGCGCTTAGCTGGTTCCTGATGTGGGCCCGGGTGAAGCTGTTTGTCTCGCTGGAGCATTACACGTTTGTTCCCCTCTGGTGGTCCTTTATTCTGATCCTGGACGGTTTGGTCTACCGGAGAAATCACGGAGCTTCGATCATCTCGCGCAAGCCCCATGTGATGCAGCTGCTGGCGGTGGTGTCCTGCTTCAGCTGGTTTGCTTTTGAATACCTGAATTTCTTCGTCCTGGAGAATTGGTATTACCCCAATAATGAAGTGTTCTCTAACTTCGGCAATGTGTTCTGGTTCTCCTTATCCTATACAACGGTTCTTCCGGCCATCTTCGAATGGTACTTACTCCTCAAGACCTTCCGTCTGTTCCGCAACCGTTATAGCCATGGGCCTAGGCTGAAGGTGTCACGCATGTGGCTGATCGTCTATTATATTCTCGGGCTGATCCTGGCCTTCGGCATGGGCTATTATCCGTATCTGCTGTTCTGGGTGCTGTGGGTTGCGCTGGTTCCGATGCTGTCCGCAGCGATGGCGCTTGCCGGTTACTGGACCCCCTTCACCCCGGTGAAGAACGGAGACTGGTCCAAGGTCATTCTGGTGGGGCTGGCTACGGTGTTCAACGGCTTCTTCTGGGAGTTCTGGAACTTTGGCAGTGAGTGGTTCCATGACGATGCTCCTACCAATCCGAATTACTGGAAATACTCGGTGCCTTATCTGGACAAATTCCATATTTTCTCCGAGATGCCGGTTCTGGGCTATTTCGGTTATCTGTTCTTTGGGCTGAATTGCTGGATTATCTGGCTGATCGCTGCCTATGTATTTAAATTCGATGCCGATATTGAAGTTACGGGAGAACAAGGCTAAAGGTGGAGTACAATGATTGCTAATGACCATTATCAGGTCCTGGAGACCATTTCAGATAATCCTATAAAAGCCGTGTACCGGTGTACAGAGGCTTCCTCCGCAGAAACGGTCATTCTCAAGGTGTTAAAATCGGAGTTTGCCGGCACCGAAGCCGTAATGCGCTTCAAACAGGAATATAAGCTGCTTACAGAGCTCAGCACCAGCACAGAAGGGGTTATCCGTCCCCTGAGGCTCGAAGAGCAGAACGGTCTGTACGTCATGGTCCTTGAGGATATTGCCGGACGTTCGCTCAAGCGGATCCTGGCGGAAGAGCAGCCGGAAGAGGAGGCCTTACTGAAGCTGGCGGTCAAGGTTGTGGATATTCTGGGCTCCATACATGAGCAGAACGTGATCCATAAGGATATCAAGCCGTCGAATATCATCTGGAACCGGGAGCGGGATATTGTCCAGGTGATTGATTTCGATCTTGCGGTGAAGCTGTCCAAGGAGAGGCGGGATTTCCAGAACAGCGGCGTGCTGGAGGGCAGTCTGCTGTACATCTCACCGGAACAGACCGGCCGGATGAACCGGAATATAGATTACCGGAGTGACTACTATTCACTAGGTGTGGTCCTGTACGAGATGATGACCGGCATCATGCCGTATCCATCGTCCGAGATGATGGAGCAGATCTATTCCATTATTGCAAAGGAAGCCGTCTCCCCTTACCATGCAACCGGAGGCAGGGTTAGCAGCGGCTTGTCGGCGGTCATTATGAAGCTGATGGAGAAGTCGTCGGAGGACCGGTACCGCAGCGCGCACGGCATCAAGGCCGATCTGAAGAAATGCCTGGCCGGGCAGGAGGATTTCGTGATTGGAACGGAGGATCTCCTGAACACCTTCCGCATTCCGCAAAAAGTAGTCGGCAGACAGCAGGAGCTGTCCACCCTGGAGACGGCCTTCCGCAGCAGTGTCAACGGGAATTCACAGGTCATGCTGGTCTCCGGTGATGCAGGTGCAGGCAAAACGGCACTGGTTCATGAGCTGCACCGGACAATCAGCCGGGAGAAGGGGCTGTTCGCGGAAGGGAAGTTCGACCAGTACAATAAGAATATTCCTTACAGTGCGCTCATACAGGCCTTTCGCAGGTTGGTCAGCCAGCTGCTGGAGAGTCCGGATGAGGATTACAAGAGTGAGGTCAGCCGCTCGCTGACCCGGCTGCTTGACGGCAACGGCGGTGTGATTACGGGATTAATCCCTGAGCTTGCTGTCTGGACCGGGACCCAGCCTGAGCCGGAACCGCTGAGTCCGGCCGAGGAGATGAACCGGTTCTTCCTGACCTTTGCCAAGTTCGTGCAGGCCATGACGCATCCGGACCGGCCGCTCGTCCTCTTCCTGGATGATGTCCAGTGGGCGGATTACTCCAGCCTGCAGCTCGTGGAGAAGCTGGTGCTGGATAACCATCTGCAGCGGATGTTTGTGATTTGCTCCTTCCGGCAGAATGAGATCCACGAAGGTCATCCGCTGTTCTCCGCGATGGTTAAGATCGGCAAAAATCGTGAAGTTGGACGTATTCACCTTCAGCCGCTGCAAGAGACGGATGTGCAAAGCCTTGTGGCTGACACGCTATACAGCAGCATGGAACGGGTCGAAGGGATAACCGGACATTTATACAAGCGGTCGAAGGGGAATTCCTTTTTCCTGACAGAAATGCTGAAGGATCTTCACCGGCGCGGGATTATCTTTTTCGACAAGCAGAACGGGGAATGGAGCTGGTGCCTGGAGCAGCTGGAGGCACTGCCGGTCCATGACAGTGTGGTGGATTTCCTGGTAGGACAGCTGCAGCATCTGCCGGGGGAGGTCCGTCATATCCTGATGCTTAGCTCGGCGGCCGGCAGCGTATTCGACTACGGGATGCTGACACTAATCGGCGAGGAAGCGCCGGAGGTGATTGCCGCCGCGATTACCCGGGCGGTTCAGGAAGAGTATATTGTCCCTGCCGACCATAAGTACGCCATATTCTCCGCTACGCTGGCCGAATCTGGCTGCGAGGCTGCGCAGATTGGCATCCGGCTGAAATTTGCCCATGACCGGATTCAGCAGGCCTTCTACCAGCTGCTTGATCCTGAACGGGGGAAGAGGCTTCATCTTAGTATCGGCCGGCTGTTGCTGCGGAATCTTGGAGAGGAGGAAATCGCGGACAAGCTGGTCGATATTGCAACCCATATTAATAAAGGGCTGGAATTAATCACTGACAGCTCGGAGGCGCGTGAGATCGTCGCTCTGAATCTGCGGGCAGCCTACAAGGCCAAAGCAGGATACGGGTATGATTCGGCCTTCCTACTGCTTGAAGCGGCAATGGAGTTGCTCCCGGAGCAGATCTGGAGTACAGACCCGGGGCAGGCGGCGGAGATCTACAGGCTGTATGCGGAATGCAGCTATCTCACCCATCACATCGATCAGGGGGATCAGGCTTGCCGTCTGCTGCTGGAGCAAACTACGGAGCGGATGGCTATTGCGGAAATCTATGAGATGCAGACCAATCACTATATGTATCTGGGCATGATGCCCGAGTCGATTGCTTCGGGGAGGCGGGGGCTGAAGGCGCTCGGCATTAAGATTCCGTCCAAGGTTGGAATGCCCGCCGTCCTTAAGGAGCTGCTGGTCGTTAAGGCCGCGCTGCGGGGGAGAACACCGGAGACGATTTTTGCACTGCCGGAGATGCAGGACCCGGAGATGAAGCTGGTGATGCGGCTGCTGATTAACTTTATACCGCCTGCATTTATCTCCGGGGAGACCTCGCTGTTTGGTCTGGTGGTGCTGAAGAAGGTGGGCTTGACGCTGAAATACGGGAATTCGCCGGAGTCGGCGCTTGCTTTTATCGGCTATGCCATGCTCTTGTCCGGCTTCGGGGATACCCGGGGGGCCTTCGCTTATGGACGTCTCGGGATCAGAATTAACGACAAATTCAATGATCTGCAGTGGAAAGGCGCGGCGCATGTCCTGTATACGCTGTTCAGCCACGCCTGGACCGAGCCTTGGGATACGCTGCAGGACTGGTTCGGCACCTCCATTGAAGCCAGTCTGCGGACAGGCGATCTGCTCTACCTGGCCCATTCCGCCTTCTATGTGAATCTCTGGAATCCGTCGATGGACATCCCGGCTTTGCTTCAGGAAAGTGACCGTACGATCTCTATGATTGAGAACACGAAGTACAAGGAGTCGCTTGCCACAGCACAGCTGGCCCGCCAGTATTATCTCAGTCTTGCCGGAGAGCTGCCGGAGCGTACCTCATTCAACAATGAAGCCTTCAGCGAAGAGGTCTATCTGCACGAATTGCAGGAAGCAAGATATTATTCGGGAATTGCGATCTATTATATTTACAAAATGAAGCTGCTGTTTCTCTACGAGAAGCATGATGAAGCGCTGGAGTACATCGAGCGGGCGTATCCGATTATCGGGACGCTGGCCGGATCGGCTTTTATGGAGGAGTTCGCGCTGTATACCTTCCTGAATCTGGCTTATGCTTACAGGGATTTGGGTGTGAACGGCAAGCGGAAGGCCAGGTCCAAAATGCGCAAGGAGCTCGGCCGGGTACGCAAATGGGCCAGAAATGCACCGGGAACCTTCCGGCAGCATGAATATCTGATGAGGGCCGAATGGGCCCGGATCTCCGGGAACAGCACCCGCGCAGGCTATTATTATGATCTGGCGATCGAGGCCAGCGAGCAGGGCAGCTTCGTCCGCTATAAGGCACTCTGCAACGAGCTGGCGGCCCGGTTCTATATGGACAAGGGCTTCAACGAGTTCGCCGCCTATTTGCTCAGACAATCCGAATACTATTATTCGGTCTGGGGAGCCAAGGAGAAGATCGCGTTCATCAAGGAGCGATACCCCGCCCTTGCCCAGAAAATCAGCACCAAGGAGTTCATGCACGGCAGGACGGTGACCGATTATACCGAGAGCATTGATCTGAATTCCATCATTCTGGCTTCGCAGGCCATCTCCAAAGAAATTGAGCTGAACCACCTGCTGGAAGCGCTGATGGAGATTGTAATCATGAATGCCGGGGCGCAGCGGGGCTGTATCCTGATGACCTCCAAGGCCAATCTTCTGGTCGAAGGGGAATATAAAGTGGACACAGACCGGATCTCCGTGGCGATTCATGAGTCGCATCAGCTGGACAATCTGCCTGTCGCCATCATCAGACAAGTGGAGAAGAGCCGGGAGAGCCTGATCTACAATGATGCCTATTCCGAGACTTCATTCGTGAATGATCCCTATATTGTGAGGCAGCAGCCGAAATCGATGGTCTGCATGCCGCTGATTAACCAGAATAAGACGATTGCCATTATCTATCTGGAGAATAATCTGGTGACCGGCGTATTCACCGAGGAACGGATGAAGATTATCAATCTGCTGTCCAGAGAGATGGTCTTCTCGCTTGAGAATGCAAGTCTGTATAATGAGCTTGAGCGCTCTGAGGAGAAGTACCGCCAACTGGTCAACAACCTGCAGGACGGGGTGTTCGTGGTCCAGGATATGCGGTGTGTCTATGTTAATGAGGCGCTGGAGCAGATGCTCGGTTATCAGCCGGGCGAGATGCTGGAGCAGCCCTTCGGGAATTTCATTACCCCCCCGGAGCGGGAGAAGGTGATGCATTATTATGCCAGACGAGTCGAGGGCAAGCAGGCACCGGAAGAGTACGAGACAAGGCTTTTGCATAAGGATAAGTCCCCTGAAGTCATCGCCATTCACAAGGTCGTCAGAATTATGTATCAGAATAAGCCGGCGATTCAGGGAACGATCAAGGATATAACTGAGCGCAAGAAGGCGGAGGAGGAGCTGCGGCGCCACAAGGAGCATCTGGAGGAACTGGTGGCGGAGCGGACGAAGGAGCTGGAGTTCAACAACGGGGAGCTGAGCAAATATATCGGGCTGATTGAAAAGATCTCGATCACCGATGAATTAACCGGGCTGTACAACCGCAGATACTTCAATAAGCTGTTCCTGGATGAGGTGGACAAGGCTGCTGCCAGCAAACGGTATTTAACCTACCTGATGCTGGATATTGATTATTTCAAAAAATTCAATGACACCTACGGGCATTATGAAGGCGATACGGTACTGCGCAGAATAGGCGGGGTACTGAAGGAGTTGGCTGAACAGGCGGAAGGAACCGCGTTCCGGCTGGGCGGGGAGGAATTCGGGATTGTGGCCGCCGGACTGACCCCTCCAGAGTCCCGTGTGTTCGCCGAATTGATCAGACGAAGCATCGCGGAACTGGGGATACAGCATGATCTCAGTCCCGAATACGGCAGAATTACCGTCTCTATTGGCGTAGCCGCCGTACTTGTGGACGGACTGCGCGAGGAGGATATCTACAAGCTGGGCGACGATGCGCTGTATCAGTCCAAGGCGGAAGGCCGCAACTGTGTTACATTGTTCGAGCGATAAGATTCAAGCGATAAGAGATGTACATAAATAAATAGGATTAGGGAGCTGTTGAAGCAATGAGTACCGATCACGAATTAGAAAAAGAATCAGAAATGGACCAGCTGCGGAAGGCACTTGAAGTATCTTTGCCCCTGGTGCAGCGGCTTTTCCCGCTGGATGTAATGTTTGCTTTGGCGGATCGGGACAAGTTCATTTATTATCTGCAAGGGAAGGAATTGAAAGCCAAGATTGAATTGGGTTCTCCAGTACCGCCCAGCGGAGGAATCCGGGCTGCTCTGGAGAGCGGGGAGGAAGTCAGCACTACGATTCCAAGAGAGATCTACGGGATTCCTTTTAAATCGTCATCCATGCCTATCCGGGACCGCAGCGGGGTGGTGACAGGTGTGTTCACGATCGGAATCAGCCTCAGCAATCAGGTAACGCTTAGCGATGCAGCGAATGCGCTGGCGGTGACCTCTGACGAGATCAGCTCGACTTCGGTAGAGATTGCGGGAACGGCCTCGGATCTGGCGAATACTGTAGGGGATCTGAAAGAGCTGGGTCAGAAGGTGGTCGAGGATCTGCAGCAGACGGATGAGATTCTGGATTTCATCCGCAAGGTGGCAGACAATTCCAATCTGCTGGGGCTGAATGCAGCGATTGAAGCGGCTCATGCTGCTGAGCATGGACGGGGCTTCGGCATCGTGGCCCAGGAGATCCGCAAAATGTCCGTATCCAGTGCTTCATCGGCGAAGGATATTGCCGGCATTCTGCAGATGATCAAGCAGAAGATTAACCAGATGGATGCCGTGCTTACAGATTGTCTGGCCCAAAGCGAACGTCAGGCCGCAGCCACAGAGGAGATCACCGCCTCGATGCAGCAGCTCGCAGCTTCCGCCGTGGAGATTGAGAGTATCGCCCGTCTGATCTAGTCCGCACCTGTCTTTAGTGTCAATCGGTTCTTCCCCTGCATATAGTGTCTGGACGAATGCCCAGTGTTAATTAAGGCTATAATCCAGTCTGAGGAGGAACAAATCATGCTTGATCCAGTATTGCAGGCACCGGACCTGAAGCTTGCCGCCGATTCTAACCAGGTGCTTAATTATAAGCGGGATGCGAACAATTATATTACGCAGCTTTTTGGAGAGCAGCTTCCGGCGATACGTAACGGGTTCTTCAATGCCCATATGAGCAAAGGCTTCATCGTCCAGCCGCACTGGCACACGAACGTGACAGAGATGGTCTTCGTGATTAGCGGTGAGCTGATTACCTCCGTGTTCGATCCGTTCACCCAGAAGCTGATGACCTATCATCTGCAGGCCGGACAAATCGCTGTCTTCCCGAAGGGCTGGTTCCACTGGATTCTGGCTGAGAGCGAACAAGCCCATTTCCTGACGATCTTCGATGCGCCGACACCGGATATTGTGTATGGTTCAGACTTCCTGCGGGCTGTTCCCGCAGAGGTAATCCAGCGCGCGTATTGTATCAATGAAGAGGAGTATGCCAAGGCCGTGGCTCCGCTTAAGGAGTCGATTATTCTCGGACCGCCTCCGGGCTGCGCCGTGGCAGGGTCTGCCGGGGGAATGAACATAGGCCCGCCCGCCAAAAGCATGCCCGCCTACGCAGCCCAGCAGCCAGCGGCGGCATTCTACCCTTATCCGATGTATCCGCGCCGCTAGGCGGTGGCTACAGACTTAGGGATTTCAAAAGACAGCGGAAGCTTCCGCTGGTTCTTGAAATCCCTTTTTGACATACCTATGGGCCTTACCTATTCGGATCTGTCAATCCTCATTCTGTGCTAGGGGCGGTTAACATGGATACTCCGCTGCTTATTAAGGGCACCAGTCTCCCAGCCAGTACGGCAGGGGTCTCTTGCCTTCCCTCCTTATTCCAGCGGTAGGTTACCCCGTAGATGGACCAGCTTAATAGAGTAGAAGCTGTCTGAAGAGCAGCGTTACCGGAAGTATTATTGCTCCGGCTCAGGAGCTGATGCAGCAATTGCTCCAGTTGCAGCTTATCGCCAATGGCCCATGCCTTCTCCCCTGACGGAGTGCCGGGACGGACGGGAGAGCGAGCTTCAGGCATTTACACCGGAATCGGCAGCTACGCTGTACTAAATAGATCTGAAAAGAAAAAGCAGGCCAGGGAGAGATTCCTTGGCCTGCTTTTGTGAAATACAGGGAGTGCCTGGCTTAATTTGCTTCATCCAGCTTGTGGTTAAAACCGGCAGCGTCTAATACTCGTTGAACATTGCGGCTATTTCATCGTAGCCGGTGGTTTGCGTCAGAGCTAGGGAGAGCAGGATTCTGGCTTTTTGCGGGACCAGGCTGTTGCACGGAATGGAATTGGCGGACAAATCAATGTAGGAATCCTTGAGTGTAATTCCGCTGGAAATCCGCGAGCAGCGGACAACAGGGATATTATTATTCTTCAGCTCGCCGACTTTATCAATCCACGGCTTGCTGTAGATGCCTCCGCCTGCACCGGCAATCACAATCCCCTTGGAGATCGTGGCCAGATAATCCAGAATCCCGGGATTGGCATCCACATGGAAATAAGCTACGGATACTTCCGGCAGCTCCTGCATAACAGATACATCGAACTGGGTTGCGGTGGTATGCCGCTTCAAGGTGCGCGTATAGAAGAAGGCATGGCTGTCACGCATATATCCCAGGCAGCCGAAATCGCGCTCATCGAAGGCGTTGGCCTTGAAGGTGTTCACCTTTTGTACATCCCGCCCGCTATAGATGCCCTCAGCAAACACAACCATCACGCCTTGGCCGGAAGCCTCGGCATTCGCCGCCAGTGCTACGGACTGATACAGATTCAGGGGTCCATCGGCACTGATTGCGGTAGCCGGGCGCATAGATCCGGTAATGATTACCGGCTTGTCGGTCTTAATCACCAGGTTCAGGAAGTAAGACGTCTCATCGAGGGTGTCGGTGCCGTGGGTGATGACGAATCCGTGCACATCCTCCCGTAGGGCAAGCGTGTTAATGTACGTTGCCAGGGTAAGCCAGTGTTCGCTGGTAATATCGGCGCTGCACAGATTACTGACCTGTACCCCGGCGCAATTCGCCAGCCGTTCCAGGTGCGGTACACTATCCAGCAGATCCTGCACGGGCAGGGCGCCGGGCTCGTAATTCAAGGTTTTATGAGCTTCGCCGCTGCCGGCAATGGTACCGCCGGTGGCGAGGATGACTACATTTTTGAGGCCGGGATTATAGTAAGGGGAAGCACTGAAATTCACTTCGGGAATAGTATTAATCATAGGTCGTTTCCTTTCAGGTTGAGCCAGGATTCAAGTCATTCGCATGACAATGAGTGTATTATAACATTCATTCCTCTATGGGTGACATAGTAAGGTATAATAAGTAGAAAATATATAATGGGAGGAGAGGAGATAAACATGCTGAAGCTAGACAGCCGGGATTACGCCCTTGCCTGGCCGCTGTTAAAGGAAGTCAAGATCAACACGCTGTTCGCTGAAGGAGTTCTGAGCGGGCAGACGACAGGCAGTGTGTATGTGGATTCTGTAGATAACCCCCGCAGCTTCTATGTGGCTCATGAATACGGGATGTCGCTGGTCTATGGGGATTCGGGCAATGAGGAGTTTAACCGCAGCTTATCTGACTATATTACGAACAAGACGGGGCACCGGCATTCAGCAGAATGGCTGCAGGCTGATCCCGCAGGGGGCTGGGACCCGCTGATTGAAGCTATGCTTACTGAGCATAATGCACAGCTTGATGCGGAGGATTCACGCAGAATGTACATACAGACCCGGGTGAATTTCACGTTCGACCCGGAGGTCTATAACCGTGCGAAGGCGCAAGGGTTCCGGCAGGATGCGGAGATTGTCCAGATGAACGGTGAAGGATTCGGCGAGCAGGAGGGTGCGGTCATTCCCCGGTATTTCTGGCGTGACGCGGAGCACTTCCTGGCTTCAGGCAAAGGATACACTTTATTGTGGGAGGGAGAGCAGGCCTCCAGTGCATTCTCGGCTTACCGGACAACGGATCAGCTGGAGATTGGAATTGAATCGGCACCGGGTCACCGGGGAAAGCATTTTGCCTTCTCAGTGTGCTGTAGGTTAATCGATTACTGTCTGGAGCAGGGACTGGAGCCGGTATGGGGCTGCCGTCTGGAGAATGTGGGCTCTTACAGACTGGCGCAGAAGCTGGGTTTCAAGCCGCGATTGAACATCCCTTACTACCGTTTGTCCGAGCTTCCCGTTTAACAAAGAGCAGCACATCTCCCTATGGGGGATTGCTGCTCTTTTGCGTTACATGGGAAAGCCTCAAATCCGCCGTGCATCCACAAAGCAGTGCAGGTGCAGCGGTGACAACACCTTCAGGCCTTCCCCCAGCCCGAAGCCCCTGCCTTCGGCAAGCTGACGGCCTTGCTCGCGGAAATAGATCCGGTACATGGCCAGAATCTCCTCGCTGAATTGGCTGCGGTGCAGAGCCATAGCGTCGAACTTCTGCTCGAAGTGGGCGGTAATGTCTATTACCGTGTTCGGCTCGGAGGTGAAGTAGAACCCAATCGCCTGTGGCTGCCAGGGGCGGGTGCTTGTCCCCCTCGGATAGAGGGGGAGACCGGACGACAGAAGCGCCTGGGCGGCGGCTCTGCCTGTGACGATATGATCATAATGCGCCTCATAGCTCAGCCACGGATCAGGGCAGAAGATCACATCCGGCCGCACAGTACGGATGACCTCAGCAATCTCTCCCGCCAGCGCCGGAATATGCTCCAGTGTACCGTCTCCATGGTCCAGTTGGTGGAACACCGTGGCTCCCAGCGACCGTCCGGCAGCTTCCAGTTCACGTGCACGGATCGCTGCGATCTCGGCGGAAGACACATGCTCGTTCACCGCGCCCAAATCTCCGTTCGTGATCGTCAGATAGTGAATCTCGCAGCCCCTCTCAGCGAATGCGGCGATCGTGCCACCCATGCCCACCTCATTATCGTCCGGGTGCGGTTGTATACATAATACCGTCCGGCACCCGCTAAGATCTGGAGGGGACATCAACGCCGCTAGTGTGGATATATCCATATTCCAAATACCTCCTTATTAATCTGTGGTAAGGGTACAGTTTGGCCCTTATTTGCTACATAATCAATGTTACGGCGCGGAAAATCCGGCAATAATGGCCGTGGAGTCCGTAACTTGCTCCAATCGTAGCTTTTGGCAGAAATAAGCGCAACTGAGTCCGTTACACCCAGCCGCCCCCCTGACCATGAACGATTCAATCAGGGAAAAGCATCTCCCCGCCATCATCTCTCCTCCATCCGCTAGCATCCTCCCGCCAGCCCCACTACATTGACCGGCCATGATTCAGATCGCTCAGGATCTGCACCCGCTGCTTCTCCGTTATATTATAGAAGAGAATCGGCAGAATAGCGGCCAGGAAGCAGAGTGCGGGCAGCAGGAACATCACGAAGCTAAGGCCGTGCTGGAGTCTCGGCGTAGCCGGCTGATTCTCCACGTAGCTGAGCAGGCCGAGACTGGCTCCGATAATCATCCGCGACACTGCTCCGCTGAACTTGGTAATGAAGGTGTTCGTGGAGAACACAATGCCCTCGCCCCGGAAGCCCAGCTTCCATTCCGAATAATCAATCGTATCGAGCAGCATCGAAGTACTTACAATGGTAGTCATGCCGGAGAAGAAGAAGCTGACCGCGAAGAACACTAGGGTGTTCATTACGTTATGGTCACCCAGCAGGTAAGGCAGGATACAGGCGATGCTTCCCAGGATGCAGGAGACAATGAACACCTTCTTCTTGGAAAAGCGGCGCAACAGCGGCGGAGTAGCGATCATCCCCAGCAGCATACCGACCACCAGGGCGATTCCGACCTGTGTGGCATACCCCGCATCCCCCCAGACATAGACCACATAATAGAGCTGAATGCTCTGCCTGATGCCGTTCACCAGATTGATAATCAACAGCGAGGCGAGCAGGGTAAGCAGCGGCTTGTTTTTGTACACCGTCTGCAGGTTGTGGCGGAACGAAATGGTCTCAGCGGAAGGAACCACCCGTTCCTTGGTGAGCACTCCGGTCAGGAAGATCGACAGCGCCGCAATGACCCCGATAATGATTGCTGAATACAGATAAGCCTCAGTAGTCCGTTCACCGCCGAAGGCGAGCAGAAGCTGGATTCCGCCAACGGTGATGACGACCGCGCCGAGCGTTCCGCCGATTTTGCCTAAAGTGACAAATAAGGTACGTTCACCCGGATCGGTGGAGACTACGGACGACAAGGCCCAGAGTGGTGTGTCACAGACCGTGTACAGCATTCCCCAGAGCAGATAGGATACGGTGGCAATCACCAGTGTCAGGATGGGAGATCCGCCGAAGTCCCAGAAGCAGACGATAGTCGCCAGCGCGATAAGGAACGGGGCAAACAGCAGATAAGGCCGAAATTTGCCCCATCTGGAGCGTGTTTTGTCGGTAATCATGCCCATAAGCGGGTCAAGACAAGCATCCACAATGCTCGCCACCACCAGAATGACACTGGCTGTAGTAGCCGGAATCCCCAGCAGATCCGTATAGAAGAACAATATGTACATCGACATAAAACTGTACAGCATATTCTGGCCCAGCAGACCGCCTGTGAACACCAGTTTTTCGGCCACAGGTACTTTTGTTGACATGGCAGGCCTCTTTTCGCTAAGGATAATAATAGATGGATTGAATCCATTGCTAATTATGTTTATTTATAACTTAATTCTATGTTCTGTCAAGCAGAATCTGGCTGCTGCTGTAAAGCGGCTAATGAGTGTATTTCTAAAGGGGTAAAATCCTTTTTAGTCAACGAAAAAAATATGCAATTTCAAATTTATGATATTAATTTTTTAGTATAAAATGTCGAAATATAGCTAAAGATGTCCCGTCGGCTGATGGGGGAGTGTAAGAATAACGCCGACCAGAAGGACGCTAAGATGTTAACTACAGGGGGAAGCCACATGAAATGGTTCGGAAACTTGAAAACAGCCACAAAAATTGTCTCTGCTTTTCTGATCGTCTCTTTAATCCTGGCAGGACTTGGAGTCTATTCGGTCTTATCCCTGCGCAGCAACAACCTGAATATGAAAGAGATGTACAGCAATAACCTGATTTCCGTCAGAGATCTGTCTGCCGCCGAGATCAGCTATCAGCTTAACCAGGTCTATACGCGGGATATGAGCAACACCACGGATGCCGTCAAGATTGCCGATTATGGGGACAAGATTGCGTCTGGCCGTCAGGATATTGTACAGAAGATGGAAAACTACCGGCCGCTTGCGACTACAGTACGGGAGCAAGAGCTGCTGGCTGCTTTTGACAAAGAATATGAAATCTATGAAAAGCTGTTTGATGAGGCGCTGGTTCTGGCGGGTCAGGACAATGTAGCGGCATTTAATACCTTTCTGACCACAAAGCTGGGCGTACAGGGGGAGAAGGTGCTCAGTAATATGGATGGTCTGATCAAGGCGAATGTTGAACTGGCGGAGGAAGCGAACAACCATTCACAGTCAGCCTATTCTTCAGCGTTCACCCTTACGATATCAGTGGTCATAGCGGCTGTCATCCTCAGTATTATCATTGGTTATCTGATCGCAAGGTCGATCTCCAGACCTCTGATGAAGATGCTATATGTGACCACCGAGGTGGCTAATGGCAACCTGACGATACAATCGGATATTACCACCAAGGATGAGGTAGGACAGCTGGCGGCGGCACTCAACCGGATGGTGGATAACCTGAAGGAATTGATCAACGGAATTGTGATGAACTCGCAGAGCGTAGCCGCCTCTTCCGAACAGATCTCAGCAAGCACCCAGGAGATTGCCGGGACCAGTACGAACCAGTCGGCAGCCGCTACCAATATTACCGAGCTGTTCAAGGAGCTGTCGCTGGCTATTGATTCAGTTGCCTCCAGTGCCGAGGAAGCAGCAGAGCTCTCCAATGATACCGTCCGCACCGCCCGGGAAGGCGGATATGTGGTGGAGACTTCGCTGCAGGGGATGCAGACCGTTAATCACCAGATGAAGCAGCTTGAAGACGACTCCAGCAAAATCGGGGATATCATCGAAGTGATCGACGATATCGCCGAGCAGACCAATCTCCTGGCCCTGAATGCTGCGATTGAAGCGGCGCGTGCCGGAGAACAGGGGCGCGGCTTCGCCGTGGTGGCGGACGAGGTCCGCAAGCTTGCCGAACGCAGCAGCGATGCCACGAAGGAGATTACGAAGATCATCAAGGTGATGCAGGAGAATACGAAGCAGAGCGTCCGGGCGGTAGCGGAGAGTGTGGAGCAGTCTTCGATGACCAGCCAGGCTTTTGAACAAATTATAAGTATGGTGAACAATTCTTCGCTTAAGGTTAATGAGATTGCTGCGGCCTGCGAAGAGGAATCCGCCCAGGCTGCTGAGGTGATGAGCTCGGTTCAATCCATTGCCGCCTCCAGCGAGGAGTCTGCAGCGGCTTCTGAGGAGACGGCAGCTACCTGCCAGGCTCTGGCTCTGTTATCTGAGGACTTAGCCCAGTCGGCTGCCGCCTTCAAAACTCATTAATCCTACAGACCGAGGTGAAGTTATGTCATCCTTACAGAAGGAACAATATATCGAGCTTGCTGTAGGAGCCGAGACCTGTGCCATACGTATAGAAGAAATTCATGAGATTATCAAAATGCTCAGCATTACAGATATCCCCTTCAGCCGGAATGAAGTGAAGGGCGTAGTCAATCTGCGCGGGAAAGTGGTCTGTGTAATGAGCCTGCGCAATCTGCTCGGTATGGCTGATGAGCCATACACCCGGAATACAAGAATTATTGTTGTCAACTACCGGCAGGAATTCGTCGGACTCATTGTGGACAAGGTGAACAAAGTGACTACGTATACCGAAATTCATCCCCCCACAGGCGGACATAGCCGGGGACGTGATGCGGTGTTCCACGGAGTGGGTCAACGGGATGATCAGCTGGTTGGCATTTTGAAGCTCGAAGAAATATTGGGCGGGTGAAAAGGGGAACAAGCAATGATGATGGAACTGTCTGCCTACCGCGATATATTTATAGAAGAGCTGAATGAGCAATTGGAGCGGATCGACCAGTCGCTGCTCGCACTGGAGCATGCTCCGACCGCAGAGCTGATCCAGACGATATTCCGGGCAGCCCATACGATCAAAGGCTCGGCATCGACGATGGGCTTCCGCGAGATGAGCGATCTCACGCATGAGGTGGAATATGCGCTGGAATGGGTGAGGGAGAAGAAGCCGGAGATTACCGGCATTCTGATCGACACGCTTTTCCGGGCGCTGGACGCCATGAAGCTGCTGCGCAGCCAATATGTCAGCGGCGGGGAATTCACAGATTGCAGCGCAGTGGTTGCGGAGATCAAGGCATTGATTAATAAGCCGGCCGAAGCGCAGCCGGTCCGGCTTCCGGTCTTAGATGCAGCGGAGCGGCTACAGGCGGAAGAGGCCGTGGCAGCGGGCTATTCGCTGCTGGCCCTTGTAGTTACCCTGAGAGAGGACTGCCAGATGAAGGCGGCCCGGCATTATATCCTTTTGCAGCGTATAGAAGAGGTCTGCGGGCCAGTGATCGCTACTGCATTAGCACCGCCGCCAGCGCCTGGAGCCGATGAAGATGTACGCTACAGCCAGTTTGCTGTAGTGGCAGCGTCTCCACGCGAGATCCGGCAGGTGTCCGAGCAGCTGGCAGGGGAGACAGATGTCGAGAGTATTGTCATTACACCGTTCGTGCCCGAACCTGCTGCCGGTACTGACATCCAGACCACGTCAGTACCGGTGCTGACAGAATCTTCGTCCTCTACTACGGGCAAGGGCAAGTCCCATGAGGTACAGTCAACGGTCCGGGTGAGTGTAGAGCGGCTGGACCATTTAATGAACCTGGTGGGAGAGCTGCTGATCGAGCAGACCTCTCTGGCCGATCTGAGCACTGCGGGACAACGGAATGATCCTGCAAAGGTTCTGCCTGATATCGGCTCCATATCAGATCATATGGGCGGGATTATCAAAGAGCTTCAGGAAGGGGTCATGAAGACCCGGATGCTGCCGATGGATCAGCTGTTTAACCGTTTTCCGCGGCTGGTCAGGGATTTGGCCCAGAAGCTGGGCAAGGATATTGAACTGCAGATTCAGGGAGGCGAGACCGAGCTGGACCGGATGATCATAGAAGAGCTGAGTGATCCGCTAATCCATCTGATCCGCAACAGCGCCGATCACGGCATTGAGAGCCCGGAGGTACGGGTGCAGCAGGGCAAAGCTCCGAAGGGCAGGATTACGCTTACTTCTTTTCATGAGGAGAATCAGGTGGTAATTCGTCTGGAGGATGATGGACAGGGCATCGATGCCGCCCGAATTACAGCCTCTGCGCTCAGTAAAGGCATCATCACAGAAGAGCAGGCAGGGTACTTATCCGCGCAGGAAGCCGTCAGCCTGATCTTCGAGCCGGGCTTCTCCACGGCCTCCGAAGTCAGCGAAGTGTCAGGGCGGGGTGTGGGAATGGACATCGTCCGCAGTCAGATCGGACGTCTCAACGGAATCATAGATATCCAGACCGAGCCGGGGGCAGGCACTCTGTTCACGATCCGCCTGCCGCTTACACTCGCTATTATCAAGGGGCTGCTGGTTAATGTATCCGGGTGTGTGCTGATCCTCCCGATGTATAATGTGGCCGAGATTGTGCGGATCTCCCCCGAAGAGATTCAGGTCGTTCAAGGGGAGCAGGCGATCATCAACCACGGGCGGATTGTTCCGCTCTCCTGGCTCAGAGACAAGCTGCATTATCCGCGTACAGAGCGCCGCTCTAAGACAATACCGCTTGTGATTGTAAGGTCTGTTGACCGGATCGCTGCGTTCGCTGTCGATGAGATCATCGGCAATCAGGAGGTGGTCATCAAGTCCCTAGGCGCGTATCTGGGAACGATGAACCATCTGTCCGGGGCAACGATCCTGGGCAATGGCCGGGTCGCTCTGATTCTGGATGCCTCTTATCTTGTTAGCCATTGATTACATCCCATTGCCGCAGGCTAGGCCAAAAAACCGGAAAAGTCGCAGCAGCCTGCGGCCCTTCCGGTTTTTTGGGTTTTAGTCGAAGGAGAGAGAGAGAGGTCTACTTCCAGTTTCTCAAAGACCTTGGGCTCTTGAACTGCAGCTCAATGGCCTGCTGGTTCAAATGAAGCTCGGCCATATACGCCTTGATCTTAACCTGAAGCGTATGCAGCATTTCGGTATGCATATCATCTATACGGTCCTCGTTACAGAACGCTGAACAAGCCAGATAGCCGTCTGTATAAGATTTGGTGTCATCCACTACCGTATTCAGTTTTTCTTTGTAGATCCGTTTTACCGGTCCGCTCTCCGGCTTTATCTCGTAATAGCGGTTCGTTTCCACCAGCAGACGCCAATGATTAACCTCAAGGCCATAGGTATCCTTTTCCAGCTGCACGGTCACTTTGAAGATTTTGATAGGACTGTTCATGTTGTTGTTCCATTCTCATTGCGGGATTCAGAGATTATAGCATGTACAGACCACATTGCCCACTGGAAGATTATATAGATATCGTATAATTTGGCATCATAACATACAATTAATCCATTATTGTCCTGAAGCGGCAATACGTTAGCCTACTATAAAGGAGATCTGAAATGAAAAACACTGCTGCACAAGGACGCCCGCTCGTTTACTCGCTGGTATGGGGAGTGGTCCTGACCCTGGTTGTATCCGTTGCTTCCGCTGTAGCCACGATTATGGAGTTCGGCGACATGGGGATACGGAATGCCCAAGCCTGCGCCTTCCTGGTTATGGGTATTATTGTAACCCTCTATATGAAAAGAAAGGATTCCTCGCTCGTCAGCTTTGGC
This sequence comes from Paenibacillus rhizoplanae, assembly GCF_042684125.1. Taxonomy (NCBI): domain Bacteria; kingdom Bacillati; phylum Bacillota; class Bacilli; order Caryophanales; family Paenibacillaceae; genus Paenibacillus; species Paenibacillus rhizoplanae. The sequence continues at coordinate 148,821 of NZ_JBHUKY010000077.1, read as the reverse complement.
TTCCGCAAGCTGGAGAGCAAGCCGTCCAGAGCGGTGCTGTTCTACATCCCACTCCTCCTTATTGCGGTTGCCCAGCCGCTGATGAATGGAATCAATGTAGAGCTTGGGGCGCCTGAAGTGATCAGCATCATCGTTATGACGCTGCTGGTAGGCTACACCGAGGAGGCTATTTTTAGAGGAGTGATCTGGAATTATCTGAGATTCAAAGGACCGTTCTTCTATATTATATTCTCGTCCATCTTCTTCGGGGTTCTGCATATGGCTAACGCCTTTGGCGGAAATGATCTTATACATACGCTTCTCCAGGTTATCAATGCGCTGCTGCTGGGCTGTGTGCTCGCTTTGCTGATAGAGACAGGCCGGAATATTGTTCCGCTGATCGCGTTCCACTTTATTTACGATGCACTGGCCATGGTCAGCATTGAGAATCTGGAGCGTGAGGTACTAATCGTCTCTATTCTTAATATTCTGTATCTCGTCTATGGAATTTATCTGCTCATGGTATTAATCCGTAAGCACAGAAATAATCGTCTCAACCTATAGACACACCGGCCAGTCTGGGGGAGAAATCTTCAGTCTGGCCGATATTTTTCCGGCAAAATGATAGCGCATACAAGATATTAAGCAGCTAACGGGAGTAAATAATCCGTAAACGAAGCAATTTTTAGAGATAGGCACTTTATTTACAATCCTCCTGAAATATCGCAGATTCTGCGGGGATATGCAGGTTTTTGAAAGTTTAAATTTAAGTATATCTCAGGTATAATGTAGACATCACCACAGGAACCACAGCAGGAACCACAGCAACAAGAGCCCCAAGCATTACAAGTGGTACCGCAGGTGATGGTCTCATTCCTAAATTTAGCAATGAATGAAGGAAAGGAGAGAGCCCCGATGTACTAGCGTTAGCGAAGCATGCCGGAATCGGCTGCTGATGAAGAAGGTGGATGATAACATCTTCTGGCAGATCGTGGGTATGCGGGAACCCAAGAAGCAAATCTTTAAATTGGAAGAAGAACGAAGCTAATTATTGAAGCAAGAGAAGGTTCTTGCGGAAGAAAGAGCGTGATTCCAATGAAAAAGGTTAGCGAAGCGTACAACTGCGATTCATCACAGTAGGGAAAACGTCCGTGAAAACGTTTTTCGTGAAATCGTGTACGCGGGAATCCACCCCATATGCATGACATGGAGCAACACTCCGAAATGGAGCGAACGGGCAACACGGAAGCATGAAGGAAACATGAAATTGAGAACAATCACCATGTCAGGGATATGGCTTTTGTTACTTGGAGGAAATGATTGAATTGAATAGCGTAATCAACACATGAATCCCCGGGCCTTAAGCAATTAGGCAGCGGGGATTTGTGCGTATGTACATAATGGACCCCCGGGACTTGCCCGGGAGTCCCACATCAATCAGGCGCAAGCTTAAATAGATCCCAGTAAAGGTACGATATAGTCACGGAACACATCTGCCGGAGGATTATTCTTCCCGCGCTTGTTATCCTGGGTCAGCACAGTGACAAGCTGAAGCTCCGGCACTACATATATGAATTGTCCGGCATACCCGCGGGCGTAATAGTAGTCTACCAAACTGGATTCTCCGGCTGCTGAGCTGCAGGACAGGGCATCTGTCCACCAGTGCCAGCCGTAGCCGCCGTGGCGGGGAGGCTCCGTGTGCATGACTGGCTGTACCGAACGTGCAGTCCATCTGCCGGAGATGATCTGCGAATCCTTCCATACTCCCTGCTGCAAATAGAGCTGTCCGAAATTCAGCAGGTCCACTGGCCGCAGCTTCAGCCCGAAGCCGCCGGTATGGATACCCTGGGGGTCCGATTCCCAGTCATAGTCCCGGATGCCGAGCGGCCCGAAGAGAACTTGTTCGGCATAGCTGGCTGTGCTCTGTCCTGTGGCTTGTACCAGAATGGAAGACAGCAATTGCGAGATTCCTGAATTGTATTCCATCCGGGTGCCCGGCTCATCCGCCAGCGGTTGCTCCAGCACATAATTCACCCAGTGTGGGGTGCGGGTCATCTTCGGGAAGGAGTTGGCCCCGCCGAACTCCTTCCAGCGAAAGCCAGCGGACATCGTTAGCAACTGTTCGAGCGTAATGTCCTGCTTGCGCGGATCTGCATCGCGCCGGATCTGCGGGAAGAAATCGCGGAGCGGCGCCGCAGGGCCGGGAAGCAGACCTTGGTCCATGGCGATGCAGATTAGCGCGGAGAGTATGCTTTTGGTACAGGAATTGATCTTCGCCAGCTCGGATGCCGTCTGCTGATCCCGGTAATGCTCGAAGATCAGCTTGCCTTGCTGCTGAATCAGACAGCTTCGCAGCTTCAGCGGCGCAAGCGAAGCCGATAGTGTGGACAAGTTCATAGAGGAATTATCCTTTCGGTAATATATACGGCCACCACGGAACTACGCCGCCCGGCCGAGTTTGCTCCTAACGGACCTGAGAGACCTTATTCCCCGGAAACACCACGTTTTGCGGTTTAACGGACAGAGTGGACCTTATCGTCTCTCTACGAGAGGTTTAAGAGTAGAAATTCCAAGAATAAGCTCCATGGGGTCCGTTCCTTTGCCCGAGAGGTTACTTTTACCCGGATTACGTGCTCCTCAGTCCGTTACGCCTTGCCAAACGCCCGAATGAACAACTCCCCTCATCATCTGGGAAAGGCTCTTGAAGGGGGGGAACCAGCAATTATGCTAATCCGAAATGCGCCTCAATCTTGGTGAGCATCTCTTCTTTGGTGGTCCGGGCATTTCTTATATAATACTGGACATGCTGCTGTCTTGCTTGCTGTAGAGATTTGCGGGTATTCGCAATGATTCCGTCCAGTGTCTCGCGCTTGGCGCGTTCCGGGTCTGACAGGGTAGGGAAGAGATCCAGCATTCCCCGCAGATGATCCCGGTTGAAGTAATCCCGGCGAATCAATTCATCCTCCGCATATAAGTACACGATCTGCCTAGTATCGGCTATACTCTTCAGGAACTCCGGGGCTATATCCGTATCGACTATTATCGGCTTGCTGTTACCCATCTGCAGCAGCTCCAGCAGGATGAATTCAATGCTTTCCTCCGCCGCAGAGACCAGCCACTGATTCCTGTCGTTGCCTTGACCGAGGAAATACCATTCCCAGTCTACGAAATACCTTAGAATAGCCGGATGGTCCTGCGGATTAGCGAGCTGTTTATATTCAAACGCATGCTCATCGGAAGAATAGAAATTCATTCCCCGCTTGGTTGATATCAGCTCTGCCATAGTGCTTTTACCCCCGCAGGGTCCTCCACAGATCCAGTACACATGCTTCAGATATTGCTTCAATAACCGCTCAGAAATTCTCACTGTTCATTCCCCCTGTAAATGATTAGTTAGCAGTAAGGGGATACTCTGATTCTGTTAGCATGAAATGTCCAGGTTGCCGGCATCTGCATACACCACCTTTGATGGATTTCCCTGTATTATCTCAATCTAATGCAAGGATGTCCAATTCATGCTTCGCCTTGACGAGAGATCTCTAATAGCCGCAGCTTAGTTAGGAAGCGCTATTGCATTAGAGACGACACCGAAGGTGGAGCCTTTAATATAAGCCTGATTCTGCAGAGCTTCCAGCTGTTTAGCAGTACCGGTTACGACTACACCAATAACTGTAATATCGCCCGGTTCCAGAATATCATTATCCCCGGCCAGGCTCTCATGAACCTGATCTGCTTCCCAGGTGAAGTTCTTACCCTGCTTCCGCAGCTGTTCGACACTGTTAATGAAGGAGTCTACACCGCCGTAGGGAGCAAACTGCTCTCCATGGAATCCGTAGATGATCATCGAATCGGCTGCGATGGTCTGGCGCGTTTCTTTCAGGTATTTTTTATACGAGGGAGTATAGGCATCCGCCCAGAACCAGACAGGCTGTACCCCGGCAGGCAGAAGCTTCTGCGTCTCATCCAGCGTGTAGGCATGGTCAAAAGACAAGGCCAGCTCCACCAAAGTATCGTCTCCGAGCTGCTTCAGCAGACGGATGCTGTCCTCATACGAATCATACTGGATCTCAGGATGATAAAAGACCATTTCCCGGTCACCAGTAGCAGAGTTGTAACGGGGATATGAGGAGGAAGGGCGCAGCTTTTCCGGCGGCGAAATTGCTCCAGATGCGCCGTATCTTCCGGTGGAGCGGCCCCATAAATTATAGGATTCCTCGATGGTCTCCCAAATATAAGGTTTATTTCCTAGCCATTTGTAAGTCTGGTTGTAGGTTTCGCCTCCAAAGCTATCCAATTTCAACGACTGGTTGCTGAGATGAACATTAGGGGCGCTGATCTCGTTTTTCCAGAGAATTTCAGATTGTACCTTGTCTCCCTGGTTCAGTCTCAAGTGGTAGAGGCCATACCAGATAACGGCAAGTATAACCGGGGTCACAACTACAATGATTCCAATGGTTTTCAGGGTGGAACGGAGTCTGGCTTTTCTGATGAGCTGCTGAGTCTTTTTCCCTCCGAGAATAAACGGGTCCTGCTCCTGATTCTGTTCCATTTAAATGCCCTCCTTATAATGTTTGATGAATTTGTTTTTGGCGCGTGTGACATGTGTCTTGAGCGTATTCTCATTCATACCGTAGAGGGAGGAGAGCTCCTTGTAGGTCAGATTCAACTCATATTTGAGGATTAGCAGCTCCTGATGCTGCTCAGAGAGCAGAGCCAGTGTGTCGCGGATCGTCTGTGCGGTTTCCCTCCTCAGCAGCTGGATCTCCGGCAGATGGGTCAAGGAAAGAAGCTGAATATCGTCAGCATCAACCGTAGGATGGCGTTTGTCTTTTCGCTTAAGGTCATAGAACTGATTCGTCGCGACACGGAACATCCAGCCCATAACCTGCTTGGAGCCGATCCCGTCCTGATAGACCAGATATTTGTAACAAGTGTCCTGAACGATATCTTCAGCGTCCTCGCGGGCAAGTCCGCGTTTCCTCAAGTACCGGTATAGCAAAGTTCCCGCTTGCTGCAGAAAGTGATGAATGGTTTCTTTGGCCATGTCTTGCCCCCTTCCCCTATACAACGCTAAGCTCCGTGAAAAGTTTACAGTAGCCTGTACATTCTGTATTCCTTAATTAAAATTGTTCAATACCGGCAACCGCTCCAGCACTTCAGTTAATATAATATCAGTATGTGAAATATTAGCTGGACGGAGGGTATCAATGGTTCAGGATCATGAATTGCTGATTCGGCCAATAGCTGAAGGCGATCTGCCCAGGCTGTGGGAGCTTGTGTATAAAGAGGAAGCGCCGGAATGGAAGAAATGGGATGCGCCTTATTATGAACATAAGCGTATCTCCTGGGAAGAGTATTGCGGGAAGCGAGCCGAAATTATTGGCTGTGTGAACAATTGGGTAATAGAAGTAGAGGGCGTTGTTATAGGCGATGTCAGCTACTACTGGGAGCATGAGCCGTCATACTGGCTGGAGATGGGGATTGTCATCTATGAGCCTGTCTATTGGAGCAGCGGTTACGGGACCAGAGCTCTCAAGCTGTGGATCGGTCATTTATTTACTAGCCTTCCGCTAGTCCGTGTCGGCTACACCACCTGGTCCGGCAATGAGCGCATGATGAAAGCAGGAATGAAGCTGGGCATGACGATGGAGGCCAGGCTGAGAAAATGCCGCTATTATAACGGAATATTCTATGATTCTATCCGAATGGGGCTACTTAGAGAGGAGTGGGAGGATACGTTGAGAGAGTAAATATGAATGTTTGTGAAAAAAGACACAATTTCGTGAAAATTATCACGTTGTATTCATAAAATTTTAATATATAATAAAGTTAACTTAAAGAAACAGGGGGAATTAAAATGAAATTATTCAAAGTATTAGTAGTAGCAGGGGTATCGGTAGCATTGTTGTCGGGTTGTGGATCGGATAAAAACAATGCAGACAAAGGGGCAGCAGCGACAACTGCACCAGCAGCTACAGAAAAGGCAGATGCAGTAACATCCGCTTCAATCGTAAATCAGGCAGATGCTTTCATTAGTGCAGTAAGCGACAAGGGAACCTGGATTGTTGCAGTGCTGAACGATCTGACCGTGGACAAGGATGTAGTGGTGGCAGGTGAATTCCACGACAAGAACGATACAGCTAAGCCAATCTACCGTAAGTTGGCCCTGTACGCACAGGATGCAGACCACAAAGTTACAGCTTCTTACACCCTTACAGCACCGAAGGTAACTGTACAGAGCGAGAACTTCCGCGTTCAAGGCGGTACGATCAAAGGTGATGTATATGTAGAAGCTAACGGCTTCAACGTGTACAAGGATGCTACAATCGACGGCAACCTGTACTTCTCCAGCGAAGATGTGAAGGCAACGGCTGTGCTTGAAGGTAAAGTAACCGGAGCTACTGAAGTTAAATAATATAATTCATAGCATAGATGTGAATGACATAAGCCAGCAGATGAAGGCCCACTTGGAGCCTAGTCTGCTGGCTTTTTGCATGAAATAAATAAATGTTTACAGCTTGCTGAAGGGGTACTTTTGTAATCTGACCGGAAATATTCTATAGTTAGATGGAAGCCATTGTAAGCGTAAACACTTTGGATTGGGGATGTATACAGAGATGAAAACTACCCGTAGATGGGGGATAACGGCCGGAGTGATTCTTGCTTCAGTAGTGGTACTCTATATCTTATTATATATGTATGAAAAACCAGGCGGCTGGTCTGACCGGCGGATGTCGCAAGCCTTAGGACTGGAGCAGACCCTCCAGATTCCGCTTGGCGGCAGCCCGGAGGAAGCCGTACGGTTGTTCCGAGAGTCTGACTCCATGACGGTGGTGCATGAGGAGACTGTCGGCAGGGGAGCGCTTGTGTTCCTTACCCAGTCAGGCCAGCAGGAAGGCGGCGATCTTCAGGTAGAGTATGTCCGCAAAACTTGGCTTGGATGGAAGTGGGTCTGGGGAGCAGGGTATGGACCCGGAGAAGAGCCTTCCCTTGCGGCTATGAATTATATGAGGGTACCTGAAATAGAGCAGGTCTCCACGCCGTTTCCCATGGTATTCGGAGAGTTGCTGGACCCGGCCATTGAGAAAATTATTGTTAAGCAGAAGGAAGCCGGGACGGACAAATCCGAAGCGAAGCTGATTACGGCGGCATCCGGCCGGACGATCTGGTTTGCTTTTCAGCCGGCAACTGCGGGCGTTCCGTTCGAGATTGAAGGACTGGATCAGGCCGGGAAGATTATTGCAACCAAGGTTATTACAGATGTCCGGGGGAGCGGGACAATGGGTTCAAGCAGGTGAACCATTCAAGTGTAGGATAATAAAGAAGGGCTGTCCAAGTCATGAAAATGACGAGGGCAGCCCTTCTTTATTGGAATGCTTCAACAGGAGATCTTTTTAACGGGCCCCCGCTTAATTTTGCAAATGCCGCCTATACTTATAAGCCGTGATGCCATACACACTTTTGAAATGCCGGTTCAGATGGGTCAGGTCCGTGAAGCCGAATTCAGCCACTGCGGAATAGATGTCCCTGTTCTTCTCGATGAATTGCTTGGCGTGTTCGACCTTGCAGTTCAGGAAGAATTGATAGGGAGAGGTTCCGGTATGGGCTTTGAACTCGCGGATGAACTGGTATTTGGATAGATTGAACTCCCGCGCGAGGTCGTCGAGCTTCAGTACCTGGTCCAGGCTGCAGTACATCATTTCTTTGGCTTTGTTGACAAAAGCATTGTTAATCCGCCGCGGCGTCTGTATTTCCGTATGGGACAAGCGGTTGACCAGCCGGATAAGCAGCTCGCTGCTAAGTGACTCGTCGGCCCCGCTCTGGACAGCGTGACTGAGGTTACAGATGCAATGTGCCAGCTCACTGTCATAGACGATCGGAGTGGTGAAGCGCAGTTCCTGTTGGCCCAGAAGCTCTGCTATCAGGTCAGGCTTGATATACAGCATAACGTAGTCGATGCCCTCCCGGTCATAAGAGCTGCCGTCATGAATCTGCTCCGGGTTGAACAGCATAACCCCATTCCTATGCGAAGCCTGGAAGCTGCCGTCCAGTGTATATTGCTGAATGCCGCGCAGGGTAACGCCGACGGCGTATTCTTCGTGGCAATGCTTTTTGTAGGTGAAATCCGTCATGCTGGCCGATAAGGCGAGGATCTCTGCTGACTTTTTATAATTGAATTGCTCCACTTGAATCACCGCCGCTCTATATAATACCGGATACCATTACCGCAGAGTATACTAGAAACAGAGCCATCATACTATTCATCACCCGCTGATGCCGCTGCAGAAAGCTCTTGAATATGGAGCCGAATACAACCCAGGCGGTAAAGGCCAGGAAACCGATCACAGTAATAACTATGACGAAAAGGAAGGTTGCTGCGGGCGAGCGATAATAGGGCATAACATAACTTGGGATCACGGTCAGCGTGAACAGCAGCACCTTCGGATTGGCGAATTGCATCAGCAGCCCGGAGAGGAAGCCGGAGGCCTGCTGACCCGCGGCTTCAGAACGGCCCTTCCTATACACCTGATAAGCAAGGTAAAGCATATACAGGCTGCCGATGATCTGCATGATGCCAAGAAGTTGCGGGAGAATGCCTGCCAGCAGGCGGTTCAGCAGCGCGGATGCGGCAAGAAGCAGTCCGAACGCGAGTGTGGCTCCGCCGACGTATCCCATTGTTTTCCTGGCCCCATAGTGCTGCACAGAGGAGAGGATCACAATATTGGTCGGGCCGGGTGTGAAAGTAACCACGATACAATAGATGATAAAAGAAAGGATATTCATGATGACCTCCGGTGTAAGTAGTTCCATGAATATACACCGGTACCGGGAATGGCTATAGTACATTATTGCAGCTCGCTATTCCAGTAGCCGAGAGCACTCCATATTGTCAATATCCCCATCACCATGACGAATGATCCCATCCATAAGGCCACTGCCCCTCTGAAGCGCATGGAGCTGATATAGGCGTCACTGGGTTCACTATCTCCTTTCGTTTTCCAGCCCTCACTCATCTGCCAGGTGAAGGTAGGGTGTCTGCGCACATATAAGGCAAATAAGTTGATTGCAATTCCAAATAGCAAGAAGAAGATTCCTGCAAAAGTTCCGATGATAATCAGCTCCTTAGTAAGTTTCAAATGTTTAGCCGTTAGTATCTAATACGTTACTTGGCTTAGGGGAGGTTTCACAAATATAATAAACGTGAAGTATAATAGTCGGATAGTATTTCTTCTGAAGGAGAGTCCTTTGTGTTCAAAATAATGCTAATCGAAGATGATATCACTCTGTTCGGGGAGATTAAGGAGAGGCTTGCCCAATGGTCCTATGAGGTTTACGGGATTACAAATTTCGGTAAGGTACTGCAGGAGTTCTCGGAGGTGAAGCCCGACCTGGTGGTGATTGATATCCAGCTGCCGCAGTTCGACGGGTTCCACTGGTGCCGGATTCTGCGCAGCCACTCCAAGGTGCCGATTATTTTCCTCTCCTCCCGGGACCATCCGAGCGATATGGTGATGTCGATGCAGCTGGGGGCCGATGATTTCATTCAGAAGCCGTTCCACTTCGAGGTGCTGATTGCCAAGATTCAGGCCATCCTCCGCCGGGTCTATAATTACAGCAAGGAAGGCACGGAGCTGAAGACCTGGCGCGGAGCGGCGATTGAGTTCGTGAAGAATACGGTTACGGGGAGCGGGGGAGCGGCGCTGCTCACGAAGAATGAGATGCTGATTCTCAAAATCCTGCTGGAGCGCAAAAACAGCATTGTGGAGCGTGAGGAGATTATCACCAGCCTGTGGGACAACGAGCATTTTGTCAGCGATAATACGCTGACTGTGAACGTGAACCGGCTGCGCAAGAAGCTGGAGCCGCTCGGTCTGGATGCCTACATAGAGACTAAGGTGGGGCAAGGGTATATGGCGACTGAAGAGGCGGAAGAATGATAAGGAAATACATCACCGAGAAGCGGAGCTGGCTGCTCCTGCTGGCCGTCCTCCAGCTGATTATTATATTCGTGGCCTATATTGATTCTGCAATCCCGCTGCTGCCGGTCCTGTACATTGTGCTGTTGAATACGATGCTCTGTCTGGCCTTCGTCTACCTGCGGTATTCCCGGGAGACCCGGTTCTACAGGAGCCTTGCCTCCTGGGATCAGATCTATGAGCTGCAGGCGGTCCTCGATCCGGGTAGTCCGATGGAGCGGCTGGTCCATGAGGCGGTCAGCGCCCAGACGGACCGTTACAAGCGCGAATCCTCCGTGAATGTCGGGCTGCTGGAATCGGAGAAGGACGAACTGCTGGCCTGGATACATGAGGTCAAGACCCCGCTGACAGCCATGCAGCTCATGATAGAACGCCTGCCGGATGAGACGCTGCAAAGACAGATGATGTACGAATGGCTGCGCATCCACCATCTGCTTGACCAGCAGCTGCATCAGAAGCGGATTCCCTTCATCCGCAATGATCTGTTCATTGAGAAGGTCGGTCTTGCTCCTATTCTTAATAAGGAGATCCGGGCACTGAAATCCTGGTGTATCTCCAAACGCATCGGCTTCGATGTGGAGCTTGAAGCTGAAACGGTACTTACAGACGGCAAATGGCTGGCCTTCATGCTTCGGCAGCTCCTGACCAATGCTGTGAAATACAGCGAAGCCTCCGATATCGTCATTCGGAGCCGTGAAGAGGGCGGCCATGTTGTGCTTGTCATTGAGGACAGCGGCCAGGGGATGGACCCCAGGGATCTGCCGCGCATCTACGATAAGGGCTTCACCTCATCGCGCTTCCGCCAGGAGGGGGCAGCTACCGGCATGGGGCTGTACCTGACCCGGCAGGTTGCGGAACCGCTGCAGATCAGACTTCACGCTGCTTCCGTGCTTGGGCAGGGGAGTGTATTTACGCTGACTTTTCCAAGGGAAAATGACTTTCAGCGCCTAACAGGTATGTGACAATAGTGTCACATGCCTGTTCCATTTGTTCGGCGAAGCGCAGGAAAATGATCCTCCACGAGCTTATGATAGAGCTATAGAAAAGGAGTGGGGAACAGATGCTTATCATGCAGGCTAACAAAATCTATAAAACCTATGGCAACAAATTCAATAAACAGGAAGTTCTGAGGGGCATTGATCTTCAGGTCGACAAGGGCGAGTTCGTAGGAATCATGGGTCCGTCCGGGTCCGGCAAAACGACGCTGCTGAACGTTCTCTCCTCGATTGACCGGGTAAGCAAGGGCACGATAGAAATTGAGGGCAAGGAATTCACCGGGATGAAGGAGAAGCAGCTCGCCGAGTTCCGCAAGCATCATCTCGGGTTCATTTTTCAGGATTATAATCTGCTCGATACCTTGACGGTCAAGGAGAATATCATGCTGCCGCTGTCGATTACAGGCATGTCCAAGAAGGAGGCGCATCAGAAATTCGACCAGGTAGCAGGCGAGCTGGGAATCTATGAGCTGAAGGACAAATATCCGGCGGAGATCTCCGGCGGGCAGAAGCAGCGTACGTCTGCGGCGCGGGCGTTCGTGCATGATCCGAGCATTATTTTTGCCGATGAGCCTACGGGAGCCTTGGATTCCAAATCTGCGTCTGATCTGCTGAACAAGCTGGCCGCCATGAACAGCAAGCGTGAAGCTACCATTGTCATGGTTACGCATGATGCCGTTGCCGCAAGCTACTGCAGCCGCGTGGTCTTCATCCGGGACGGGCAAATCTATACCCAGCTGAACAAGGGGGAGGAGTCGCGGCAATCCTTCTTTAATGATATTATCAGCACCCAGGGCGTACTTGGTGGTGTCACGCAATGAGTCTGAATTATATTATCCTGCGGAATCTCAAAAAGAACATTAAGAACTATTATCTCTACGTGTTCGCGCTTATTTTCAGTGTGGCCCTGTACTTCTCCTTCGTGACGCTGCAGTTCGACCCGGCCATGCAGGAGGTCAGCGGTTCGATCAAAGGCGGGGCTGCCATCGGCGCATCCTCTGTCCTGCTGGTTGCGATTGTGGCCATCTTCCTGCTCTATGCGAACACCATCTTCATCAAGCGCCGCAGCAAGGAGATCGGGCTGTTTCAGCTGATCGGGCTGACCAAGAGCAGAATCTTCGTGCTGCTGAGCGCCGAGAATCTGATTCTATATTTCGGATCGATGTTCGCGGGGATCGGTGCAGGGTTCGTGATGTCACGGCTGATCCTGATGATTCTGTTCAAAATCCTGGAGGTCGATCAGGTCGCTGCGCTGCGCTTCTCCCCCGAGGCCCTGCAGCGGACAGTGCTGGTTTTTGCCGCCGTGTATATGCTGATTATGATTATGAATTACACCTTCATCCGGGCCCAGAGCATTCTGTCGCTGTTCAAGGCTACGGCCACTTCCCAGACTCGTATTCAGAGAATGTCCCTGTGGGAGGTTGTGATCGGCCTGCTCGGGATCATCAGTATCTGCGGAGGTTACTATATCTCCGGGGAGTTGTTCAGCGGCAAATTCGTTGGAATGAACGCACTGATGTTTGCGATGATCGCCATCCTCGCCCTGGTGATTGTCGGAACCTATCTGTTCTACAAAGGCTCAGTCAGCTTCCTCTTCAATCTCATCCGCCGCAGCAAAAAGGGTTACCTGTCCATTCGGGAGGTATTATCGCTCTCTTCCATTATGTTCCGGATGAAATCGAATGCCCTGCTGCTGACGGTCATCACCACGGTATCCGCGCTGGCGATCGGTCTGCTCTCTCTGAGCTATATCTCTTATTATTCGGTGGAGTCCTCCGCGCGAGAGAGCTCGCCGCATGATTACGGCTTCCTTCAGAAGGCCGATGAGGCAGGAGTCCGGGAGGGGCTGGATCAGGCCGGCATAGGTTATACCACTCTGGAGATTCCAACGGTGCAGGTAGAGGTGGATCTTAAGGAGGTCATGGATACTAAAAATTTCCCCAACAATGACACCAGTCTATTGGCTACCGTGATCAGTGAGAGCAGTCTGGAAAACATGGATTTGCAGCGGGGCGAGGTACGGATTATGGGGTACACGACTACGAAACAAACCATGCTTAAGCTGAAGGATAAGGGGGAACTCGACTTCTCTACCAAGAATGGTGTTATTAAGCAGCAACTTGCGGGTTTATCAGAGGAAGCGGTGCTGCCGTACTATTTTGGCGGAGGGATTCTGGGGGTGTTCGTGGTGGATGATTCTGTCTTCCAGGAATTGCTCCAGCATAAAGACCCGGATGAGCAGAAAAGAGTGAGTGGTGCAGGAATCTATTACGGTATAAATCTTAGCTCATCCTCACAGGCTAAGCAGGCGTACGAAATTTATAAGCAGCAAAAGCCGGAGCTGCAAAGCTTCTCGCAATATGAATTTGAGTTCAACCAGCGGACCAATATGGGCCTCATTATGTTCATTGTCGGCTTCCTGGGCCTGACGTTCCTGATTACCTCTGGCTGTATTCTCTACTTCAAGCAGATGGATGAGAGCGAGGAGGAGCGGGAGGGATATACGATCCTGCGCAAGCTGGGCTTCACCCAAGGGGATCTCCTGAGCGGCATCCGGTTCAAGCAGCTGTTCAATTTCGGTATTCCGCTGATTGTCGGCCTCTGCCACAGTTATTTTGCGGTAAAATCCGGTTGGTTCTTCTTCGGGACCGAAATGTTGACCCCGATGTTCGTAGTGATGGGGCTGTACACCGTGCTGTATTCAATCTTCGGCCTCCTGTCGGTCCTGTATTACAAGCGGGTGATTCGGGAATCGCTGTAAATATGTTTAACTAAAAGGATAGCCTTGGGGCTGTCCTTTTCTTTTTTTGAGGATTATAATACTACTGCTGTTTTCATCCAAAAGTGTTCAGTTCTTGCCTTACGCAAAACAGGCAGCGATAATGGTATAAGACTGAACCGTAGCAGACCAATCCAAATGGGAGGTGCTGACGACGAATGAACCTGTGCTTAAGAAGGCCAGGAACACGTTGGAGTTTCTGAGTCAGAACGAGGAAGCCCGCAGACAGTACGAAGCGCGTCAGCGCTATTTACATGACGAGGCATCGATGTATGAAGCGGCAAAGGTGGCCGAGGCCAAGGGATGGGCTGAAGGCGAGGCTAATGGTAAAGCGGAGGGGAAGGCAGACGCTCAAAAAGAAACCGCTCATAAGCTGCTTGCTCTAGGTATAGAGCTATCTGTTATTGCTGAGGCAACGGGTCTATCGGTAGAAGAGATTCAGAAGTTAAAGCCGTTACAGTAAAAGTGGCAGAGCTAACAGATTATAGACAGAAGAGGTGGGGGCGTGTCGGTTACAGTTGGGCAGATTAGGTCGATTAACCGTTATCCGGTGAAATCCTTTGCGGGGGAGGCGCTGGAGGCCTGTAAGGTTGTATCTTACGGAGTGGAGGGGGACCGGTATTGTTCCTTTTATGATATGACCAAAAAAGACTGGTCCCAGTATATCACTGCCCGTAAGATTCCCAAGATGATGTCCTATAAGGCGGAATATGCGGGGGAAGATATCCGTGTGACGGCTGCGGATGGCCGGGTGTTCGGCTGGGATCAGGAGCTGCTGGATGAAATTCAAAGTCTGACCTCCACCGAAATTACGATGTCTGCATTCAAGGCACCACACCCGGAGGAGAAGCACCCGGAGCTGTTATCGGTAGATGGGGCCAGTATTCTGCTGGTGACTGATAAAAGCCTGAAGAAGCTGGAAGCCCTATGGGGCAAGCCGGTCGATCAGCGCCGCTTCCGGGGCAACTTCCTCGTGGAAGTGAGTGAGGACTCGCCCGGGGAGGAAGAGTGGCTCGGCCGCCGTCTGTCGATTGGCAGTACGGTACTGCAAGTGGATAGCTATTGTGAGCGCTGTGTGATGATTACCACGAACCCGGATACCCTCGAACGGGACAGCTCCCTGTTGAAGCAAGTCTACAAAGAGCTGAAGCAGCAGTTCGGTGTCTACGCTTCAGTTATCACTCCGGGAGAGGTCCGGCTGGGTGATCAGGTAGTGATGCAGGATAACTAAGTTGGACTGAGGTGAACGAAATGCTGGAGTTGTCCATGGAACATGCGGATGAGCTGGTGAAGGTGACACATGCGCTCTCTACGGAGCTAAGACTCCGAATGCTGGCGCTGCTTAACAGCCGGAGAATGAATGTGGCGGAGCTGGCGGAGGCGCTGGAGATTCCGGTATCCACGGCAGCTTCCAATGTGAAGGTGCTGGAGCAGGCAGGGTTGATTGAGACGGAGCTGCTGCCCGCTTCACGCGGGGCGATGAAGGTATGCAGCCGGATTTATGATGATATCAAGATCACGATCAATGCTCCGCAGCGCCGCCTCCAAGCCGATCAAGGTGAATATTGCTATGAGATATCTATGCCGATCGGCAATTTCACAGCCTGTGAAGTGGCACCTACCTGCGGGATGGTCAGTGAGTACGGTCCGATTATTACGGAGGATTCACCGGCGGGATTTTTTCATCCGGACAGGGTACAAGCCCAGCTGCTCTGGCTGCGCAAGGGCTACCTCGAATACCGCTATCCGCTTGAGATTCCGCAAGGAGCGGTGCTTCACCGGATTCAGTTCTCCATGGAGATCTGCTCTGAGGCACCGAATTATGAGAATGACTGGCCTTCGGATATCACACTGTGGATTAACCAGGTAGAGGTAGGGACTTGGACCTCGCCCGGTGACTTCGGCGGCAGACGCGGGAAGCTGAATCCCTCGTGGTGGATCGATACGGTAACCCAGTTCGGCGCACTCAAGACCTGGAGCGTAGACAATATACGCAGCACCATTGATCATCAGGAGCTATCCGCTGTTAAGCTGGAGCAATTAAAGCTTACTCGGCAGAACCACGTGGATCTGCGGCTGGGCGTCAAGGAGGATGCCAGATACAAGGGCGGCATGAACCTGTTCGGCAAAAAGTTCGGTGATTATGAGCAGGATCTGGTGATGAAGATTTTTTATAGTGTTGAGCCTTAGACGATAATTAAACTGAACTAAGTATTTTATTTGCGGAGAAGAACCTGCTGCTTACGGCGAAGGTTCTTTTTTGCGTCATCATTGACATTTCAGCAGATTCTGCAATAATTAGTACATATTTATTGTATTAAAACAAAATTATTGTTTATAAGGAGTGTGCGTATTACCATGACAACCCGGCATTATATCAAGGATTATCCGCGGCCGCAGTTCGTCCGTGACGACTGGCAGAGCCTGAACGGGGAATGGGATTTCCGGTATGACGATGACAATACGGGAGAGCGGGAGAGATGGCATGAGGAGCTGCACGGCGATCTGAAGATTCAGGTTCCGTTCACGTATGAGACAGAGGCGAGCGGAATTGGCGAGACCACGTTCCATCCGTATGTATGGTATGAGCGGGAGGTACAACTACCTGATTGCTTGGGCAACAAGCGGGTGCTGCTGAATTTCCAGGCGGTGGATTACATCGCGAAGGTGTGGGTGAACGGAAGCTATGCCGGGGGGCATCAAGGCGGGTACGCGGCTTTTACACTGGATATTACCGATTATCTCAACACGGGAGCCGGAGCAGTGAACCGTCTGACCGTCAAGGCTGAGGATAGCCAGAGCTGTACACAGCCACGGGGCAAGCAGCGCTGGGTGGATGAGAATTTCGAGTGCTTCTATGTGCAGACCACGGGAATCTGGCAGAGTGTGTGGCTGGAGTATGTATCCCCTTCGTACCTGAGGTCTGTCAAAATCACCCCGGATCTCGATAACCGCTCGGTCCATTTTGAATACAATACCCATGGGGCGAGCCCTGATCTCCGGCTGGAGACGCGGATCGGCACCGGGGAGAAGACCTTCAAGCAGGTCTCGCTGCAGGCGGACCGGGCCTCGTTACAGCTGGATGTAGAGCTGACGCATGAAGCGAACGGGCCGTGGAAGCTCCAGTCCTGGTCGCCTGCCGCACCGGTACTGTACGAGGTGGAGTTCATTCTGTACCAGGCAGAGCAGGTGATAGACCGGGTGTACTCTTACTTCGGACTCCGCAAAATCTCCATCGAACAGGGCAAGGTGCTGCTCAACAACACGCCAGTGTATCAGAAGCTGATTCTGGATCAGGGCTATTGGCCGGACAGCCATCTGACCCCGCCTTCGGAGGAGGCGCTGATTGCTGACATTGACGCAATTCTCGCAATGGGCTACAACGGGGTCCGCAAGCATATGAAGATTGAGGATGCTCGCTTCCTGTACTGGTGTGATGTGAAGGGGCTGCTGGTCTGGTCGGAGATGGCGGCCACCTATGAGTTCAATGATGAGGCAGTGGAGCAGTTCACGAAGGAGTGGACAGAGATTGTCCGGCAGCAATATAATCATCCCTCGGTGATTACCTGGGTGCCTTTTAATGAATCCTGGGGTATCCCGCAGGTCTATACGAATAAGCGCCAGCAGCAGTTCACTGAGGGCATCTATCACCTGACCAAAGCGATGGACCCGGATCGTCCGGTAATCGTCAACGACGGCTGGGAGCATACCATCAGCGATATTATTACCCTGCATGACTATGAAGAGAGCGGCGCTGCGTTGCTGGAGCGTTATGCAGACGCCGATAGTGTGCTTGGCGGCAGCTCATCATTCAATAACTGGAAATACGCGATGGCTAAGGGCTACGAATACCGGGGTCAGCCTGTCATGGTCAGTGAATTCGGGGGCATTGCCTTCAACACTGGCGAGGGATGGGGCTATGGGGAGCAGGTGGGCAGTACCGAGGCGTTCATTGAACGTTTCCGCAACATCACTCAGGCGATTAAGGATACCCCGTACATCTGCGGTTATTGCTATACCCAAGTTACGGATGTACAGCAGGAAGTGAATGGACTATTGGCGGCGGACCGGACACCGAAGATTCCACTGGAAGAGATTCGTAAGATCAACCGGTAGCCGAGCGAATAATCGTAACATTGTAGCCTAAATAGCGGTGAATTATCGGTTCAATGACAATGAAATGCCCTTTAGAATCTTTGGTGAAAGCACTTACATCCATTCGGGTGCGTTCAACAGGCTTCACCAATGACGATTAAGAGGAGGGCTTACGTGTTCAAAAAATGGTTCATCTCGCTGTCCGCTTCCCTGTGTCTGCTGCTGATTTTTGCCGCTGTTCCGGCCATGGCCGCAAATGGTCCCGTGGTGTGGGGGACTTCGTCCACCATCACTGACATTAACACGTTCACCGATGCGGGTCCCGATGCCCGCGGAATCAGGCCCGGAACCTTCGGCGCCGAATATGCGCGGATGATCAAGCTGGCGAACGGGGACTGGCTGGCGGTCACCGCCATCTACGACAACAACGGCTATACCAAGGTGTCTTGGGGCGGTACCCGGCTCCAGGTCTTCCGCAGCACCGACAATTGCCGCACCTGGTCGCTGATGTCTACGCTGTGGGAGGATGGCCGTGACCTGGACAACGGGCAGTTCGTGCAGCTCACGAACGGTGATATTTTGCTGGCGATGCGGTCTGTCCGCTGGCAGGAATCGTACAAGCTCAGAGTGTATAAAAGCGTGAACGGAGGCGCGAACTGGAGCTTCCTCAGCACCATCGACGAGAACAATGGCGCTCCCGGCGCGCTTGGGAATCCCGACAAAGGCGTGTACGAGCCGCATATGCAGCTCCTGAATGACGGCTCGGTCGCCGTGATGTATGCAAGCGAGAAGCATGTGACGGAGAATCCGTCGTACAGCCAGATCATTTCCCAGAAGATCTCCACTAACGGGGGGGCCAGCTGGGGGAATGAAATCTATGTTGCTTGGGACCCGTCCAATTCAGGCGCGCGTCCGGGGATGCCGGTCTGGACCAAGATGGCAAACGGGCAGTATATTGTGACTTTTGAGGTGTGCGGGACGCAGAACTGCAGAATTTTCACCAAAAAAAGTCCTGACGGCAAAACCTGGTCCAGCGGCATCGGCACCCAGGTCTCCACTAACCAGCAGGGCGGGCCTTATATCCTGTCTCTGGCGGATGGGCGTCTGCTGCTCAGCTCCAACTCCAATGTGCTGTCCCTAAGCAACGATTACGGGAACACCTGGGTGGACAATGATATTCCGGCCTTCGGAAATTCATGGTGGACGGCGATGTATCAGACGGGCGGGAATGAGATCGCCTTCGTGGATTCGGTCGACCGGAGCGTCGGCGGGCATAATGTTCAGGTTCGGTTCGGGACGCTCAGCGGCGCGTACAGCAATGATTTCTCGGCGAATGACAACGGCTGGGCCCGTTATGGCGGATCGTGGGCGGTGAGCGGGGGCGCCTATAACCTGAATTCAGTGAATGCCGACAAATCGCTGCTCACCCCGTATCCTTCCAGAATGAACTACACACTGGAGGGCGACATCCGGTTGAATAATGCGGGCCAGGGCAGTCTTCTCTTCAATGTAACCGGTCCGGGAACCGGGGCTGATCTGCAAAAGGGTTACGCAGCAGGTATTGACTCTGCTGGTGAGGTCTGGCTTGGACGGTTCAATAATAACTGGACTTCGCTCCAGAGCGTAAATACCCCTATTGCCGTGAACACCTGGTATCACATGAAGGTTGTGGTCAATAACGGTAACATCAAGGTATATGTCGGAGATATGACGGTGCCTAAGATTGACCGCAATGAAGCTGTATACACTTCAGGTACGGTAGGGGTACGCGGCGGCTTCGGCAACAGCGTCAGCTTTGACAATTTTACAGTGAATTGACTGGAATTTCACGGGGGCCTCTCAAGAGGTCCCTTTTTGCGTGCGCAGCCTGTTCTCTATCTGTCGATTCTCTACCCTCCGTAAGATCGTCTACCTGCCTGCGAATTTAGCCCGGTTAACATCTGTCGTTTGTTCACCAAGGAGCGGCGGTTTGTCGGTTCAAGCACAGCGGTGTTCGCTGTAGAGTTAGAGATAAGAAAGCCCTTACATCAAGCGGTGAAGGCTTTCCTTGCACAAACTTTACGGAGAAGAGGGTTGTACAGATGAGGATGAACAAAAGCTTAACAAGTGTGGTTACGGCTGGGCTGGCGCTGGCTCTGGTCCTGCAGGGATGCTCCTCCGGAAATACAGAGAACGGAGCGGCCAAGGCATCGGATGAACCGGCGGCAACGGGGAGCACAGAGAACAGTCCGGTGGAAATCTCCTTCTGGAATATGTTCGGCGGCGGGGAAGGGGAGTTCGTAGATCAGATTATCAAGGGCTTCAACGACTCGCAGCAAGAGGTGACCGTTAAGCCGCTCCGCCTGGAATCCAATGAGTATTATGCGAAGCTCGGCACGGCGCTGTCGTCCTCCAAAGGCCCGGATGTCGCGGTAGCTCACGTGGAGCGCATCTCGCCGTTCGTGAAAGCCCAGCAGATTGTGCCGGTGGATGAGCTGGCCTCCAAGGTAGGGTTCGACCTGAAGCAAATTTCGGACTCGAATATCAAAAGCGTATCTTATGACGGCAAGCCCTATGCAGTTCCGCTGGATACCCACTTCCATATGTTCTACTACAATAAGGATATTCTGAAACAGGCTAACCTGCTTAATGAAGACGGTACGCCCAAACTGGACGATATGACCCCGGCAGGCTTCGAGAAGACGCTCTCTGAGATTCAAGCCAAGGTGCCGGATGTCCAGGCGATGGCGGTGAACACGCCGTATTTCCAGGAGCCGTTCCTCAATCTGTATTATGAATCCGGCGGCGAGCTGCTGAACCCGGAGATGACCAAGGCGAGCATCAACAACCCGCAGGCACTGGATGTGCTGAACTTCTATAAGGATGTCTTCAATAAAAAATATGCCGACCTCAATGACAAGACGCCATGGGATACCTTCCATAACGGGAAAGCCGCCTTCTGGTTCGGCGGGGTCTGGGAAGCAGGGCTGCTGCTGGGGGATGAATCACTCCATATCGGCGCTATGCCACTGCCACCGATCTTCGGCAGCCAGACGCACTGGGGCAGCTCTCATACGCTGGTCATCCCGTCATATGTCACTCCTGAGAAGCAAGAGGCCGCAGCCAAGTTCATGAAGTATTTCTCTGAAGTGGGCGGGGAGGTCTGGGGACAGGCGGGCCATGTGCCGGCGAACAGTAAGATCACGGAGAGCGAGGCCTACAAGAGCCTGCCTTACCGCAGCGAATTCATCGAGGGGCAGAAGACAGTGAAGTTCGCGCCGCCGACCGATAAATATACGACGATTATCACTACGGTTTCTGAAGGGCTACAGAACATTATCTTCGGCAGCGAGACGCCGGAGGACGGCTTGGCTAAGCTGGAGAAGCAGATTAATGAGGTACTGGAGAACTAGCCTTATCTGGCCGGATTGGGATGAGCTCCTGCCTGAAGGCGGGGGTCCCGCTCCGGCTTATGTATTATTTCATTTGAAGGAGAGAGACAACAATGGAGCGGAGCTTGAGTGAGAAAAGGCCGGCTGCGGCTCTTCGCAGAGCAGAGCCTATACACCTGCTGACTGAACTGAAGGCTATTCTGTATCTGATCCCGTTCCTGATTCCGTTCACGGTGTTCTATCTGTGGCCGGTGATCCGCGGAGCCTGGATGAGCCTGCATGTGTGGGGCATTCAAGGGATGCAGAAGTATGTGGCTCTAACGAACTATGCGAAAATTCTGACGAATTCAGATTTCTACGCGTACCTCTGGAACTCGTTCTATTTCGTGCTGCTGTGCGCGCCTACGGTGATCATTCTGGGGCTGCTGCTTGCCCTTATTATTAATCAGCGAATCTGGCTGCGGACCCTGATCCGCTCGGTGTTCTTCCTGCCGTATGTCCTGTCGGTCTCTGTAGTCAGCTTCATCTGGCTGCGGCTGCTGGATGCGAAGAACGGCCCGGTGAATGCAGCCTTACATATGCTTGGCATTAATGCGGACATCAACTGGCTTACGGATCATCGGTTCGTGTGGTGGG
Organism: Paenibacillus rhizoplanae; assembly: GCF_042684125.1. Taxonomy (NCBI): domain Bacteria; kingdom Bacillati; phylum Bacillota; class Bacilli; order Caryophanales; family Paenibacillaceae; genus Paenibacillus; species Paenibacillus rhizoplanae. Next base: position 126,989 of record NZ_JBHUKY010000077.1, on the reverse strand, counting down.
CAATTACGATTGCAACCGACTGGTGGAGCGTCGGGTTCGTCATGGTTCTGTTCCTGGCCGGGCTGCAGGAGATCCCGACCGATCATTATGAAGCGGCGAAGATCGACGGCGCGAATGCCTGGCAGCGATTCTGGAGCATTACCCTGCCGGGGCTGTCAAGCGTGATGAAGATCCAGATTTTTTATCAGATTATCAACTGTCTCAAGCTGTTCGGGCAGGTACAGATTATGACCGGCGGCGGGCCGGGCGATTCCACGAATACGATGATCCGCTATATCTATGTCACGGGGTTCAAAAAGGATATGTTCGGCATGGCTGCAGCGCAGTCCATGGTGTTCTGCTTCATCATGCTGCTGATCGCCGTGATTCAATTCAAAATTACAGACCGCAAGGACGGATAGGAGAGGAGAAGATTCATGAAGAAGCTTGGTTTAAATGCTGTGGCTATGGTGCTTGCCCTGCTGTTTGTTTTTCCGCTGATCTGGATGTTTCTCACCTCCCTGAAGCCCGATGGCGTGAACGTCTATACGCTGGCCGATTGGGTGGATTGGTCGGATCTGAATACCGGTAATTATGTAAAAGTCATTAGAGATTCGCAGATTCTGCTCTGGAGCTGGAACAGTCTGGTGATCGGCGTGCTTACTACCCTGATCTCCATTCTGCTTAGCTCGCTGGCCGCCTTCTCGTTCTCCAAGCTGCCATTCCGCACACGGGGCATCTTCTATGTGCTGATTGTCTCGGGCCTGCTGATTCCGACAGAAGCCATTCTGATTCCGCTCTATGAGACCGCGCTGCATCTGGAGCTAATAGATAATATCTGGGCGATTATCCTGCCGGGATTGACCAACCCGATCGGTATTCTGCTGCTGAAGCAGTTCATGGACGGTGTGCCTAAGGATTATATTGAAGCCGCTCAAATCGACGGCAGCCGCAGCTTCCGGCTCTGGTGGAGTATCTGCCTGCCGCTGACCCGCTCCGCGATGGTGTCGGTGGGAATCTTCTTTTTCATCCTCTCGTGGAACAACTTCCTGTGGCCTTATCTGGCGATTACCTCGGAGGAGAATATGATTCTGTCGGCAGGGCTGCCCACCTTTTTGTCGAATAATAATATGTCGCTCAATCTCATTATGACAGCCAGCGCCATTGCGGCGATTCCGACGATTGTTGTCTTTATCCTGCTCCAGCGTCAGATTGTCCAGGGCGTAGCCATGTCAGGGGTCAAGGGTTAGCCTGAACCAGATCATATAACGGGAAAGGATATAGAGCATGCGTACATCTCCTGAGAGTTCTGCCAGGTCCTTGCGGCTCCGCTTGATATCCTGGATCATACAAATGAAGAGCAGCATGCGCTATAAGTGGATGCTGCTGCTTGTTCTCTTCTCCTTGACACCGCTGGTGGTCATGGGGATTATTTCTTTTTCCATCTCAAAATCAACCATTAACGACAAGGCCACCGAGTATTCGGAGCATCTGCTGGATCAGACCGCCGATAATCTCGATACGCGCCTGGGCATCTACAAGGATATGCTGATGCAGGTGCTGAACAATCATGAGATTGTGGGGATGCTGCGGGCCCTTGATGGGACCGGTCCGGCCAGCTATGATGTGGATAGTCTGTCTCTGACGACGAAGCTGTCCACGATTGTGGCGATTAATCAGGATGTGCAGTCCATCTCCTTCGTGTCGGATAAGCATTATATCAAAGGGATCTACCGCTGGAGCACGCGAACGCCCGCCGAGGTGGAGCCGTTCCTTGCGACCCTTAAGGGCGGCAGTAATTTCCGCTGGTATCCGACCCGCTACGGAACTTATGTGGACAGCCTCAATTCGCAGAGCACCCATGTCTTCTCAGTCGCCAAGCAGCTCTATAAAATATCGGATGACAGTCCCCTAAAGATTGTAGCGGTGCTGGATATCCGTGAGGATGTGATTAAGGAGCTGGTCTCGAAGGCGTCCAGCAACAACCGTGATCTGCAAAGCTTCGTGATGGACGGCGGAGGCGGGCTCGTCTCGTACCCGGACAGCGGGCTGATCGGCCGGAGCGTGAGCGAGGTGCTGGGACAGGCCGGCTATGAGCAGCTCGTGCGTACCGGACAGGAGGAAACGAGGTTCCCGCTCGCTTACAAGGGAGACAGTCTAATCGTGAATGCCAAGAAGCTGCATACGAATGACTGGGTGGTTGTGAATGTAATCTCCAAGGCCGCGCTGTATCAGGATTCGAACCGTCTTCTGCAGATTTTTATTTTCGTCGGGCTGCTCTGCATCATCTTCTCAGTCATTGCGGCGCTGGTGCTGGCGAACTCGATTACGAACCCGATTCTGAAAATGATCCGGCTGATGCGCCAAGTCATGTCCGGCGAGCTCAGCGTCCGCTATAAAGCGAAAAGCAGACATGATGAGATCGATATCCTTGGTGACAATTTCAACGCGATGGTGGTACAGATCGACGGACTGCTGAAAGCGGTATATGTGGAGCAGGAGCAGAAACGGATGGCGGAGCTGAAGGCGTTGCAGGCGCAGATTAACCCGCATTTTTTATACAACACACTGGATATTATTAAATGGACGGCGCTCATTCAGAAGGCCAACAACGCGGCAGAGATGGTCAGCTTGTTGTCGCGTCTGCTCAGGATCAGTCTGGGCCGGGGGGAAGAGACGGTGACGGTGGAGGAAGAGATTGAGCATGTGCAATGTTATCTCGGCATACAGAAGTTCCGGTTCAACTTCAATATTGAGACTGTGATTGAGCTGGATGAAGAGGTACGCCGCTTGCATACACCGAAGCTGATCCTCCAGCCGATTGTGGAGAATGCGATCATCCATGCTTTTGGAGAGATGGAGTCGGGTGGTATCATCCGCATCACCTGCAGCAAGGTGCCGGGCAATCAGGTGGAGTTCGAGGTGACGGATAACGGCAAAGGCATGGACCCTGCGCTGGTGCGCAGTCTGCTGGACGGGCAAGCGCGGGAGGAGGAGAAGCCGGGGGGCATCGGGCTGGCGAATGTGGATGAACGGGTGAAGCTGATTTGCGGTAAAATGTACGGGATCGAAATTCACAGTGAGCCGGGCACAGGTACGGCGATACGGGTCAAGCTGCCGCTCATGACAGATGATATAAGGGGGAACCGATGATATGTACCGGGTCATTATCGTAGAAGATGAATTTATCGTGAGATATGGCATCCGGTCGATGATCGAATGGGAGGCTATTGGACTGGAGGTGACCGGGGAAGCCGCGAACGGCCGGGAAGCGCTGGAGCTGATGGCAGCCGGACTGCCCGACATCCTGATTACCGATATCAAGATGCCCGTAATGGACGGCATTGAACTGATTGCCGAGGTGCGGAAGCGCTCAGCGGAGCTGAAGATTATCATCCTCAGCAATCTGGAGGATTTCCAGTATGCGAAGGAAGCGATTAAGCATAACGTATCTGAATATATGATCAAGTCGGATATGATGCCGCGTGATTTCGAGCAGGTACTGCTTAAGTTGAAGGAGAGCCTCGAAGGGGCGCAGAAGCCCTGGGAGGAAAAGTCCGCGCCTGCTCATATTGTGCCGGTGCATAAGGAGAACTTCCTGATCGGGCTGTTGGAACGCGGGGCGGTTCAAGGCAGGATCGAACGCGATACACTTACGCTGGCAGGGCTTGCGGATAAGCGGCCGCTCTATGTGCTGCAAATTCTGCCGGGGGGCAGAGCAGAGCCGGAGTATGGGCAGGGAGCCGCAGTAATCCGCAGCCTGTTCGAAGAGATTGGGCTAAATGATCCTGCTCTCGGCTATGAGCTGGTTCGTGACAGACAAGGTGTACTGCATGTAATTGTAACCTCAGAGGTAATGGTGCAGCCCGATAAGGCTGCGGTTAGGGACCGCTTGCGCAGCTCCAGTGAACAGCTGATTCTCCAGCTATCCCGCCAATACTGCTGGACTGTAACGATTGGCATTAGCGGAGAAGTCAAGGAGTGGGCGGATTTGAAAAATGCGTATGTCCAGGCCGCAGGCGCTGCAAGAATGAAGCTGTTCATGGGAACGGGCCGTGTGCTGGTTCACGGGAGCGATGAGCTGCTGGCGCAGGGGGCGCAGTCTAACGCAGCGCAGCTTCAATTGATACAGTCAGGGACTACACTAGCGCCATCGCTTCAGATTAGCAGCCATCAGATTCAGTCGATGGTCTATGCTTTTCAGTCGGGAGAGCTGGAGGAATATCTGGAGCGGTTGTTCGATCAGCTTGCCATGCGCAGGGATGCGGAGCTGGTACAGATTATCTCGCTGGAGCTGCTGATGATCCTGACCACTCTGTGGCCGGATGTCTCGAAGGATGCGGAGCAGGTGCTTGAGCTGAAGAAGCAGTACTTCGACGAACTGTCGAAGCTGGAGACGCTGGAAGAGAGCCGGGGATGGTTCCGGCAGGCCTTCCAGGCGCTTGTTGCACATATGAAAGAGATGTATAATAGCGACCGTAACAGTATTATTAAGGCGACTCAGTACATCCAGCAGTATTACCACCAGGAGATTACCCTGCAGTCGATCAGTGGGCTGGTCCATCTGAGCAAGAACTATTTCGCCAATCTGTTCCGAAAAGAAGTTGGGGAGAGCTTCCTGGAGTATCTGACCCGCATCCGCATTGAGAAGGCGAAGACCTTGCTGACCGGCGAATTGAAGGCTGGCGACATAGGCAGTCTGGTCGGCATTCAAGACCCTAAGTATTTCTCCAAGGTATTTAAGAAAATCACAGGCGTATCTCCCTCCGAGTATCGTGCGCTGGTCCGGAAGGAGTGGTAAGGGAATCGTTCGACGGAACTTATTGATAACGCTTACAATATTTAGGTAGCTTGGACAGGGTAGGAGAATCAAGGGGGTACTCTGCAAGCTGCACGGACGCGGAAATTCTTGCATCATTCGCCTGTTAGATTGATTTTAAGCTTCAAGGAGGAGGAGGAAGATGAAGCTGATCCTGCCTGTTCTGCTGCTGTGTCTGCTGCTGCTCACGGGCTGTGCGGATTTCTCTTCCAGGAATACGGAGCCGCCGGAGCGCAGCACGCCTGTGACGATCTCCTTCTGGAATCCGTTCGGAGGGGGTGAGGGCGAGTTCGTAGAGCGGATCATTCATGACTATAATGCCTCGCAGAGTGCAGTGTTCGTCAAGCAGCTCAGATTGGAATCGAACGAATATTATGCGAGACTCCGCACCGCGCTGTCCTTCGGTAAGGGACCGGATGTGGCAGTCATCCATGCCGACCGTCTGTCACCGTTCATCAAAGCGCAGCAAATCATACCGCTCAATGCTCTGGCAGAGCAGGGCGGATTCCAGTTCAATCAGATCGGGGAACAGAACCTTCAGAGCGTCAGCTATGCCGGGCAATATTATGCGGTGCCTCTGGATACACATTTCCATATGCTCTATTACAACAAAAAGATCCTGGCCAAGGCTGGCGTATTGTCTCCCGCCGGAACGCCGCTGCTGGAAGAGAATACGCCAGAGGGATTCACCCGCCTGCTGCGGCAGATTGCTGCGCGGGTACCGGGTGTACAGCCTATGGCGGTGAACACCCCGTATTTTCAGGAGTCTTTTCTCGATCTGTATTATCAGGCGGGTGGAGAGCTGCTCAGCCGGGATATGAAGCGGACGGCAATCAATAATGAGCAGTCACTGGAGGTTCTGACTTTTTATCAGCGGTTGTTTGACGAGGGATTAAGCGATTTGAGCGATAATACGCCCTGGGATTCCTTTGATAACGGACAGGCAGGCCTGTGGTTCGGCGGGGTATGGGAGGCGGGCCATCATCTGGACAATAAGGCGCTGGATATCGGGATTATACCTCTTCCGCCGATCTTCGGCAGCTCAGCCCATTGGGGAAGCTCCCACACCCTGGTGATTCCTGCCTACACTACCGAGGAGAAGCAGGCGGGTGCCATGGACTTCATGAAATATTTCTCGGAGGTGGGCGGGATGATCTGGGGCGAGGCGGGTCATGTTCCGGCGAATCTTACAGTTGAACAGAGCCGGATGTACCGGGACCTGCCTTACCGGGAGCGGTTTATTCAAGCCAGAGATCAGGTCAAGTTCGCCCCGCAGACGGATAAATATGCGGCTCTGTTCACTGCAATGTCTGAGGAGCTGCAGCATATCGTGCGCAACCGGATACAGCCCGAAGCAGGACTTAAGCGGCTGGAGGAGAGTCTTAATCAGATCCTGGCGAACTAGGTGACCAGCTCCGGGACCGGACAGAACCCGGGGTTCGCGGCGCACAAGGCTGCGGTGAATTCCGGCCGGGTCTCCCTCAGTACAGCGAAATAACTACGGATGACATGGTTCAGCTCGGGGCTGCCATTCTGGAAGGATAGGGATTTAAGGGTCTGGACATGGGTGTAATAGTATTTGGTCTTCTGCTTGGGCAGCTTGTAGACGGTTGGCGGAACATACGTTGTGACGTCAAAAAGATTGGCATAGCGGTAGCTGCTGCGCACATACCGGCTGAAGGCCTTGGCAAAATCCGGGTCCCCGACACGCGGAGACCCGTAGGTATACAGCCGCGGGGCGGTGAAGGCGGAGTTGGCAGCAACATCCAGCGCACACAGAGTGGCCAGTGCCCCGCCAAGGCTATGGCCTGTTACATACAGCGTCTTCTCCGGGGACAGAGTGCCAAGTACGGAGAGAATGGCATCCCGAGCGGATGCATAGATGTCGGTGAACCCTCGGTGGGTCATGCAGGGCTCCTGAATGTATTTGAATTTCTTTTGCGCGGCATTCATGTTCGAGAGCCAATCATTGGTGGAGATGCTTCCGCGCCAGGCAATAACGATCTCCTGCGGTGATTCCAGAATGAATCCGAACAGCTCCCAGACATTCCCCATGGATTTCGCTTGAAAGCTGTGAACAGCCGAGAAGTCCGCCGGTACCACAAACACACCCTCCGCATTGGCAAATTGGGTATAGGTCTGTCCGCAGACAGCCGCCAGAAAAATTGCCCACTCTTCTACATCTCTCCGGTTAGTCATCCCGCATCCCGCCCTTCTTTTCTATCTGTGTATGATCAGAAGGCGGGATTGGTGCAGCCCTAACCGCACCTCAAGTATAAATAAGCCCGGTTCAGGAAAAGGAATCCGAACCGGGCTTTGCACATTTACTCGCTCACATCTGTTTTTTCCACCGGGCGGTCACGCAGCTGATTAACATAGCTGTCGGACATACGGAGCAGCTCCAGCGCCCGGGTGAATTCATCCTCCGTCGATTGAAGCTGATCTGTTCCGTTACCGGACAGGGTGTAATGCTGGCCGTCCTCGAACCCGCTGCCTGACAGGAACAGTTCTTCATTATTAACGAATGATCCTGTAGGCAGATAATAACGCTGCGGCAGCAGGTTATACGCTGTCTGATTAAGCAGATCCTGTCCGAAGTGGATATGATAGTCCAGCGGAACCCCGAGCAGATTGGCAACGGTCGGCAGAATATCCACCTGGCCGCCTAACTGCTCCTTCAGTGCCGGTGTAGTAACGCTGGTTGCTGAGATGATGAGCGGAATATTAATCAGATCACGCTCATTATACTCATGCTCCAGGATTTCCTGCAGCAGGACTTTATCCCCTTCCTTGAGCGAGAAAATCGGAAGCCCGCGGTGATCGCCGTAGAGGACCACCACGCTGTTATCCCACACACCGCTGCTCTTAAGCTCATCAAGAAATTGGCCCAGCGCATAATCCGCATAGTTCTCAGCCCGGATATAGTCACCGACTAGCGTCCCTTCGTACCGTTCCGGCAAGGTCATCTTGTATTTGCTCTCCGGGATCGAGAACGGATTATGCGACGACATCGAGATTACATGAGCGTAGAAGGGCTGTTCACGCTGATCCATCCGCGCAAGCTCCGCAGAGGTCTTTCGGTACAGGACTTCATCCGAGGCGCCATAGAAGACCGCATCCTCTTCGCCGAAGTAGGTTTTGTCGTAATATTGATTGAAGCCCAGCGCCTTATACAGCTCCCCGCGGTTCCAGAACTCTACATTATTGGTATGAAAAGTCGCGGTATCGTAGCCCTGGGCCTCCAGCAGCTTCGGCAGACTGGGCAGATCCTTCGGAGCATACTTATCTGTGGCCGGACCGTCCGGCGGTACATAATAGGAAGTGTTGACGGTGAATTCGGCATCCGAGGTATTGCCTTGGCCTACCTGCTGAAAGAACCGGGGGAAATAGTAGCTCTCGCCAGCCAGCTTATTCAGGTTAGGCGTGATTTCGGTTCCGTCCACCGACAGATTGATCAGGAAGGACTGCAGAGACTCCATTTGCAGGATGATCAGATTCTTGCCCTTGGCAGCCCCAAACAGGAGCGGATCAGCCTTCTGCTGAATGCCCTTCGTCATGTCGATACCGGCCTGGGAGATCTGCGCAGGGTCCATAGGCTCCTCTGCGGGTTCACGCAGCAATGCGTAGGCTTCATAATTGAGAATGCCCATTTGCTCTGCCTTGACATTCTCATTCATACTGGCTTTATTGGGGAAAATATTCATCATGCACAGCGTAAGCGAGAGGCAGAACAAGATAGCCACTGCCTTGCGGTTGCTGGGACGGGACATGGAATGCTTCCAGGCCAGCGCTTTCTTGCGTCTGAGCATGATCAGGCTGATGATAATGATGTCTACGAAGATAAGCATATATTGCGGATGCACGACGGCGAATATACTTTTTTTGACGGCGCCTACCTGCTTGACCTGACCGAAGACTTGTGATGTAGCAATCATACCAAAATGATTATGATAGACGATGAGAGAGAAGAACAGGACGGTAATGAGCAGATTGACGATCAGATAGATGGCGACCTTATGCTTGGTGGCGAACCATTCGATGAGGCAGAACAGCAGCAGCACGAACGGGATTTCCTTAAGCCAGGTGGTCCAGGTTGGCCCGTCCTCGAATAAGTAATACCAGGCGAAATAACTCTTCACCAGCATGATCAGCGAGAAGAACAGAATCGACCTTTTTCGAAGCGAACGTGATTCCTTGTAAGGCATTGCGTATGCGCATCCTTTTCTATATAATCCATTAATTCTATTACAGGGCCGAGTTCAAAATCAACCGGATTTAAGGGCGGTTTGGTGAAAAATAAAGGTGAAAATTCGCCGCATATACGTTATTCTCTAAGAAGCATCCGGGAAGTTGAGCCGTTGATAAACGAAGCAGGAGGAACAATTATGACAAAAGAATTCTCGCGCCAATATACAGACAGTGTGAAGCAGGAACTATTGAACAGACTCGGCCTGAAGCAGGTGTATTTCAAGGGACAGCAGGGCGAGGATCTGTTATATGAAGCAACAGGCTTTGACCGCGGCACCTCGCATAAATTCTGTGTTAGAACGCGGAAGGGCACCGTTGACGAATGGGTAGGCGGCAAGTGGATGAAGGTCCGCAGCTTCTCGATTGCCGGCAAACAGGAGGGATTAGAATGAGCAGCCATTCCCATTTGCAGTTACAGGTACAGCCTTTGACAGAGATCAAGCATCTTAAGATTCATGGCAGAACGACCGGAGCGCTCAACCCTCTGACGTTATTCTGGACGGGCAGTGCGATAGAGGTGAACCTCCAGGCCTCCGAGCTATGGCTTGAAGTGGAGTCCGATTACGATCATCACGAGTCCTGGATCAGTGTACTGATCAACTCCGTTCCCGTCAGCAGACAGATGGTGAATGCCGGAAGGCACTGGATCTGCGTATTCAGAGGGATGAACCCTGAGCAGGTGAAGAATATCCGGATTGTAAAAGAGGTCCAGGCGATGAGCGGCGATCCCGGCTCTTATCTTCAGTTCCATGCAGTCCGCACAGACGGCAGCTTCCTGCCTGTTGAAGCGAAGCCGTACCGGCTGGAGTTCATCGGTGACAGTATCACCTCAGGTGAAGGAGTCATCGGTGCCAAGATGGAAGAGGACTGGATTCCCGCCTGGTTCAGCGGCGTGCATAACTATACAGCGATAACAGCCGAGGCCGTGCAGGCTGAATTCCGGGTGATCTCACAGAGCGGATGGGGCGTGCTCTCCAGCTGGGATAATAACCCCAAGGGCAATATCCCTGACATCTATGAGAAGGTCTGCGGTCTGCTGACCGGTCCCCGTAATGAAGCGCTTGGGGCGCATGCGATGAATGATTTTACGGCCTGGCAGCCGGATGTGGTTGTAGTCAACCTGGGCACCAATGATGACGGCGCGTTCAACTCCCCCGAGTGGCTGGATGAGGACACCGGGCGTATCTATAAGCAGCGGCTGAATGAAGACGGAAGCTATCATGAGGAGGATCTGGCCGCCTTCGAGACCGCAGTCACGAGGTTCCTGGCGAAGCTGAGAAGCTATAACCCCGGGGCGCATCTTCTCTGGGTGTATGGAATGCTGGGCCTCTCCCTGATGCCGGCGATCTACCGTGCAGTGGATGAATACATGAAGTCTACGGGCGACAAGAACGTGTCGGTGTTCCAGTTGCCGAATGTGACGAATGAAACGATGGGAGCACGGACCCATCCGGGCCTGCCTGCGCACGAGCAGACTGCAAGGGAGTTAAGCGGCTATATCCGGGGTCTTTTGTCAGGGTCATGAATTAGGAGGCAATCCATTGAATGCTTATGTGTTATTATCGTTAGCCATTGTGAGTGAGGTCTTCGGCAGCTCTATGCTTAAGGCATCGAACGGGTTCAAAAAGCTGCTTCCCTCCATTGCGGTAGTCGCTGGTATGGGCCTGGCGTTCTTCAATCTGTCACTGGCATTGAAGGAGATCCCTCTCGGGACAGCTTATGCCATCTGGTCTGGCGTGGGAACGGCATTAACTGCATTGGTTGGTGTACTGGTCTATAAGGAACGCCTGAATGTGCGAAAAATAGCAGGCTTAATTCTCATCATTGGCGGTGTGGTTCTGCTGAAGCTGTCAACGGGGGTGTAGAGATGAGAGGTTACTTCGCGCTAAGCATCGCTATTATGTCGGAAATCTTCGGTACGACGATGCTCAAGCTCTCCGATGGATTCAGCACTGTGCTGCCATCGATCGGAGTAGTACTTGGAATGGGCCTGGCTTTTTACTGCTTATCGATCAGTCTTCGTACCATACCTTTGAGCCTGGCTTATGCCATCTGGTCTGGCGTGGGAACAGCGCTGACGGCACTGATCGGCATCCTGCTCTGGAATGATCCGTTCAATCTGCTCACCGGCATCAGTCTGCTGATCATTATCGGGGGTCTGGTGCTGCTGAATTCACCGGATAAGACCAGCCGTGAGAGTACTCCTGAAGCGGGCGGGAAGGAGTTGCCCGAATGAGGAAAATGTACCTGATAGCTGCCATATGGCTCAGCCTATTGCTGCTGGCGGCATGTAGCGATGGCGCCGGGAAGGGTTCAGGCGGGAAGATTGCCGATACAGGTCTAAGTGCGGCCCCGGCTGAGGATTCGGCCATTCGTGTACCCCGAAGTACGGGTCAACCGCAAAGCAGCAGCCAGCCCTACCTGGGCAGGGTCTATAAGGTTGTGGTAGATCCGGGCCACGGCGGGGAAGATCCCGGGGCAGTCTCTGTAAGCGGACGCTTGGAGAAGGATTTCAATCTGAGCCTGTCAGAGAAAATCGCAGCCACGGTCGAGCAGGACCCGCAGCTTGAGATCCTGCTTACCCGGACCGGGGATGCTTTTATCTCCTCACAAGAGCTGTTCCGGCCCCAGTACGCCAACAACCTGCCCGCAGACCTGTTCATCTCCATTCATGGCAACACCTATGAGGATGCGTCGGCATCGGGTACGGAAACCTTTTATTATCATGAAGAATCCTTGGCTTGGGCCGAGACTATACATAAGCATGTCATTCAAGCTACCGGCCTCAAAGACCGCGGCGTGAAAAAAGGGAATTTCTTCGTCCTGCGCGATACGGTAATGCCGTCGGTGCTGCTGGAGCTGGGCTATTTAACGAATCCCGGCGACGAGGCGAAGATGTGGACCTCCGGGTTCCAGGAGAGCGTGGCCTCCGCTGTTGTAGATGGAATCAGCGAATATTTGGGGCTGGAGTGAGCTGATCAACGCCGCACATACAGCCCCTTGCGGTCCAGCTGCAGCTCACTTGAGATCAGAAGCAGGATAAGTTCCTCAATTGCAGATAGAGTGGCTATTAAGCATACAACTATTGTCCAGATCGCCTGATTCACATAGGGAAGCAGCAACGGTGTAAGGAATAGAAGTAATCCGGCAAGCTTGTTCCCGTAGGTATGAATGCTGCCGTAGGTTCTGAATTTGCGCAGCGCGGTTAGGATGGAGGCTCCCCGGATGACGGCAATCAGCACGACCCACAGGATGAGGCCGAGAGTCAGACCGAGGAACGGATATAAGGTATAGAGTGCAGTGCCTGCCAGTGTCATGTCGGCCACAGAATCGAGCTTGGCACCGAGGCTGCTAACCGTACCGGTCATTCGGGCAATAGGACCATCCAGCATATCGGTAATTCCGCACAGAAGATAGACTACAGTGAAGCCCGTGCCCAGCGGCACCATATATAGCAGCAGAAGGGCAAGCCCGATCCGGCTGAGTGTGATGCAGTTGGGGACAAGCTTCATGGCAACCTTCCTTTTAACCGAGTAATGGTGATTTCCTGCCTAGCTTATTCGTATGTATTCTATGCTTCATTATCGCTCTAAATTTACGGATTGTCTTGAATAAAAAAGTACCCGTTAATATGGTGCAGGAACTGTCGGATGCTGCCCCGGCGTAGCTGTTAATCTGATGGGGAGGAAAGGGAGGACACGATGAACCTGCTGGAAGATATGAATGCTGCACTCTTCTACATTGAAGAGCACCTGGACGACGAGATTGATATAAAAGTGGCTGCGGGCTACGCGTTATGCTCGGAGTATCATTTTACACGGATGTTCTCCTTCCTGGCCGGTATCCCGCTCTCGGAATATATCCGCCGCAGACGTCTCACGCTGGCTGCCTTCAAGCTGCAGGGGAGCCAGCACCGGATTATTGATGTTGCCCTGGAGTACGGGTACACTTCGCCGGATGCATTCACAAAAGCCTTTCAGCAGCTTCATGGCGTAACGCCTTCAGAAGCAAGAACGGCAGGGACACCCCTGAAGGCCTTTCCTCGAATGACTTTTCAGTTAACCATTAGAGGAGGCAATGAAATGAATTACCGCATTGAGGAGAAAGAGGCCTTTCGGATCGTTGGACTTAAGAAAAGGGTAGCCATCCAGTTCAGCGGGGTGAACCCGGAGATCGCTGCCATGTGGCAGAGTCTGAGTATGGAGATGATAGGGGAGCTGAAGGGGCTGTCGAATATCATTCCGGCCGGGATGATCAGCGCATCCGTGAATTTCCCGGAAGGACGGATGGATGAACGCGGGGAGCTGGATCATTATATTGGTGTTGCCACCACGCTGGAAGCTCCGCTATCCTATGCCAAGCTTGAGGTTCCTGCGTCCACGTGGGCTGTATTCGAAGCAGTGGGGCCGTTCCCGGACACACTTCAGAATATCTGGGGCCGGATCTACTCCGAATGGTTCCCCTCTTCCAATTACGAGCAGGTCGAAGGGCCGGAGCTTCTGTGGAATGAAAGCAAGGATACCAGTTCGCCAACATTTAAAAGTGAAATATGGATTCCGGTGCGTGAAGCAGGGCGCCCTTAACGGTGCAGGTATCCATCCAGAGTAGCACGGTCTCCAATCAGAATGAATAGTGCCTCCTACAATCGGGTAATGGTAGTCTAGTATAACTAACTAGGAGGCATACTTCATGGAGTGGACTTTGGAAGATGTGGAAGAGACGAGTAGGCTACATCCTGAGTCGTTTTTTATTCCTGCAAGACAGGAGCGGGAAGCGCAGGGCACGGGGAGAATGGTGCGGCTGCACTTCATGCTGGCCCATCCGGCTGAAGGGCAGCCGCGTGCGGAGCGGATGTGGGTGGAGATCACCGGGAGAGATCCGGTTACAGGGCGGTACACAGGCGTTTTGACCAATACACCCGGGGTGATCCAGTCGCTGCAGCTCGGAGATCCGGTCGAATTCGAACCCAGACATATCGCGCAGACCATCCTTCGAAAAGGAGACCCTGCATGGGTCGAAGCCGGAGAGAAGGCGGCTATGGTCACCAGGCAATGCCTGACGTCAGGCAGAGGTGTGCGCTGGATGTACCGGGAGGCCGCTACCCGTGAAGAAGACAGCGGCTGGCGGCTGTTCACCGGAGAAGAAGATAACGCTTATCTGAGCGACCCGAAGAATACGGCCATCATGAATGTGTATGATCTGATTGACCGGGACCCGAGCTTGCTGGAGCCTTTTAAAGGAGTTGTGGGTACAGCGTTTGAACGGAGCGGACCGGACGCCGATTGGGTAGAGGTGAAGAATTGGCGGTGAGCATGATATACTAGGCTGGCGGACACAGGTGACTGTGGCCCCGGCTTTTTTTGAAATATAGAATTTATATGTTTCTCGCTATACATAACAGGTAATTAGCTGAGAGGAAGGATTAGAATGATTGAATTACAGGCTAGTGAGTATAGTAGGATCGAGCATCTTCTACCGCATAGAGAAGGAGAGTTCATCTTTGTATTTGTTCATGGGGTGATAGATCTTAATCAGCCAGGCAGAATATTTGTGAATAAGCTAGATCAGCCGACGGCTGGGCTTGTCACAAGCCGAGGAGGGAAATATTATCTGTTCGGGCAGGAAGATGATGAGCAGTTCAATCGAAGCTTGCTTGATTTCTTAGCCAATCCGGCCAATCACGCGAATTTCTATGATTTGTACTTCTCCTCCAGTCAATGGCTTGCGCTGCTGAAAGAACCGTTGAAAGACAACACAGTGGAGCTCAGTAGAACACATTATAAGATGGACAGCAATGCTAAAGCTCCTGCTGACATCCAGGAAGACTCTGGAGAATTTATTTTAACTAGAATTGATGAGCAGTTGTTTGGACGCTACATTCTGGAGATGGACGATAGTTACCGATTACTGTGGACTTCGGCTGAGACCTACCTGGACAGGGCCTTTGGTTATTGTTATTTGAATGAGAGCGGATTTGTAAGCGCGTGCAACACTTTTTATGTGGGTGGCGGCTATATTGAACCGGATATCATCACACACAAGGATTACCGCAATCAAGGGTTGGCGTTCAGACTGTGTCAAGAATTCATAGCGCTTGGCCGTCAGCGGCAGCTAACAACGTATTGGGATTGTGATACCGGCAATACTGGCTCCAATCATCTGGCCGCTAAGCTGGGTCTGGAGAAGGTAGGCGAAGTCCCTATTCTGTGGTGGCATGAGAGTAAGGAAGTCATTGCGAAATATTTAGCCACCTACAACTATAGTACGTAAGGAACGAGGAGGCAGACAACTCATGGGAGGAACGAATGTATGGGATGCGGAGTGGGAGGTTAACGAAGAGCAGGCGCGGACGCTGATCGGCAGACAGTTCCCTCAACTGTCATCGAAGCGAGTGAAGCGATTGGGCTGGGGCTGGGACAATACGGTTTTTCTTATCGGTGACGAGTACGTGTTCCGGTTTCCAAGAAGAACGTTTGCAGTTGACGCGATTCGTATGGAAGGGAAGCTGCTGCCGAAGCTTGCGGCATATTTGACCATCCCCTATCCGAAACCGTTGTTTTATGGTGAAGCAAGTGACGAATACCCGGCACCATTTCTTGGCTATGCCCACGTGCCGGGAGATTTCCCAATTGGTTTGACGGAAGAACGCCGGGCTTTATCGGCAGAGACGCTGGCGAAATTCTTGCGGAGATTGCATGAGTTTCCGGTGCAGGAGGCGCTGAAGTGCGGAGTTCAGCAAGATCATCGAAGCTTGACGGACATAGCATCTCGCAAAGTGAAAATGGAGGGCTTTCTATCGAAGGTGGCTGAACATTTGTCGCCGGAGGAGTCCGGTGTGATCGAAGCGTATATTAGCAGGCTGCAAAAGGACCGTGTCGAGGCGGTGAATGCACTGCTACATGGCGATCTTCATTTCAAAAATATGCTTGTGAATGAGAACGGGATCGTTTCTGGCATCATTGATTGGGGCGATCTGAGCGTAGGCCATCCGGCTTGCGATTTGAGCGTTGCTTATAGCTTTTTACCACCTTACGCCCGCGGCGTGTTTTTCGAAACGTACGGAGGAGCGGACGAGGAAACGAAGCTGCTGGCGCGGCTGATCGCGGTATACATCCCCATGCTGATCTTAATGCAAGCGGTCGATGACAGGAATGAAGCGATTGCGGCAGAGGCGAAATCCAACATCATGCGGGCACTGTCGGATTAGGCGCATCATTTCGTTGCGGCTAGAATTTAACATAGCCTTTTGAAAATACACATTGTGGAGGTGACCAATCTGAGGCACATATATTACTTGCTGCTGGCCGTACTGCTCATAGCTGGCTGTAGCACGAATAAGGATGCGCAACCCGTTCCGGAGCAGCCGGAGGTATTGGGAGAGATGCCTGAAGACATGCCTGCTGATTTCGATTTTCTCGTCCGGTACGGGTATGGGGAGGTCACCAAGAATGAGATCAATACGTATCAGGATACCGTGGTAAAAGATCTGATCGTGAACGGAACGGCCACAGCGGATATTACGTTGAACGAAGATGAAATGCGCAGCATCTATGATAGGATGAGAGGCATCCGTATTATGGGGAAGCTGGAGCTTGTGCCCCTTAAGCAAAGCTGTGCAGTGGTCCCTTACCAGGAAGACAGCTGGAGGATCACGGTGAACGGGTTCACACGTAATTGGTCCTGGTCTGGCGAGAATTGTGAGCTTACGGAAGATGCAAAGCAGTTGCTGGAGCTGCGGACCTACATCGCGGAGATCGCAGCCGGTAAAGAAGAGTACCAGGCATTGCCCGAAGCTGAAGGCGGCTATGATTAAGGAGAACTGCATATTGAGGTACGCCTGCAAGCGTACTCCGCAAGTCCGATCCCAAAGGATCGGATTTTTGGTTTAATGGGATAGGGAAACAGCAACCGGACAGAGTAGAAGGAGGTTTAAATTCAGTTTAAATATGTCGGTTACTATCCTTATAGATTCAGCAATCAAGGAGGAATAAAGCATGAAGCAGACACAATCAGCAGGGCAGGGCGGCAGCTATGCCATTGAGGCGCAAGGATTGGTCAAAATCTACGGGAGCAACCGGGCCGTGGATGGTGTAGATCTCAAAGTAGGCACAGGAATGATCTATGGGGTGCTGGGTCCCAATGGTGCCGGGAAGACAACCGTAATTCGCATGCTGGCGACCCTACTTCGGCCTGACGCAGGTTCGGCGCGTATCTTCGGACATGATGTGGCAAAAGAACCGCAGATCGTGCGTCAGTTAATCGGAGTGACGGGTCAATATGCGTCAGTGGATGAGTCGCTTAGCGCGACTGAGAATCTGATCATCTTCTCCAGGCTGCATGGCCTGGGGCGTGCGGAGTCTCGCAGCAAGGCCTCTGACCTGCTGGAGGAATTCGGCTTGACGGAAGCAGCGAAGCGCCCTTTGAAGAATTTCTCCGGCGGGATGCGCCGGCGGCTGGATCTGGCGGCCAGTCTAATTGCGCAGCCTCCGCTCATTTTCCTGGATGAGCCGACAACGGGGCTTGATCCCCGGACGCGCAATCAGATGTGGGAGACGATCCGCAAGCTGGTGAATACGGGATCAACGGTCCTGCTGACGACCCAATATCTTGAAGAAGCGGATCAACTGGCGGACCGGATTGCCGTGATTGATACCGGTAAGGTGGTCGCAGAGGGAACAGTTGATGAACTCAAGAGCTCGGTTGGCAACTCCTCGCTTCACCTGAAGGTGGTCCATCCGCAGCAGTTGCTGAAGGCGCGGCAGATTGTGGAGCAGGTGCTTCAGGTACGCTCTAACCTGTCGGCAGAAACAGCCAAAATTATCGCACCGATGGGAAACGTGGACCAGGTAACCGATCTGCTGATCGCCCTTCGTGAGGCAAGCATACCGCTGCTTGAGATGAGTGTGCAGAAGCCAACGCTGGATGAAGTATTCCTGACCCTAACCGGTCATGGCGTCAAGGAAGATGCGGGGCTTGTCCCGGATAGTACACAGAAGAAGGAGGGAGTATTAGCATGAGTACTTTAATTAAGCCGGGTGTGGAGCGTAAATTAAAAAACCATACCAGCTTCGGCCAAGTGGTACGTAATTCCTTTACGATGGCCTACAGAGGACTGCTCAAGATCCGGCGTACACCGGAGCAATTGTTTGACGTCACGTTTCAGCCGATTATTTTCACCTTGATGTTCACTTATATTTTCGGCGGGGCGATTGCAGGTGATGTGGCAAGTTATCTGCCGGTAATCATTCCGGGAATCTTGGTACAGACCGTAATCACGACCTCTGTCGTCACCGGTGTTCAGCTGCGGGAGGATATGGAGAAAGGGGTGTTCGACCGCTTCAAATCGCTGCCGATTGCCCGGATTGCCCCTCTCGCAGGAGCATTGTTAGCAGATACGATACGCTACACGATTGCTACAGTACTCACCTTCGTAATGGGCTACATTATGGGCTTGCGGCCGGAAGGCGGCATCGGAGGGGTAGCCCTGGCAGCGGTTCTGGTCATCGGATGCTCCTGGGCCATCAGCTGGATCTTTGCCTTTTTCGGTGTGATCGCCCGCACGGCTTCCAGTGTACAGGGGATTTCAATGATCGTGTTATTCCCGCTAACCTTCCTCTCGAATGCCTTCGTGCCGGTTGATACGATGCCGAAATGGCTTCAGTGGTTCGTGAATAACAATCCGATCTCACATCTGGTCACTGCTGTCCGTGAACTGGTGAACCATGGAACGGTAGGCAGTGATCTGGTCTACTCCCTGATCGGAGCCGCTGTGATTGTGGCGGTCTTCGCTCCGATTACCGTGCGTGCATATATGCGCCGGACATAAGTCTCGTTTAGTAAGACGTCAACGAATGCAGGGATGCATCTGTTGGCGTTTTTTTTGTATGCGAAAAACAGAACACAACGTGACCAGTCACGTTCAGGAATTTTGAGTCCATTCCGTTAGGGATAGCTCATAGTCAACAACAGTCTGTAATTCCCCATGCTGATCTGCCCAGGCATTCTTTCGTACCGCTATTTTACGGAAGCCGAGTTTCTCATACACATGCTGTGCTCTGGTGTTTTTAAGATTCGTATCCAGTATGATCTTGTGAAACCCCTGTGTTTCAAACAAATAACGGACCAGCATACCTAAACATTCTGTGCCTGCCCCTTTGTTTTGTTGATTGAAATCACAGATTTTAATCCCCATCTCCGCCACATGTCCAGAAACCGCACTGTAGCTCATTTCACCTGCGGGAGCACCATCGATTTCAAGAATCAGACGTCCTTTCCGTTCAGAGTCTGTCCCGGTCTGCAATTGGGTTAACACCTCTTGTTCAGTGATTCCTAAGCCCTTAGGAAATCCGGCATGCGCCATGACTGCTCCGTCGTTCCACCAGTTGCATAACAGCTCTGCATCGGCCGCAGTTGCATTCCGGATGACCAAGTTACCTTGTTGCATATACATTCTCTACACCTCCATGATTCCAAATGAGCGTAGCTTCATCGTAGCATGCCATGATTTCCGCGAGAATGGAGAGTATTGTTTTATACAAATTGTATTAGGCTTAAGAGTACTAGCAGCGATAGATTCAGCAAAAGCCCCAGTATAGATAATTTGTTCCGCTTAACAATTCCAAGCACGCTGATGCAAACAGCGAAGAGCAGAAGGAAGTATACGAGGTACAGGGAAGTATCGGCGTAGAGTGCCAGGACCTTTGAGCCAGCGTCATTCACAAACTCGCCATCGTACAGGTTCTTGTACATTCTGTTAGCATAAATTAATACACTGGTGATACAAGCTGAGGATAATAACAAAGGAATAGCAGTTAGACTTCTTGTCTTTTTCTCATATCTACCTGCTGTAATGGACCATACCCCATAGATGGCAAATCCGGCAAGCAGGCAGATCAAGTACATTTGATAAAATATCAGGCCTTCGTCCCGGTCCCCGGTTCCGCCTCCATCCGGTCCTGAAGCATATAATAATATGTTTGTTATGACCAGAATGAAATTCAGGAGTGCGTATTTAACTGAGCTTATTCCTATTCCCTTTATTTCTACCATCCTTACCTCCCCTAACTTGGGTTACTCTCCCGTTATTCATTGCCACTTTTTTGATACCAACTAGATTATTTGAATACCCTCTAATCAATATAATATATGCTATCACATACTTCCTCCCCCTTTAGGCAAATTAATACTATACCTATTGACCAAGGGGAGAATCTGGTGAAAAGAAAACTTCAAGTTATGACTACGCTGCTAATTATCGCGCTTATTATCAACGGGCTTGCAACGGCTCCATGTACCGCAGCAGAACCGCCATCACAGTTACAGAATCCGCAAACTGACTCCAGGGAGCTACAGCTGCAAGACATGCTTGTGCTGCAATTGCTGCCCTATATGAATGAACAGTTGGAGGCAGCCTATTTCAGTCTTTTGACCACAACGCCTCAGTTGTATCCATATCTGGTTCAAGTAGAGCAGGTAGAGCGGTTGAACGGCTTCCGAGGCTTTGACTTTCAGATTACACTGAGAGCCTTCCCTACAGTGGGACCGCATAACAGCGTGGGCGAGGATCTGTTTACGTATAGAATTTCAACATCACAAATCAAGCTCATTAACTACAAACACCTAAAGGAACCCAAGCAGCACAATATCCCTCCAAATGACCTGGACATGAGGAGAAAGAGTAAATGAAGGCACTTTTTTCATAAACCTTCTGGAGTTGTGGCGCGTTAGCCTTTATAATATGACGAGAATATAGAATAAAGGAAAAGGTGTAACTTCATGAGCATATTAAATGTAGAAAAGCTTAGTCACGGCTTCGGCGACCGGGCCATCTTCACGGATGTCTCCTTCCGTCTGCTGAAGGGCGAGCATATCGGCCTGATCGGCGCCAATGGTGAGGGGAAATCGACCTTCATGAACATCATTACCGGTAAGCTGCAGCCGGACGAAGGCAAGGTGGAGTGGGCGAAGCGGATGCGCGCCGGTTATCTGGATCAGCATGCAGTGCTTCAGCAAGGGCAATCTATCCGGGATGTGCTGCGCGGGGCCTTCCAATATCTGTTCGATATGGAACAAGAGATGAACGACATGTACGGCAAGATGGGGGATGTGACCCCTGAGGAGCTGGAGCAGCTGCTGGAGGATGTCGGAACGATTCAGGACATGCTGACCAGCCAGGACTTCTATATGATTGATGCCAAAATCGACGAAACTGCACGCGGGCTCGGTCTGACCGACATCGGTCTGGACAAGGATGTTAACGATCTCAGCGGCGGTCAGCGGACCAAGGTCTTGCTGGCAAAGCTGCTGCTGGAGAAGCCGGATATTCTGCTGCTGGATGAGCCTACGAACTATCTGGATGAACAGCATATCAACTGGCTGAAGCGTTATCTGCTGGATTATGAGAATGCCTTCATTCTGATCTCCCATGACATTCCGTTCCTGAATAGTGTGATCAACCTGATCTACCATATGGAGAACCAGTCGCTGTCGCGTTACGTGGGCGATTATGAGTATTTCCAGCAGGTGTACGAAGCGAAGAAGTCGCAGCTGGAATCCGCGTTCAAGCGCCAGCAGCAGGAGATTTCCGAACTGAAGGACTTCGTGGCCCGCAACAAGGCCAGTGTAGCAACCCGCAATATGGCGATGTCCCGGCAGAAGAAGCTGGATAAGATGGAAGTCATCGAGATTGCCAAGGAGAAGCCGAAGCCACAGTTTAACTTCAAGCAGGGGCGTACCTCCGGCAAAATGGTTGTTGAGACCAAGGATCTGGTCATCGGGTATGATTCCCCATTGTCGCGTCCGCTGGATCTCAGTATGGAACGGGGGCAGAAGATCGCCCTCGTCGGTGCGAACGGTATCGGTAAAACCACGCTGCTGCGCAGCATTCTCGGCCAGATTCAGCCGATTTCGGGTACAGCCAGACTTGGCGATCTGCTGGAGATCGGGTATTTCGAGCAGGAAATGAAGGAATCGAATTACAACACCTGTATTGAGGAGATCTGGAACGAATTCCCGTCCTACTCCCAATTCGAGATTCGGGCAGCGCTGGCGAAATGCGGCCTGACCACCAAGCACATTGAGAGTAAAATTGCTGTCCTCAGCGGCGGAGAGAAGGCCAAGGTACGTCTCTGCAAGCTGATTAACCGCGAGAGCAATCTGCTGGTACTCGATGAGCCTACCAACCATCTCGACGTCGATGCGAAGGAAGAATTGCAGCGTGCGCTCAAAGCCTATAAGGGCAGCATTCTGCTGATCTCCCATGAGCCTGAATTCTACCGTGATATCGTGACCGATACCTGGAACTGCGAATCATGGACAACCAAAGTATTCTAGGACAGCTGGCACGGACGCCGGTCTGAGGTTTGACCCGTAGGAGGAGAACTTTGCGAAAAGTGACTCTTACGGGTCATTTACATAAGAGTGAGTAAGAATGCAGGGGGATCATATGAACGTAGTGAATGAGGAGACAGTCGTGAAGCCATCCAAACGCAGTCTGGTCAATATCATTATTGACGGCATTTCTGGTATTTTTCTTCCCATAGTTAATATATTGAGCGCGGCAGGAATCATGAAGGGTCTGCTCGCAGGTGCGGTTGCGCTGGAGATCATCAGCAAGACCGAAGGCACCTATACGGTGCTGAATGCGATGGCGGACAGCCTGTTCCATTACCTTCCGCTGCTGCTGGCGTTTACGGCAGCCCGTAAATTCGGGGCCAATCCTTTTACGGCGGTCGTTATAGGCGGGGTTATGCTATATCCCAGTCTGACTACACTATTTGCGAACAACGAAACCATTGAGTTTATGGGCATGAGCATCAAGCCGGTGAATTATCCTGCAAGCGCTATTCCCATCATCCTGGCGGTAGGCCTGCTGGTCTATGTCGAGCGATTCTGTGTCAAAATATTGCCGGAGGTCATCCGCGGCTTCTTCACTCCACTGATCTCCGTGATCGTGGTATCGTCGGTGACGCTGCTGGTGTTCGGACCGATGGGAGCGCTGGCAGGGGATGCTCTTGCGGACGGGTATCGTGCGGTGTATAACCTCAGTTCTGTCGGGGCGGGTATGGTGCTTGGGGCGATTATTCAGCCGATGGTTATTTTCGGGTTGCACTGGAGTCTGGTGCCGCTGGCGATCAACAACATCAGCACAGGCGGTTCTGATACTATCCTCGCGCTGATGGGTCCTGCTGCCTTTGCCCAGGCGGGAGCCGCGCTGGCAGTATTCATCAAAGCCAAAGACAAGCAGTTCCGTACCCTAAGCCTGTCTGCATCGATATCGGCCTTGTTCGGGGTCACCGAGCCTGCCATGTTCGGAGTGAATCTGCCTTTGCGTAAGCCGATGGTCATCGTCTGCATTGCTGGCTCTATCGGCGGGGGAATGGTTGGAGCGTTTGGTTCCTCTGCGATCTCGTTTGCTTTTCCGGGGCTGGCTACGCTGCCTGCTTATCTGGGGGACGGGTTCGGCGGCTTCCTGATCGCATGTACCACCGGGTTCCTGATTGCCCTGATTGCGACGCTGTGCGTGAAGCTTGGCCCGGAGCCAGTCGTCGAACCACTTGCCAAGTCCTAGCTAAGGGGGATTACACATGAGAGCGATTAGAAGAACCAAAACGGTGGAAGGGACTTCCATTCCCGGAATCATCCATAACGGAGGAAGTTACTTCTATATTAATGTAGATGTGTACGAAGACGGCATGGTCAACTGCTGGGAGCTTACAGATCTTAAGGGCTTATCCGGCAAAATAAATTCAGGCTGGTTAACGCCGGCAGTCCCCTCCGGGAAGCAGCTGTCCATTCATGGACTGGGTGCGTATACGGTAGAGTCGGCGAAGTGGACTTACAACGCTGCAAGCTATTACCAGCATATTCAGGAAACAGTGAGCCTGCTGAATCCGGACCATACGAATATCTATGAGATTTCGGACCGGGAGCAGGAGCAGAGTGAAGCGCGCCGGATTGCGCATTCACCTTCCTCTACGGAATTCTATGTAAACAGCGAAATGTTCTACCAGACGACGGAGGGCAAAAGTGTCCATCTGTTCATGAACAATAGCGGCGCAGTATACCTGGTCGATGTTGTGATATACAAGGACGGAAAGGTAGCGGTCTATAACCTGCCTGCTGAAGCAGAATATACGTTGGAGGAACTGGACGCGCTTTTTGCAGATAAGACCTTCTTCACGACAATGGATACACCTGTTAAGGTGCAGATTCTGCATTTGGGCGAGGTTACATTAGGCGAATCCCTATACTCTGCTGATGCGGAAGAGAAGCTCAAAGAGCTGCACAACCTCCACAAGCAGTTAAATGGCGAGCAAACGGCGCACGAAGCGTGCCGGGCTGCCTATTACGCTTATCTGGAGAATCCGGGTGATTACTACCGGGAGCAGCTTCGAATCAAATATGAGCTTGTGCCGGAGCATGAACGGATGTACCTGGGCGATATGGATACGAAGGATTGGGATTACCAGCGAATTCTGTATCATCCTGAACAGACACGTGAAGTGTGAACGGGGCAGGATTTTCTACGCGTTGGATGCTATACTACTATAAGTGATGAAGTGAAGAGATAGAGGGTGGCAGGATGGAGACAATCAGCTTTCATTATGGACGGCATATTTCCAAGGTGGCGCGGGCCTTATATTTCCACTCGTGGAAGTCTATACTGTCCATTGGAGTTCAAGCGGTATTTATAGCGGTGTGCATGATTCTCTATACTCAGAACCAGTCGGTCATTCTGCTCGGCATATCGATTACGCTGGTTCTGACCATGGGAATGTCAATCGTGATGCGAACCTTGCTTTTACCGAAGATATTGTCGGCAGATACAAGGTACAATAAGGAATTTGAATATCTTTTCGATGCAGAGGGGATCAATTTCAGTCCGGAGAAGGACGCGTCCGTCATGACATGGGGCTCCTTCACCCGGGTGTGGGAGAACCAGAGCTACTATCTGCTGTTCAATGGGCCACAGGAGTATTGGTTCGTTGCGAAGCAATCGTTCGAGGATGCTGCACAGGAGCATAAATTCAGAGCGTATGTGTCAGATCACCGCAAGATTGTCAGTGGCGTGATTTGGTGACAAAAAGAAGGACATGCTATATGGCATGTCCTTTTT
Organism: Paenibacillus rhizoplanae; assembly: GCF_042684125.1. Lineage (NCBI taxonomy): Bacteria > Bacillati > Bacillota > Bacilli > Caryophanales > Paenibacillaceae > Paenibacillus > Paenibacillus rhizoplanae. The sequence goes on along the minus strand of NZ_JBHUKY010000077.1, from coordinate 101,826 downwards.
TGCATCTGGGAGCGTGGGGAGCGGAAGATTAGACGCAGCTATACCCGCCAAAAGCTTGTGCAATCCGCCTTGTCGGCAATGTTGTACTCGATTAACTGTCTTAGCAGGCCGTAATCCACCGGATTCGTCCATTTCATGCGGATCAGCAGCTTGGTGTGATCTATTCCGCCTTGCTTCAGGATCTCTTCGAAATGATCCATGCCTGCTTTTTCCGGGGCGACAGCCATATGCCCTTTGGCTACACTGAAGCCGATAATGTATGTTCCGTGATCGGTGAACATCGGCTGGTTCCAGCCAATTCTCGGTTCGAGCTGCGGGAACTCCTGCAACACCCAGGCGAGTACTTCCTCCACCGTTGCCTGATGGACCGGATTATCGATCTTCGCCAGATACTCTGCAAACACATCCATGGTTCGTCCTCCTGATCTATGTCAGTCCTCATGCCCTCCATAATATCTTGTAGCCGCAGGATAGTCAAAAATTTTAATGAATAAATTTGATAATACATCCATGGGAGGGGTGTTTAGAAAATTGCTGCAAGAAGTGCAACAATGCTGCCTAATATAAGCGGCCCATACTGAAATCCTGCACGATATGCAACAAGGTCAGCCCTAACTTGCTCTAAACACCGAAATTCCTGCAAATGATGCAACAATCTACAGAAGCCAGTAACATTTTTCTAGAAATCTTGCAAGAAGTGCAACAATGTTCTTCAATACAAGCGGTCGAAGGGAGAGTATACCCTTAGAAATGGCCAAAAATAGGTAAAGTCTATTCCCTTCCTCATTCCAGCATTTCCCTGTATGATAGAAGAAGCTTGTTGTTCTTCAGGATAAATGAGAAGGGGGTTAGGGATGGAGAAGATTATTGTGTTCAAAGGTAAGCGTCCTGCTGAATTGCTGGCGACCATAGGCTTGGTTGTCGCGATGTTAATTTGGATTCGCTTGATCCTTAGGTTTGACACACCTACTCTGCTGAAGCATATCTTGGTCTATCTCGTCATAGGGATCTTAATCGTCCATATAGGAGTTATGATCTATCGTCTACTGACCTTTAACCGGGGGTTCAACATAGAAATAAGGCCGGAAGCTCTGCAGATCAAGAATATAGAGATTGAAGCCTCTACTATTAAGCGGATTTACATCAAAGGCTACTTGCTGCCCGTGATCGCAGTAAAGCCCAGAGCCAATCTGCTGGTTACTTATAAATACTGTTTTCGATTCCCCGAGCAGGAAGATCAGGGGATAAGGGCGCTAAAGGAATGGGCAGAGCGGCATCAGATCGAAGTGGTACATAAGAAGTTTGTGAGATGGCTGTAGTTAACTAAGGGATGGAGAGTAGGAGGAACTAATCAAATGAAAGTCTCCGGATTCAGTCACATCACACTCCAGGTACGCGACCTTCAGGCTTCATTGGAATTCTATCAGGGTATTCTGGGGATGAACGTTAGACATCGTGGCCGAATAGATGCCTATTTGGAGTGGGGCAGCGCTTGGATCTGTCTGCTTGAACGAACGGTTGCCAAGGAGCCTTTAGGCGGATACGCCGGGATGGATCATGTAGCTTTTTATATCGCAGAGGATGATTTCAATGAAGCTGTCGGCATCTTGCAGAAGCATCACGTTGAGATCGTCAGAGGACCTGTTCAGCGGGGAACCGGCTGGTCGGTGAATTTCCTGGACCCGGATGGGATTCAACTGGAGCTGCATACTTCCACTCTGGATGAACGGATGCAGGTCTGGCGTTAGGCGGAGTACAGTTAACATAATAATCAGAAACGGGGATGTGGGATGAACAAACCTTATCATGAAATGCTGACGTCGGAAAATGAGCTTAGAGAGCTTCTGGGCTATCCGAGTGAAGTGGTGAAGCGCAAATCGATTCATCGGCTGGATCATCACTGCCGTGATTATATAGCGATGTCCCCTCTATTATTCCTGTCTACGGCAGATGAACACGGCTCATGCGATGTCTCTCCGCGCGGGGATGCGCCCGGTTCGGTGCTGGTGCTGGATGAAGGGCATTTGGTCATTCCTGAACGTCCGGGGAACCGCAGATTGGACTCTTTGCTGAATATCCTGGCTAATCCGCATATCGGTCTGATTTTTATTATCCCGGGGCTTGAAGAGACCCTGCGGGTTAACGGGCAGGCCTATATCATTAAGGATGAGCCTATCCTGGATCGAATGCGAGCCAGAGGCAAGCGGCCTGCGCTGGGGATCGGGGTGAAGGTGGAGGAATGTTATATGCATTGTGCCAAGGCCTTCAAAAGATCGCAGGTCTGGGACTCCGGCACCTGGCCTGCTGAAGCCTTGCTCCCGTCTGCTCCGGCCATCATCGCCGCTCATGTGAATGCAGCGGAGTTCACGGAAGAAGTGGTGCGGCGAGGTATAGAGGAGAGCTACGAGAAGCGGCTGTATTAAGAAGGGAGTGAATAGCGGGGATGAATGCAGAGAGGCTGATACGGATTTTTGACAGGCAAGCCACGGACTATGACCGTAAAAGAGAAGATCCGAAGCAGCGGCGCTGGCGCCAGAAGCTAATCGGTTCTGCGAAGGGTGAGGTGCTGGAGCTTGCCGTCGGAGCCGGGGCGAACTTCCCGTTCTATCCTCAAGGTGTCAAGATCACGGCTGTGGACTTCAGTGGAGCCATGGTTGAGAAGGCCAGACGGGCCGCCGGACAGTACCGCCTGGAAGCCGATTGTATATGTGCAGATATCGAAGACATGAGCTTTGCCGCGCATTCGTTCGATACGATTGTCTCCACGCTATCCTTATGCAGTTATAAGAATCCGCTGAACCTGCTAGAGAAGCTTAACCGCTGGTGTAAGCCGGATGGCACCATCCTGCTCCTGGAGCATGGAATTGGTTCTAACATCTTGGTCACTACACTGCAACGGGCGCTGAATCCGCTGCTCTATCGTATATACGGGTGCCACCAGACCCGGGATATTCTCGGACTGGTCCGCGAGTCGGGGATGCAGATCCGCAGAGCAGAGAGCTATTCGCTGAATATGGTACATTTGATCTGGGCGGGACCTGAGGAACAACAACTATGATCTGAAGGGTAAGAGATCACGTACCTGGATAAGAGGGCAAGACCGTAGGCATTAGTAAGATATTTGAGGTTCGGGCTGGGCGCAAGGGGGAAGGGGAACGGATGAAGAAGAAATGGAAGATCATTTTATTTAGCTTTATTGGGGCTATTGTCCTTTTAGTCGTGTTAGGAGCATTATACGTCAATAACGTTGGATATAATAATGTGAAACACATGTATCGTTTAGAATCAACCGGTAAATCTGTTATTCGGATAGATAGCGATATGCCTGGCCGAGAGCGCTACCTTACGAAAGAAGAGGGTGATCCACAGGAACTGTTAAAGTCACGCATGGAACGAGAAGGGTGGAGATATACTCAACAGGAGGGATCGGGTTATTTTTTTAAGAAAGACGGTAGGGAAGAAATAGTCACTACGCAGCAATGGAATCATTTTTATATTATATATAGTTTGAATGCTGGAATTGCGAACCTTGAGGACTAGACAAGAAAACAACGCCCCTACTTTGTAAAGGGGGCGTTGTTTTAGCATGATACCATTGCTTGGTTATCGGGACTTGATCGGAGTACAATTGATAGTATTCTGAGCTTTATTAAGTCTGAGTAAAATGTGAGGGGAATGCGAAATGGATAGTATTATTTTTGATCTGGACGGCACGTTATGGGACCCGACGGAGACCGTAGTGAGCGGATGGAATCAAGTGATTAGCAGCTATAAGGGAGCAGCCACAGAGGTGACGATAGACAATTTACAAGGCATTATGGGGCTGCCGGTGCCGGAGGTTGGCCGGAAGCTGTTTCCTGATGCAGATGAGGATACCCGGCAGAGAATAATGAATGATTGCTGTGAGATGGAGTGTGAAGTTCTGTCGCAGCAAGGTGGAAGATTATACGAACAGGTGGAAGAGGTGCTTCAGGCATTATCGGCTAAATATAAGCTGTTCATCGTAAGCAACTGCCAGGCGGGGTACATCGAGGCTTTTTATGAGTATCATGGGTTGCAGAAGTATTTCACAGACTACGAGAATCCGGGGAGAACCGGACTATCTAAGGGAGAGAACATCAGGCTGGTCATGGACCGCAATCATCTGATGAGTCCTGTCTATGTGGGCGATATCGAAGGGGATAGGAAGGCGGCCAGGTTCGCGGGAATTCCTTTTGTATATGCGAGATACGGATTCGGCGAAGTCAGCAGTCATGATTATGTGATTGACCGGCTGGACGGGCTGCTGGAATTGTTCTGAAGCGGCCCTTGGATAAAGGAGGAGCTCTTCCTGCAAAGCTGGAGTTGTCTTACAGCCATTTCATGGCTATGAAGACAACTCCTTATTCAATTCCGGCGATAATGCGGCGGATACGCAGGGGATAGCGTACCAGTTGGTACGGTTAGATCAGACGGCTGTCCAGCCCCCGTCCACATACAGCGTCTGGCCTGTCGTGTAGCTGGAAGCATCCGAGGCGAAATAGAGGACAGCGCCGTTCAATTCATCGGGGTTGCCGGGCCGGCCCATGGGGCATAGCGTATTATACTGCTCTAGGAAGTGGTCCTGATAGAGTGCGCGTGTCATCCCGCTGGGGAACAGGCTGGGTCCGATCGCATTCACCGTGATTCCGTAAGGAGCGAGGGTCGCGCCCATGCCGCGGGTCAGATTCACGACTGCGCCTTTGGAGGCATTATAGGCATGCAGGGCGGCAAGCTTGCTGCCCTTCACACCGCAGATGGAAGCAAGGTTGATAATGCGGCCCGCCTTGCGTTCCTTCATGGCCGGGATCACTGCTTTGGACATGAGATAAATACTCTTCACATTGGTATCCATCACCCGGTCCCATTCCGCTTCCGCCAATTCCTCGACAGAGCCTGCGGAGGCGACACCGGCATTATTCACCAGGATATCTAGCCGTCCGAAATGCTCCAGAATGCTTGCTACCGCAGATTCAATCTCTATTCCGCGGGTTACGTCACATTGGAGCGGAAGCACCCGGCGGCCCTGGGTTTCAATCTGTTGCCGCGCCGGTTCCAGCTTGTCCACTCTTACATCCAGCAGGGCAACGTCCGCGCCTTGCCCGGCCAGAGCTTGAGCCAATTCTGCGCCTATCCCCCCGGCTGCTCCTGTCACCACCGCTACTTTTCCGTTTAAATCAAATGGATTTCTCACTGGCACACCTCCATTAATTCCACCAATCCCAGCGTAAGTTGGAGTAAGGAAGGAACTGTACAGGATCTACAGCAGTCAGGACCTCACCGCGTTCAAGGACGGTATTGCTGACTGTGTAGATGCCGCCCAGCATACGAACGACTTCCAGCTCGGCCCAAGGATCATGCGGAGAGTCATGCAGGTGAATCTCAACTTCTGCCGCTGTGCGCACACTGATATCCATTGAGGCTGTCTGCCGGATCAGCAGCGGTCCAAGATCGAAGCCGCGGCCATCCGGAGACTTAGAATACTTCATATTGAAGACAGGCAGTCCGTCACCATAATGCTCAGAAATGATGCGCTGCCCGTCTCCGGCATTCATTTTACCGCTAAGCGCAGCCTCTACGTGGAAGAATTCAGTGCCCCGCCGTGAGACGCTGCCTGCTATATGCTGATCCTCCTTCTGGAGACTGATGTCGGCCATCTTCTTCGGGAAGCCATAAATCTCACGCCCCAGCCCCATCGCGATATCATCGCTGATCGGCATGGACAGGCAGTAGGTGCCCGGTTGCCCGTTGTAGGCTGCCAGGACGAAAACCGCGGCTTCACGGTAAGGCTCGCAGAAGCTGGTGCGGGGATAGTTGGCTACAAAAGCGTGCACAAGCGGTCTTGGACCCGGCGTAAGCGGGGCGGGCAGAATGCTGCGGATCACTTCGGGCGAAGTCTCCCAATAGACGGTTAGTGTCTCTGCATTATAGAAGGTCGTAGGTGTATTGATTCTTTTGGTAATCTCATTCACATCTTTTACGAAGCTGCTCATCTGAATCTCCTCCTGTGTTATAGGGTCACGAATAATGTAACATGACTATTCCAGTGATTATATATATGGAAAATATAAAAATAAATGGGAATCTTGTGCACAGCGCACTATAATAATCAAGGGGGGAGAGCGATGAGTGTTACCTTTGAACAGATTAGCAGACATTTTACGGAGCAAGCCGTACATATCCAGTGGAACAAAGCATTAACGACAGCGTATTCAGATACGATGCTGATTACGAGGAACCTGACGCATTTTGCACCTGAATATATCTATGTGGGCTACCGGTCCGGATTACCGGATCACGCAGAAGGGTTGGAGCAGGCCAGCCTGATGCTGATTAATGATACTGTGGAGCCAGCGTCAGGCGAACATCAGCAGATGTATAGCAGACAGAACCGTATGGAATTCGGGGCAGAGGAAGATGTATTCGAGCTCTATAATCGGACCCGGGAGCTGTTTCTGGAAGAGGCTGAACGGGAGCAGGCCAAGGGCAGAATGCTTGAGGCCTGTGTCGCCGGCAAAGGACTGGATGTAATCGTCTGTGCTGCGGCGGAGCTGCTGGGCAATCCGGTCATTATCATTGATGTAAGCTATAAGGTTCTGGCTTCTTCGGATTGTAGCGGGATTACCGATCTCATCTGGAGCGATAATCTGCACAAAGGCTATTGCTCCTATGATTTCATAGCTGCCGTCCACCAACTGAAGAGTGTACAGAACAGCATAGAGTCGCTGGAGGCTTACGAAGTGGAATGCAGCGGAAGCCAGGTGACCAAGCTGGTCGCCAAGATTAGGATCGGCAGCAAGCCTGTCGGGAATGTGATTGTGTTGGGCGACATACGCCCGATTGAAAGTAGGGATCATGAACTGGCGGGTTTTACGGCTGGGCTAGTGGCAGCGGAGCTGGCGAAGAACAGCTTTTACCGGAATTCGAGCCAGGCGGAATACGAAGAGCTGATCTATGGATTGCTGGAGAATGAGGAGAACGGACCGGTACTTATTCAGAAGAGCCTGCGGAGCGGTATGCATCTGCCCAAGGGCAGATTGTCCGTTCTGGTGCTGGATCTTGCGGGGTATGGGGCTTCCGCATCCGGCATAACCAGCGGTTATCTGAGGGATCAGCTGCACCTGCATTTCGGGGAGGAGCGGCTGATCTTTTACCATGAGTATATGATGGGGGTAAGTGAAGGTGAGTCTGTATCGTCCAGGTCAAGAGAGTATGATCAAAGCTTGCGGGAATTTCTCGTCAGCCATCAGATCCGTCTGGGGATCAGCCGGGAATTCACCGACCTCACGGACTGCCGCAAATATTATCTGCAAGCGCTCAAGGCGCTGGAGATCGGGCGAATCGTCTGGCCTGCGGAGCCACGTGTGCTATACGCTGATGTGCAGCTGTATGACCTGTTATCCCCGCATGCGCAGCATGATTCCCGGGATGTCAGCCATCCGGCGCTAACGGTCCTGCGAGAATTCGATGAGAAGCATCATGCTGACCTGTACCATACCCTCTATTCCTATTTGAAGAACAACCAGCAGCTGCAAAAGACCGCCGATGAACTATTCGTCCACCGCAACACCCTGCGGTACCGCTTACGCCAGATCGACGAACTGATTCAGCTTGATTTGCGCCAGATCGATCATGTCCTGAGGCTGTATATGTCCTATCAAATGACAGATTATCTGGAAAAGCTGAGGGCGGCGGGAGCAATATGCAATGCTGATTGATGATTGTGAAGCAAAATTAACTCCGCATCAGCTTCATACACACCTGAGGCTCTTCCTCCACTTCTCTGCAAGGCTCACACAGCTCAAACCCAAACTTTCGCACCGTTGCCATCGAAGCAGCGTTCTGCGGATGAGTCAGGATATAGATGCAATCCACATCAAGCTGTGTGAAGCACGTATCGAGAAGAATGGGCAGGGCCTCCGACATATAACCCTGTCCCCAATAATCCTTCCAGATGTCATAACCGATCTCCACCTGCTTCCGCTCAGCATCCCAATAATGATAGCCGCAGGTACCGATGAAGGCATCCGTCTCTCGATCGAACATCCCGTAACGGTGGTGGCCCTTGCCCTCAGGCTGGGCGTAATGCTCAATGATCTCCACAGCTTCGTTATAATCGCAGGGCGGCTCACTGAAGTATCTGCACATGTCTGGGTCCGAGAATTGCTTATAGACGGCATCGGTGTCGGACTGATTCAGTAGGCGAAAGTGCAGACGTTTGGTGTTAAAGGGTTCAGATAGATTCATTATGTTCTCTCCTATTCATGAAAAACTCGTATCGTAATTGACCAGTGTATAGATATGGTATATGCTGTATTTAAATGGCATTTAAGGAGGATTTGGGGTGGATAAATTGAGATTAGATAACATAGATAACATTGATTCGCTTACTAATATGTTGAAACTAGCGTTTTCCAACGAAGATTGGCACAATATGATTTTAATTGCTGACAGGCTCTACGAAGAGTCTAGTATTTTATATTATTATCAGCTGAACCAACCCTCCAGTAAATCATCTCACGACAGGCCTTTAATCTACTACCTTGGATTTTCACAGCTATGCAAGGGCGAAGCTTATCAGAAATTGAAACGATATTCAGAATCAAGAGATTGCATCCTGAAATATAAAGATCTTTCATGGGTCAAAGGTGTAGATGAGAAAGACAAGTTTATTATAAAAGATTTTAGTATATTTGCACTAGGAAATACATACACCATTGACTTGATGGAAGGCAAAGAGTATGTGCTGAAAGAGTATGTTCAGTATTTAAAACAGTATCCGAGAGAAATAATTGCCGGAATGGTCACAATCTTTGAATGTGCTATTAAAAAGAATTTACCAATAGAGTGGGTTCTAACAGATTTATCTGACGAGTTGAATACTATAGAGACTAACCCAGAAAATACAACAACCGCAAGATATTTCACGGAATACTTGTGCTTATTTTCACTATATAAATTAAAACAAGAAGAATATTATGATGCTGTTGAGAAGAATCTGGAAGCTTTAGCATCAAGTGTTATACTTTGTGATAACACAGCGTTCAAAAAACTAGTAGCTCTTTTTGAGACATTAAGAGAATTTGCTCGCAGTGAACAGGTGATTCGGTACCAGACGCAGTTAAAAAATATTCTAGAAGGAGTGTTAATGGATGAAAAAGACATTTCTCTCATTTCTATTCACAGCGGTAATAATGATTAGCGTTACAACAACGATTTTTGCAGATAATCAGCCGCTAAAAGGGTCAACTCTGATTAACGGTAGTAGGGTGGTCACTCCATTTGGTCACGGTGTGGATTACTGATCAATTTTACTTATTCTGTGTTCTACATTATATAGCGCCTTGCAGAGATGCAGGGCTTTTTGCATTAAGTGGGTTGTTAATGTATGGTGAAATATATAGAATGCTATAACCATTGAAAGGGGTATACCTATGAGGCCAACCAGATTTACACGAAGCCTGGCAGCCGCGCTTGCCTCCGCACTGTTATTGACTAGCACCGGAATTACCATTCTTAGCGCTTTCCCGCAGAAGATCAAGGCAGCGGCGGTGAAGCCTACAACGGCCTTCAGCTTATTTGAACAGAGATTGCAAAAGCCGTCTTCCCTTGGCCTGGCCCAAGCTACGCTGGTTAACCGGATCGGCCAGATGACGCAGACAGAGGCGAACCTCGCTGTGCTGCATCTGGAGAATGCACTGAAGGCATACCTTCCTACGGCAACCAAACGTATGAATGCGCCTATCGTGCAACTGAATATCAAGAACATATATACGACCGGGATGCCAATGGCGCTCGCACGCTCCAAGGTGAGACAGGCCGAGGTCCGTATGGTCCTCCAGGACCTGGAGGGCATGGGCTACAAGCTGGTGGAGGATGGCGGATTCGTGCCTGCCATTCCATATAAGAGCTTCAAAGTCTTCAAACCTTATGTCAGCAAAGATCTGCAGGTATACATCGACCTGATGGCCACTGAGTCGGAGCAACCGGCTGTAGTCAACAGAACGTTACAGGTGGACTGGTATGAGGTTGTGGAACGGGCGGTGCAATATGAAGCCTTTGTGCAGACGTACAAAAATTCTAACCGTAATGTAGCCATGCAACAAGCCTTTGAAGTCTCGAAGAGACTTGTGTTCAATGGAAGTCCTAACACACCGCTGTTCGACAAGAAGACCCAGGTCATTCTTCTAAAAGCGGCAATCGCGTATGAGAATACTCTTTCCGAGGCGGGGCCTGAGCAGATTGAGGGCAGCAAGCTGCTGACCCAGCTGGATGATTTCCTGCTGCTTGTAGAGAAGAATGGTGATAAGCGCACGCAGGCTGTTATTGATTATCTGAATGCTTTATGAGTCTGAAGTAGGGATGGGTGTAATACAGTGAAGAAACCGGGCTATTCTCGAAGCAGCCCGGTTCTTTTGCGTGCATATTGGGGGCGGGAAGACCCGCAAAGCATATCTTCCTATAGGCCGAAAGCGTCATAAATCACAGAAAAGGAAAACGATTACAATTATAATGTAAGCGTTATCTAATGATTATGTTCATTTATACGCAAAGGGAGGAAGACGGCTTGAGTACCCACAAGGTTTCCTTTAACATGCTTGTCTTTACCGGTTTTAGTCTTCAGTATGCATTGATGCATCTCTTATCTGCAGGTGAGGTGATTGTGATTTCATCCGCTGAGCTTATCATTTATATGGTGCTAACCTTTGCCGGGCTCGGCAGATTCTTTCGGTGTAGAAAGCGGGCTCTGAACGAGAGGGGCTGTGGGAGCACCGGACTTTTTTTCAGCGTGTTATGGACGGTGTCACTCTGCTCCCAGTTCCGTAAGGAGAACTACCCGGATGCGCTGACTATTATTAATTCACTGGGCGTCTCAGCGGCTGGACTGATTCTGCTTACTGAGATTGTTATTCTGTTCAAGGTCTAAATCATCTGTACGTAAAGGAGCCCCTGTCCTAGGTGTAGGATTGGGGCTTCTTCATGTAACAACCAATGGAATTAATAGATATAACCATGCTCTATCAAGTAGGCAAGAATGAGCTCCGTGGATTGATCCTCGTTGTGCTGCTCGGTATCGACAATGAGCTCGGGCCGGAGCGGTTCCTCATAGGGAGCAGTCAGGCCGGTAAAATGCGGAATCTCTCCAGAAAACGCTTTGCGGTATAAGCCTTTGACATCCCTTCTTGCGCATTCCTCCAAGGAGCATTTGACGTAGATTTCTACGAAAGGCTGGATGCTCTGCCGGATTTGCGCCCTCATGTCCCGGTAAGGGGAGATGAAGGAAGCCAGGACGACGATATCATTCCGGGTCAGTAGCTGCGCCAGATAGGCTGCGGTTCTTACATTCAGAGAACGGTCTTCTTTGGAGAAGCCTAACCCCCGGAACAATTGACTCCTCAAAACATCACCGTCGAGCAGTTCGGTCCTCACGTTCATTTGCTGCAATCTCTGGTCCAGGCAGAGGCAGAGCGTAGTTTTGCCAGAGCCGGACAGGCCGGTGAACCACAGTGTTACCCCGTTCTGCAATGTACAGCACCACCTTCCATTTCAAACGATTAGGTTACCAGTTGTAATCTGTCTCATAGCCTGCCGGGAAGAGCAGGTGGCCTGCCACCTCTTTGAAGCAAGTCTTCACCTCTTCATTGAACTCGGTCCGCCAGTTCCCGGTTGTGCCGGTGCGGAAGGTATAGGAGGCCTTAGGATTAATGTTCTGCTCCATGGCGTCAAGGATTGTGTCCATCGGTAATGGCAGCGGCTTGCCAGCCCAGAGATAATGAATCAGCTGCTCCATCGTCCGGCGGCGTGAGCTGTGGCTGTCTACCAAGTGTTCAAAAGCGATCTGCAAACAGTCAGCTTCCCCGCTCCATCCGGCGAATTGTCCATACCAAGCGGCTATACTCGGGTAATGAAGCTCTGGTATTCCCCGGATTAAAGCCAGAAATTGCTGATTCCGGTCTGGTAGAGAGAGCAGATAAGGGCGCAGCGGATGATTAGGATATTTGTCCGTTATGAAGTACGTATATGAGATAACAATATCTCTTAGGTCACGGTTAAGAAATAACGGCTTGATCTTCAGCTCCCGAAGCATGCCCGACCACCGGGTTGAATAGTACACGTGCCCTGCTGTGAAATGTCCGCTTCGGACGAGCTGCAGCCGCTGATAGTGAAGGCCGGAGTCTTCCGGATTACCTTCATAGAATTCATGAGGGTTCTGCGTCATCCCCGGAATGCCTTCTAAGATCTGCTTCATCAGATGAGTTCCGCTCTTAGGGACGGAGTTCAAAAATACTATAGGGTAATCACTCGAAGAATCGAATGTGTTCATGCCTGCCGCGTTCCTCTCTCTTGAATAGCTGCTAGTCATACTCTTCTATTTATCATATGAAGCTCTGACTATTGCTGACTAGACATTGTACATAAAAAGTAAGGGAATCTATCTACATTGTATACATTGTATAATCACTTGGATTAGCTATTGCTGAAAAATATGTATGTCCAAGCGGTGCTCCTGCTGAATTTACAAATCCTGATAAACAATATTTATGAGTTCAATCTTTAAAGTCTGAATAGCTTCTTCCCGCGGCAGCATAATGAACCGGGATAAATAATCGATGTCCACCGAGAACAGGCTAAGTATATCCTCCATGGACGCTTTATCTCCGCTTTGCGCCTTTTTTACGGTCTCGATGAATGGATAAGATTTTCCTTCAGGACTTCCAGTCCCTTGCGCTTCCATTTGCTAACCCCCTGTTGAGTCATGTGCAGCTCGTCTGCTACTTCTTGTTCGGCCATTCCTTCTATGACTGTTTTTTTGATGATATATCTGCATTTTTCCCAAGGCAGCATATCCAGAAGCTCATCGACGAACAGCTCAGAAACGACCATACTTTCAAAGCTGTTGTCGTAACATTCATTATCGTAGAGCGGATTACTTTCCCGTATCAGCTGAATGCGAGTCTTGTACTGAATTCTCCATGCTGAGCGTTTTAACAATCTCCTGCAGGTTTCAACTAATTCGTCATCACAGGTAACCATGAATTTTCCTCCCCATGTTCAGTAATACCTTCATTCCAGGGTCCAGCGGAGCCTGTTCCCCCAGGCCTGACCTAATCAATCGCTGATCCTCTCATATAACAAGTAAAATATTCCATAGATTCCACAACTGACAAAAACAAAAATTTACAAGAATACTATTTTTCTTGCGAAAGTTGTAAAAATTATTTCCGGATTACCTAGTATTACGAGAATACAGAACAATAGATTGTCGAATTTTCCATTTAGGAGGCGATGGCGTGAGTGACTATGTAACACCTGAGATGATGAGCACCCTGGTGACCGTGCTGATTATTCCGCTGCTGGGGCTGCTGGCGAGGTCTGTGATTGCTTATATCAAGCGGGAAATTGCCGGGCTTGAGCAGAGAATCGAGAATGAGGCAGTGAACAGCCTGCTTCAGCGGGCGGGGGATGCTGTTGAATCCGCTGTGATTGCGGTGAATCAGACGTTCGTGGAGACGCTCAAGCAACAAGGCAGTTTCGACACGGAGGCGATGAGGAAATCTTTTCTGCTGGCTAAAGAGAAGGCGATAGCGATCCTGGGAGAAACCGCACGGAAGGAGCTGGGTCTTGTGATCGGCGACCTCGAAGCATGGCTCGAGACGAAAATCGAAGTTTGTGTGAACCGGAATAAACAGTTGTAAAAACCCGTCCGGGTTTCCCTTTGATTAGTAAAGGAGGTCCAGGCTTCACCATGATCACTATGCTCATTACTAAAAAGTTAGGGGATGTATGATGAAACATTCAAAAAGGAAATGCAAGCTTGTGCAGCAAGGACGGTTAGGCATAATCAGCAGATGGCTGTGTCTCTCGCTTCTCATTCTGATGCTGGCGCCAGGCGCTGTATTCGGGTCGGGGAAAATAGTCCACAACATTCTTCCGGGCCCTGAGGCGGACACTGTCACCGCGGCAGTGTACGAGGATGAGCCGCCAATACCACAGCTTCATCAGGCGGCAACGGTTAAGAATTCGGTCTATGGCTCCGTCTATCAATCGGTGTATGAGATAGACCCTACCCTGGGAGTAATTCTGAACCACGGAGTCTATCAGATGAACCTGATGGCTGTAAGTAATGTCGAGGGGTCGATGAGCCCGGTGTCGCCGCTGCTGCAGCAGATCCGGTTGTCGCAGGCCTCAGGGGTGATTCCAGGGGGGCGCGGCTTCATGCTTCCGCAGGTGGTGGCTGTCAAGGATCTGGCGGGTAATCCGCTGCCGGGTATTCCCGTCACCTTCACCGTCTCGGAGGACAGTACAATTACTGCGGTTATGCGCGGGCTTAATAGTACTGGAATTACAGTTGTGTCGGATGCGAACGGATATGCATCTGCGGCTAACAACTATACAGGGTATATAGGCGAAGGTTATCAGGTCTACTCGAAGGGAACCGGGGTCATTAAGACCATGGAGGTAAAAGCTACCGTTCCCGGTCTTCAGCCGGTTACCTTCGAGGTAGAGGTCGGTGCCGTAGGCTCTAACCTGATCGATACGACGCCGCCTTCCATCAAGGCAACGGCGGTAACGGATAACGGTACTCCTTACATTGCCGGGACCTGGACCAGTCATTCCGTGACGGTACATTATACGGCAGAGGATACGTTGTCAGCGATCAAATCCCTGACCCCGGATCAGAAATTCACCGCTGAAGGAGCAGGCCAGACGGCAACAGGCAAGGCTGTTGACAGTGCCGCTACCAGTGATGAGGATAAGAACCATTATTCCATCGCAACCTTCGGTCCTATCCATATTGATAAAAGCGCTCCGGTTACAGAAGTAGCTGTAACAGGCGCTGAATCCGGAAGCTGGAGCCGGGGGAAGGTTGCGCTGCATTTTACCGCTGAAGATGCATATTCCGGTGTGGACGCTGTGTATTACAAGCTGGGTGAGAATGCAGCAGTGAGAACTGCCGGCTCCAGCGCGGCGCTGGAGCTGGAGCAGGAAGGAGCGACTACTGTCAGCTACTGGGCGGTGGACAGAACCGGGAATGCAGAAGCTCCCCGGACGGTAGTGGTGCAAATTGACAAGAGCGGTCCGCTGATCGCCAGTATTCTAAGCCCGGAAGCGAATGAGAAGGGCTGGAACAGCACGGATGTTACGGTCTCTATTACCGCGTCAGATGTCCATTCCGGAGTGAAGGAGATCCATTATAGACTCGGAGCGGATGGCGAAGAACAGACTCTGGCAGGCAGCACGGCTGCTTTTGACGTATCGGTGGAGGGAATTATCCCTCTGGAGTTCTGGGCTGAAGATCATGCAGGTAACCTGACCGCTGTACAGAAGACCGAAGTGAAGATTGACAAGACGATCCCGGTCATTACTGTTCCGGCGAATATTACAATGGAAGCGAAGGCGGTACGTACCCCTGCCGATATTGGACAAGCCTCCGTTCAGGATATTTCGGTCCCGGATGTTCTCATGACGAATGATGCACCTGCAGACTATCCCATCGGAACTACTACCGTCAAATGGACAGCGGTGGACCCGGTAGGACTTACCTCCTCACAGGTGCAGAGAATTACTGTAAAAGACACCACAAAGCCGGTACTAACCGTGCAGGGAGATATGGTTGTGGAAGCTACAGCGGTTAAGACACCGCTTGTGGTCACCGGAGCGTCGGCTACGGATATCTTCCCGGTTATTGTGGTGAATGACGCGCCGAAGGAATTCTCTATTGGTCCGACTACCGTCACCTGGACGGCAACCGATGCTAACAGCAATGTAACTACAGCAACACAGAAGGTCACCATTGTAGACAGAACAAAGCCGTTACTGACGGTTCCAGCCGACATTACAAAAGAAGCTGTAGCCCGAAGAACTGTGGTAGATCCGGGGAAGGCCGCCGCCACAGATATTTTCAAGGTGAATATTACGAATAATGCTCCTGAGGATTACCCGGTGGGCGTAACCAAGGTGAGCTGGACGGCCAAGGATGAGAATGGCAATATCTCTACAGCAGATCAGATGATCCGTATTACGGATACCACCAAGCCGAAACTGACGATTCCGGCAGATATTACCGTTGAAGCAACCGCGAAGCGGACAAAGGTGAATATTGGACAAGCCGAAGCCAGCGATCTGTTCGATGTGCTATTAACCAAGGATGCCCCGGCAGATTATCCGGTGGGCGTAACCAAGGTTACCTGGACTGCCACAGACGAGCATGGCAATGTCACTGAGAAAGTGCAGACGATTACAGTTACAGACACAACGCCTCCACAGTTAACCGTACCTGAAGACATCACCGCCGAGGCAACCGGCATTAAGACCCCGGTTGCGCTGGGTGAAGCGTCTGCCAAGGATATTTTCGGTGTTACTGTGACCAACAATGCCCCGGAACGCTTCATCTTCGGGACAACAGTCGTTACCTGGACGGCGACAGATGAGAACGGCAATACAACCAAGACAACACAGACCGTGAAGATCATAGACACGACGAAGCCGCTGGTTACGCTGCCAGGCGGTATAACGGCAGAAGCCACTGGAGCAAAAACAAAGGTAGACATCGGCCAGCCGGTGGTTACAGAAATTTTTGCCGTGACGGTCAAGAATGATGCTCCGGCGGAATTCCCGCTTGGAACCACCAAAGTAACATGGACGATAACGGATGAGCATGGCAATGCAACTAAGGGTACGCAAGAGGTCAAGATCGTAGATACAACCAAACCGGTCATTACAGCGCCGGAGGATCTTACGGTAGAGGCTACGGCGGTCAGATCCAAGGTCGCTCTGGGCGAGCCGGTGGTCTTCGATCTGTTCGAGACCGGGATCATTAACGATGCTCCGGTTGATTTCCCGGTCGGCACTACGCTGGTTACCTGGATGGCCAGTGATCCAAGCGGAAATGTGGCCATCGCGAAGCAGAAGGTGACGGTAGTGGATACGACTGCGCCTAAGCTGTCCATCCCGGCAGACGTCAAGGTAGAAGCTACGGGGATTAGAACTCCAGTAATGACTGGAGAGGCCACGGCCACGGATATTTTTCCGGTTATTGTAACCAGCAATGCTCCCGAGAATTATGCCGTGGGCGTTACCGAGGTGATCTGGACGGCGAAGGATGCTAACGGTCTGGTAACTACCGGCAAGCAAAAGGTAACTGTAGTGGATACCACGCTGCCCATCCTCACGGTTCCGCGGGATATCAGTGTGGAGGCTACCGCAGTAAATACTCCGGTTCAAACCGGCAAGGCTACGGCTACGGATCTGTTCCCGGTCACAGTGGTCAGCAATGCTCCGGACAGCTATCCGCTCGGCAAGACCATTGTCACCTGGAAGGCGACCGATGCGAACGGCAACTTCAGCACAGGAACACAGACGATTACGGTAAAAGATACAACGGCCCCGGTAATCGCTGACATTCCGGACTATATTGCAGAAGCTACCGGACAGACGATGCAGATTAAGCTGCCGGTGCCCGCGGTCACCGATATCTTCGGGATTGCCGCAGTGAGCAGCAATGCTCCGGCTTCCTATCCCCTGGGCGTGACTGAAGTCACCTGGACAGCGAAGGATGTGAACGGCAACGTATCCACACGTACGCAAAAGGTTATTATCTTGGATACCACGAAGCCGGCGCTTACTGTGCCGGAGGATCAGACAGTGGAAGCAACGGCTGTTGAGACTCCAGTGGAGATCGGTGTGGCAACGGCTACGGATATTTTCAAGGTGACGGTGAAGAACAATGCCCCTGAAGCGTATCCGCTTGGGATAACGGAAGTAATGTGGACGGCAACCGATGCGAACGGCAACGTGACTACGAAGGTGCAAAAGATCAAGGTAGTGGACACGACGAAGCCGACACTTACTGTGCCAGAGGATCTGACGGTAGAAGCGACAGCTGTAGAGACTCCGGTGGAGATAGGTGTGGCAGCGGCCACGGATATTTTCAAGGTGACAGTGAAGAATAATGCCCCTGAAGCGTATCCGCTTGGGATAACGGAAGTAATGTGGACAGCAACCGATGGGAACGGCAACGTGACTACGAAGGTGCAGAAGATTAAGGTTGTGGACACCACGAAGCCGGCGCTTACCGTGCCGGAGGATCAGACAGTGGAAGCAACGGCTGTTGAGACTCCAGTGGAGTTTGGCGTGGCAACGGCTACGGATATTTTCAAGGTGACGGTGAAGAACAATGCCCCGGAAGCGTATCCGCTGGGCGTAACAGAAGTGGTCTGGACGGCAACCGATGCGAACGGTAACGTGACTACGAAGGTACAGAAGATTAAGGTAGTGGACACCACGAAGCCGACACTTACTGTACCGGAAGGTCTGACGGTAGAAGCGACAGCGGTAGAGACTCCGGTGGAGATAGGTGTGGCAGCGGCCAAGGATATTTTCAAGGTGACAGTGAAGAATAATGCCCCTGAAGCATATCCGCTGGGCGTAACAGAAGTAGTGTGGACGGCAACTGATGCGAACGGCAACGAGACTACGAAGGTGCAAAAGATCAAGGTTGTGGACACGACGAAGCCGACACTTACTGTACCGGAAGGTCTGACGGTAGAAGCGACAGCGGTAGAGACTCCGGTGGAGATCGGTGTGGCAGCGGCCACGGATATCTTCAAGGTGACGGTGACATCGGATGCTCCGGCTGCTTATCCGCTGGGAACAACGACAGTTACCTGGAAGGCCAAAGATATCAATGGTAACGAGGTAACCGGGGTACAGCGGATTACCGTAGTGGATACGACACAGCCCTTACTGAAATTTGATGGACCGCTGCAGCTTACCAAGGAAGCAACGGCTCTGGAAACGCCGGTAGAACTGGAAGTGCCAGCGGCGCTGGATTTCTTCCCGGTCACTCTAACGACAGATGCTCCGGGAGAGCATGGAGCGATTACTTCAGAGAAGATCCTAACCGCAAATTTCCCTATCGGTACTACGATTGTAAAATGGACAGCTATAGATAGCAGCGGAAATTCCGCAGTGGGCATCGTGAAGGTGACTATTGTCGATACTGTCAAGCCTGCTCTTAAGCTTCCGGCTGATATTACTCTAGAAGCATCCGCCCTAAAGACGCCAGTAGAGATCGGCGAAGCAACGGCTACAGATATTTTCAAAGTCACGGTGACCAGCAATGCGCCTGAGAGTTATGCGCTGGGAACCACTGAGGTGACTTGGACCGCTACGGATGCGAACGGCAATGTCAGCACAGGCGTGCAGAAGATTACGGTGGTGGATACCACGAAGCCGGTGTTGAAGCTTCCAGCGAACAAGACGGTAGAAGCATCAGCCCTAAAGACGCCAGTAGAGATCGGCGTGGCAACGGCTACGGATATTTTCAAAGTCACGGTGACCAGCAATGCGCCTGAGAGCTATGCGCTGGGAACAACTGAGGTGACTTGGACCGCTACAGATGCGAACGGCAATGTCAGCAGAGGCGTGCAGAAGATTACGGTGGTGGATACCAGCAAGCCGGTGCTGAAGCTTCCGGCCGACAAGACGGTGGAAGCAACGGCGCTGACAACTCCGGTGGAGATCGGCGTGGCAGCGGCAACGGATATTTTCAAAGTAATAATAACCAGCAATGCGCCTGAGAGCTATGAGCTGGGAACCACTGAGGTCACTTGGACCGCTACGGATGCGAACGGCAATGTTAGCACGGGCGTGCAGAAGATTACGGTGGTAGATACCACGAAGCCAGTGTTGAAGCTTCCGGCTGACAAGACGGTGGAAGCAACGGCACTGAAAACTCCGGTGGAGATCGGCGTGGCAACGGCTACGGATATTTTCAAAGTAACAATAACCAGCAACGCCCCTGAGAGCTATGCGCTGGGAACCACTGAGGTCACTTGGACCGCTACGGATGCGAACGGCAATGTCAGCACAGGCGTGCAGAAGATTACAGTGGTGGATACCACGAAGCCGGTGCTGAAGCTTCCAGCGGACAAGACGGTAGAAGCAACAGCGCTGAAAACTCCGGTGGAGACCGGTGTGGCAACGGCTACGGATATTTTCAAGGTAACAATAACCAGCAACGCCCCTGAGAGCTTTGCGCTGGGAACCACTGAGTTCACTTGGACCGCTACGGATGCGAATGGGAATGTTAGCACTGGCGTGCAGAAGATTACGGTGGTAGATACGACGAAGCCGGTGCTGAAGCTTCCAGCGGACAAGACGGTAGAAGCAACAGCGCTGAAAACTCCGGTGGAGACCGGTGTGGCAACGGCTACGGATATTTTCAAGGTAACAATAACCAGCAACGCCCCTGAGAGCTTTGCGCTGGGAACCACTGAGTTCACTTGGACCGCTACGGATGCGAATGGGAATGTTAGCACTGGCGTGCAGCAGATTACGGTGGTAGATACGACGAAGCCTGTGCTGAAAGCTCCGGCAGATGTTGCTGCTCCGGCAACCGGAACCAAGACGCTTGTGAACCTGGGCCAAGCTACAGCGAGCGATATCTTCGGGGTAGTGCTGAAGAATGATGCTCCGGCTGACGGCTTCCCGTTAGGGAAAACAGTGGTCACCTGGACGGCCACGGATGTTAACGGTAATGTATCGACGGCGGTGCAGAATGTAACCGTCACTCAGACGTTCAAGGTTCAATCGTTTAATGCGAGCAGAAGCAGCGTGACGAATACAATTTTTCCGCGAATATCCTTTGAGAATACCAGTAAGTCTACCTTGCAGCTCTCCAGCATCAAGCTCAGATATTATTACACCGTCGATGGAGAGAGATTCCAGAGCTTCTATACGGATTATGCCAGAGTAGCAGGCTCGAATACCAGGGTGATTCAGTCCTATGTTACGGGAAGCTTCCAGAAGACAGCAGGCAAAACCGGCAGTGATTATTATCTGGAAATCGGCTTCACTAGCGGTGCCGGAAGTCTGAAGCCGGGAGAAACTGTAGAAATTCAGTGCAGATTCTGGAAATCGGATTTCTCTAATTATTATCAGACCAATGATTATTCCTTCAATGGACTGGCAACAGGCTTTACAGATACCAACAAAATTACGGCCTACTCCTCCGGCAATCTGATTGCTGGGATGGAACCGTAAGCGGCTAAGTAAGCAATGCACGGCTTCCAGGCTGTTGCCGGATCAGTGGCTGCAGCTTGGAGCTATTCATTAACGGGAGATCAGCCAGCTCCATTAGCGGGGGTACGATATGCCAGACGACATGAATGAAATCCTTCAACGGTTGACCCGGGTAGAGACCAAGCTCGACATCATGAACAGTGCAAGGGATATTGCGCTTGAGGCCATGCAGAGCAGCAAATCGGCGCATTTACGGATGGATGAGATGCGGGATGAGCTGTCCAGATTGAAGCTCAGGCAAGGGGAGAATCAGCGCTGGCTGGTGGGCACGATCATTAGCAGCGTGGGGATGTGTATTGCCGCAGCGGGACTTTTGATGAAAATATTAATCGGGTAGCAGACAGGAAGAAGGAGATGGGGGAATGGCCAAAGGCTTTGATTGCGCAGCACCGCTAACACGTACACTGGCTAAGAAATTCAAGGAGGATGGTTACGAATTCGTATGCCGTTACCTCGTGCCCTCCGGCTGGAAAAGGTTAACCCAGGCGGAGGCGGTTGCGATCAGCGCTGCGGGGCTGCAAATTGTCTCTGTGTATGAAACGACCGCCAGCCGTGCGCTGGGAGGCCGTGCAGCCGGTCTGACAGACGGGGCGATTGCCGCACAGACGGCCCTTGCGGTTGGACAACCTGCCGGGAGCCGGATCTACTTCGCCGTTGATTTCGACGCTTCTGCGAAACAGATGGATACGGTGATCGGGTATATTACGGCAGCAGGAGAGGCCGCCCGGAACTACCAGTCGGGTGTCTACGGGAGCGTGACCGTTATTGAAGCTGCAATGGCCGCTAAGGCCTGCACCGGCTTTTGGCAGACGTATGCCTGGAGTAAAGGCCGGAAAGCGGAAGGTATCCATCTTTATCAATACGACAACGGCCCCAAGGGACTAGGTCAACCGGTTCACGGGGTGAATGTGGACCTCAACCAGTCCAGCGGAGAAGCCGGCTGGTGGAGCACGCAGTCTGCTGCGGTTCCTGCACCAGGCAGTGCAAACGGAGAGGGGAAAGACTATATGATGAAGAAAGAGGATGCGGGCAAGATCATTGCTTTTCTTCAAGCGGCTTATATGGCAGCGGGTAATGCAGAGTCTGGAAAAGAATTTCACCGTCTGGCGAATGAGCTGCGCAAAGCCTCGGGTCAAGCGGCAGACCCGAATAATCGTTAATCCGCTGCATAGTTTACAGGCTGCCTTCAGGCGGCCTTTTTGACATGTGGATATACATAAATAATTGAATAAATGGATTTATTTATAACTCCGGCTGTAAAAAGCGCTATGGATTTTACTTTATCTATAGGATCGATTTTTTACAGAGGGGGGACTCCATTGCAGACCCAAGCAACCGTAAGTAAGGAGAAAGATAAAGCATCCGGCGGCCATAAACCATTCAGCAATCCACAGGTATTCATTCGTCCGGCAGCCGCGAAACAACCGGACCCGGTAGAGATTATCCGGCGTGTCCGCCAGAATCCGGCTTCCTTAAGCCGTGAAGACAAGCTGGCGCTCCAGCGCACACTCGGCAACCGGGCCGTGGTTCAATTGTTATCGAGTCTGAAGGAGGATGGGAAGAAAAAAGAGCAGGCAGATCATGGAACCCAGGCGGCTGGACCAAGTAAGAGCGTGGCCGCAGAAACCCAGATGGAAGAGCATACGGATTCACCGGAACCGGTGCAAGCAGAAGCAGAGCAAGCCAGCGCTCCAGCTGAAGCCAAGATGCAGAGTAAGGAGGAGCCGGAGGGGCAGGCAGCAGCCGCTGCTGCGTCTGTCACACAAACTAAGCCTGCTAGTGGGGGCAGTTCTTCAGGTCCCGTAGCCGTCAAAAAGACGTCAGCGCCTGCCCGGCCAAAGGGGAGAGTGGAGGCCGCTGTAGAGGTGCAAGCTGAAGCGGCAGAACCAGAGGAAGGCGCTCCGGCTGCAGAAGAGGCCAGGGAAGAGCCGTCTGCGGAAGCGGTGAATGCCGGAAAGGCTGAGGAGCCCGCAGCAGCTCAGGGAGGGGATGCGCCGGAGCCAGCTAAGAAGGCCGCCGCCTCCAAAGGAGCAGATGCACCGAAGAAAGCAGCCAAGGAGCCATCGCTCGGAGCAGCACTAGGTGCCTTGGCGGGAGATGGGAAGGAGAAGCCGGCGAAGGGCAAGGCGGTGAAGATCAGCGGTGAAGATCCGGGGCAGATTCTGGATCAGCTAACACAGGTTCAGCCCACAGAGCTGGGGGATGCCTATGCCCAGGCTGTGAATGTATCCTCCGGTGCCTTCTCGAAGCAGACGCAGAAGACCAAGCAAGGGCTGCCTGCTGTTCCAGTGCCGACCGGCTTGAAAGGAAAGGTCCTGCAGGCCCGGAAGAAACCGGCAGCGCTGAAGCACGCTGTGAAGGAAGGCTTCAAAAGCGAGCGTACCGGCGGGGCTGTTAGTGCGGGAAAGCTGGATAAAATGAACATTAGTTCTTCCGGTACAGGGGGGAACCCAGAGGCGATGTTGAGCGAGATCCGCTCCGCAGCCGCCCAGCCGCCGGGAATCAGCATGACCGGGGAGGCAGATCCCTCCCAGATGGAGGGTTTTCATCAGGAGGCCTCCCAGCAGGTGAGCGTAGCCAAGCAGGCGGAGATGGGCCAGATCAAGCAGCCGTTCGGGGAGAATGAGATCTATCCTGAGCCGGATGGCACCGTGGTGAAGGCTGCTGCTGGGCTGAAAGGCGGTCAGGCGCCCGGGGCCAAAAAACTGCCTGCGCTGGCGCTGCCTGCAGATATGACTGCCGGACTGAACCGCAGTCTGGCTCCAGAGATGAAGAAGCAGCTTGGTGCCAAGCAGGCGGAATATAAGAAGGAGCAAGCGAAATTCGATAGTAAAGTGCTGGGCTCCAAAGCCGACAGCCAGGCGCAAATCCGGCAGGCCGAGACTGAGGCGAAGAACAAGCAGATCAGCCAGCAGACTGGAGCCAAAGCAGAAGTAACCCAATTGCAGGGCGAGTGGAAAAAGGAGCTGGATGCTGCCGAGACGGACTATACCAAGCAGGCCGGGTCAGCCGCCCAGCAGAAGAAGCAGGAGATCAACAGCGTCCGCACAGACAAAGAGCGGGAAGCTCAGAAGAAGCAGTCTGAAGCAGAGCGGGAAGCGACGCAGGCCTACAGTAAAGCCAAGAAGGAAGCAGACGGCAAGCATGAACAGGAGAAGGCCAAGGAAGAGAAGAAGGGCGGCTTCCTCGGCTGGGTGAAGGGCAAGCTGGAAGCTGTTGTCGAACTCGTCAAGAAAGCGGTCAACTTCATCTTTGAGGGTCTCCGCAAAGCGGTTAAGTTTATTTTTGACAAAGCGAAGCAGGCCGTGCTGGGCATCATTGAACTGGGCCGCAAGCTGATCACCACCCTGATCAAAGGACTGGGTGTGCTGCTTAAAAAGCTGGTGTCCGTGGTATTTGCCAAGTTCCCCGGCATTGCAGCCAAGCTATGCAGCAAGATTGACGGGGTTGTCAATAAGGCTATTAAAGCGGTCAACCAGCTGGCCCAGAAGCTCAAGACGAAGGTCACTCAGGTCATGGACTTCCTGGCCGCTAAGGTGGATCAGGCGCTGGCAGCAGTACAGAACTTCTATTCCAAGCTGATCTCAACGCTCGGCAATCTGCTGATTGCGACTTTCCTGGATGTGCTCGTCCGTATAGGAGCGCTCGGGAAGGCGGCGAAGCGTTCATTCAGCCATCTGGAAGGGAAGATGTGGGAGTACCTGCTTGGAGTAGATATCTCCAAGCCAATGGGGGCTGGAGCAGCAGAAGGCGGAGCTGTAGAGCAGACGGAAGGTGCGGGTCCGGCAGCGGATGAGAAGCTGACCGCCGAAGATATTGAGATGGAATCGGTGGAGCAGGGTGAAATGGACCCTGCACTGGTGCAGGAGGCGAACCTGAAGGACGGAGAAACTAAAGAGATGTCTGGCAGCCGCGACCCGGCTACAATGGACAGCATTATGGCGGAATTCGACACTGGAGCTGCCAATCAGAGCCTTGGCGGCAAAATCGCAGACGGTGCGAAGCTGCGCGCAGGCAATGCGAAAATGTTGTTTGACCAAATTAAATCATTTGTAATAAAATGGATGAAGGCCCATGGATTACAGCTGCTTGCGGGCATAGCTGGAGTATTAGTTGTTGTGGGCGCTGCTTTTGCCATCAGTGGCGGTGCCATTACTGTTCTTATTCCCCCTATTATTAATATTATCACTGTTGCGATGCAGGCTCAGGCAATTGTTTCTATTGCGCAAGCCTTAGCGCAAGCCGCCGGCTACATCGGCACCTACCTGAGCCAGGGCTGGCAGAAGATGATCGAACCTGCCGCGATTGCGCTCGCTACTGCACTGGCGATGGGA
Source organism: Paenibacillus rhizoplanae (assembly GCF_042684125.1). Taxonomy (NCBI): domain Bacteria; kingdom Bacillati; phylum Bacillota; class Bacilli; order Caryophanales; family Paenibacillaceae; genus Paenibacillus; species Paenibacillus rhizoplanae. Next base: position 76,387 of record NZ_JBHUKY010000077.1, on the reverse strand, counting down.
CTGGTTGAGCTGGCGATGGCGGGTGGCTTCAAAGCTGTCGGAGCCAACCTCAAGAAAGCCGGACAAGCTGTCAAGAAGGGCGTCGGAGCGGCAGCCAGCGGGGTGAAGAACGTTGTAGGCGCAGGAGCCAAAGGCATCAAGGGCCTGCTGAAATCCGGAGCCAAGCTGGCCTCCAGGAGCGGCAGCATGATTATACGTAATGGTAAAATCGTGATCAAGAGCCTGCAAAAAGGGCTTATGAAGGGGGCCAAAAATCTCCGGGGCCTGCTGGACCGGATTCTGCAAAAGTTCAAGTTCAAGAAGTTTAAGCTGGTGCGCAAGGGTAAGCATATTCGTCTGTACGGCGAGGTTAATCCTTGGGTGTTGCTGGCTGATGGAACGATTCAAGAAGTTGACAGCTTGGATGGTAGAAAAGCAGGGATTAGTACTCAGGCAGAGCTCGATAAGATTAAGAGCCTGAAACCATCTGAGAGAATTGATGTTTATAATAATGCGGTTACCAAACCAGATGGTAAGATTGATTTTGATAATATTAAGTTGCCTGATACCAATGTTCCTCCGGCATTCAAACAGACAGATTTTGCTAGTTCTTATCAAGATAGATTACATCAAACACCTGGTAAAAAGAATGTTAAGGTTAGCTTTGAGGCAACTAGAGGTGAATCACTGGCTACTCTCAAGCAACCCGCAGATCCAAAATTAAAACAAATACTAGATGATGCTGGAGTCAAGGGAATCAAATACAAGAACTCAGTTCCTGACTTCTCACCTGTTGCTAAAGCTCAGGTGGAAGTCGATCATATGCTAGGGGGATTAGGGGATATGGGGAAAAAAGCTCGACGAATTAATTTTGCCCAAGCAGATTTGAAATTAGTTGATCAGCTTAATACCTCCCCTGAATTGGCACGTCAGTTTGGAATGAAAGCAGGATCAATTAAAAGAGCAGATGTAGCAAAATATCGAAATAGAAACGGTTTAACTTGGCATGAGCTAAATGATGTAAAAACTCTACAGCTCGTTCCCACTGAGATCAATGATACATTTGGACACCTAGGTGGAGTAGGAGAAATAAATGCAGGAGCGTTTGAGTTTGGTGGATTTGCTCAAAAATAAAGAGGAGGCTGTGAAATGATTATAAACGATGAGATTTTTGGTGAACTAAACTATGAATTTGGTTGGACAAAGGATACCACTATTAATTTTTTTGGAAAGGAATATGAGATATCAATAATGATTGATGGTGAAGAAGATGAAGAAATTGATGAAGAGCAACATGAATCATATACTTCATTGCTGCAACATTGGGGGGAGTTGCAGCATAGTTTCATAGATGCAATTTTGAAATATTATATTCAGAAGAGACATGAGCTTGGTTATGATGTGGAAGTTAATGAAAGTTATCCGTCAATTACAACGACAGATCAATTATTAAACCATATATCATTGTCAGGAATAACTATTCCGTTTCCAGATATTAATGAAGGCAGAGATATAGGGATTACGTTTGACTGCACTTGGGATAACGAGAATGGTTTAGGTCTTCGTATAGTTAATGAACAAGTTTTAAAAGTCGGTTATCAGGATGTGGCAATTTAACTACCCTATTTTCTGTTTCATAAGAAATAAATTACTAAGCTGAAGTAAATATCTCGTAATATGTAAAAATGGTGCATTATGATGGATAATCCATAATGCACTCTTTTTTTTCTATTAAATTCTTCTGCTTTATCTCGAAATTTGAAAATTCCTCGCCAGTCATTGTGATATTGGCCGGTTTGGTCGTCGCAGAGATTGTAACAGGCGGAGCGATTACGGCTGCACTTCCGATGATTATCAACATCATCACCGTATACCTGCAGGCAGATGCCATTAAATCCGTAGCACAGACCATTGTCCAAGCCGCCGGCTACATCGGCACCTACCTGAGCCAGGGCTGGCAGAAGATGATCGAACCTGCCGCGATTGCGCTCGCTACTGCACTGGCGATGGGACTGGTTGAGCTGGCGATGGCGGGTGGCTTCAAAGCTGTCGGAGCCAACCTCAAGAAAGCCGGACAAGCTGTCAAGAAGGGCGTCGGAGCGGCAGCCAGCGGGGTGAAGAACGTTGTAGGCGCAGGAGCCAAAGGCATCAAGAGCCTGCTGAAATCCGGAGCCAAGCTGGCCTCCAGGAGCGGCAGCATGATTATACGTAATGGTAAAGTCGTGATCAAGAGCCTGCAAAAAGGGCTTATGAAGGGGGCCAAAAATCTCCGGGGCCTGCTGGACCGGATTCTGCAAAAGTTCAAGTTCAAGAAGTTTAAGCTGGTGCGCAAGGGTAAGCATATTCGTCTGTATGGAGAGGTTAATCCTTGGGTGTTGCTGGCTGACGGAACTATGCAGGAGATAGAGGAGCAGGATTTCAATCAAAAGATCCTGAAATTAAAGCAAGAGGGTAAGAAGCCGGTTAAGCTTAGTGATGCGGAATATAGCAAACTCAGTAAGCTAGAAGATACAGAGCTAAAAAAAATCTCTATGAATGCAGATGGGGATAAAGATAAGATTGATTTTAATAGCTTTGAGGACCCGAGTGATGTTATTAACTCAACTTTCGCAGCCTGAAATCGGCAAGTACGCCTTGATGTAATTGGGCAGAGCGGCGATCCAGTGCTGGAGTTGACTTTTAATCATAGCGGATAGCTTTTTGCCGACTTGATTGGCGATCTCGTTCATCAATTCCACCAGTTGTTGTAAAGCTACTGCCCAATCCAAGGTACCCACTTCATCGCAAAGCAAATAAAACAGTCCACCGAGCGTCCGTTGGTCGGTACTTTGCCGATGCTGCCAAGCCAGCAGTATATAACGGGAAAAGACAATGGTGGTATGGCTAATGAGCAGATCGTACGAACGACCTTGGAACTCTTTTTGCAGGCGTAGCAAGGATTTCGTGCATTTAAAAAAGACTTCGATGTCCCAGCGTAAAGCGTAGATTTGAATGATTTCCGGTGCCGTCAGTGTGAGATCCGTCGATAGAATCGCGAGCCACTCGTTTTTCTTGGAGCGATGGCGAACAAAGACCACGACGACCGGAATACCAGGAACCAGTTCCGTATGAATCTGAGGCAAAATATTCCGCTGCTTCCCTTGCACTTGTGTAGCGGATCGGTATAGACCTTTGAGGTCGACCCGCTTGCCATGAACGAGATATCGCTTGTTGTCGTTTTTCACCATGCCAATGACATGAAGACCTCGTTCCACCACTCGCCCGATTAAGGGCGCATGAGTGAACCAGCTATCCATGAGTACGTAAGTCGCAGAAACACCCGAGGCGATGGCCCGATCCAGCAGTTCAGAAACCAGATGTGGGGCCGAAAGTAGAGCTTCTTTCCGGCGTTTGTACCCAGAGGATCGCTTATCGATTTCCGGATGAATACCGGTCAGTCCAGCCTTCACGGAACTCAGCAGGGCGAAGTCCAAAGGAAGAAACGTATGGCCGTCCGACCAGCCTAAAGTCAGCATACGAAATCCCTTATAATAAGCACCGGTGGCGTGATCCTTGAACCGAGCCAGAAGTTCTACGGCTTTGCTGCGATTTCGTTCAAACATGGAATCGTCGACGATGAACACGGAAGTTCGCGTGACGGAGGTCAAGGTTTCGACTCGCTGAACGGTGTCGCTGCTGAGTGAAGTCAAGAAACGCCGCCAAGCAAATTGGCTGTGATTCAGAAACCGGTAGACGGCATCTTTGCCAGGAAACGCTTCACCTTTGGAACTTTCGAGCAGACGAAACCAGTTCTTCTGATGAAAAAGCAAGACAAAAACGAGCATGAATAGATGGGAACAGGTATAACCAAACGTCTTTTTGAATCCTGCTTTTCTCAGGTGCTTCAAGACACCGAGTTCCTGAAAAGCAGGTCTCATTTCAGGTGGGAGTTGATCTAGGGACGACTTTTGTTTTATCATGGAAGGGACACCTCTTCTGTGGTTTAGTGGATCTCGACAATCTCACTTTACCAAATGAAGCGGTGTTTTTCTATGTTGGCAAGATCGTTACTTAAACCAGCTTCACCTTAACACTAGCTTGGGGTCAACTCAATTTTGACTCTGCGAAAGTTGAGTTATTAACCAAAGGGCGAAGAAAGCAGGACTTGATTTATCACCGAAGTCTAGCCCTTATAAGCAATTGGGATATAGGACAAAGAAAAAATTCAATAAAAAGGTTGATAATAGAACAATAACTAAAGAAGAGTGGAAAAGACTTCAATGGAATAAAAGACTCGATTCAAGAAGGGATGAAGGGGTGCAAAAATTCTGGGATCAGGAAAGAGCAAGAATTAGGAATGGTGAGCAAACAACTCGTGAATGGTCGCAAGAACAAATAAATGATATTTTAAATGATAAAGCACCCACTTTTAATGGGAAAACTATTACAGGACATCATGCTTATTCAGTTTCTAAGAATCCCCATCTAGCAGACAAAGGAGAGATTATATATCCGGCAACGTTTAAAGAACATTTAAAACGTTGGCATGGAAATTCATATCGTAAGAGTTTACCTGGTAAACCAATGAATCCGCAATTCCCAGAGGAATTTTAGAATAAAATATATATTTGAGGTGAGGTATTTTGTCCACATATTCTTTATTACTGGATTCAAATATAAGCGGTAAATTGTTAATGACAACAAAAAAACATGTGAACTTATCCCTTCATGAAATTAAATTTAACAGCATGAATCATATACCGATAATGATTGTTAATCGTAGAAACAAAGAGGAACTGGAGTTAATGAAAAATTTAGTCCAGGTATTATCAACACATCAATCAAAATTTAGGATTCTTAAACAAACTGAAGACGGGGTAGAAGAGTTACCACTTGAAATGTTCATGAATAGCTTTGAACTATCACGCCAAATTGCACAGGAGAGAGAACGATTGGATGCAATATTGCTAAAAGAGGACGATGAAGTTTAATAATATAATCTTTTTGTGGTAATGTTTTTTAAGTGTATATTAATAACGTGAAGGGGCTACCAAGTGCCGAATGACCCCATCATTTTTTCAACCGTTAAATCAATCAGGTCAATTATGGTCAGATACTACCATGATTGACCTGTTTTTTGTTATCTTCATTTTCTTAGCTTTTTTAATATAACTGAAAAATCCAAGCTGATAAAAAAACTCAACCATTTCCCCCACTCCCCAGTTGTAATCCCCCTCCCAAAACTTACTTTATATATGAACAAGAAAATATAGAGTGAGGACAGAATTGCCGATGAAATTCAAAAAATTGGCTAGAAGCTATCGAAAGGAATCAGCGGAAGGTGCTGACAGTGTGGAACGGGTCGAAGCAGCCGAGATTGACACAGGCGTTGCAACTCCTTCCGCTTCCGCTCACGAAGCAGCAGCTTCTGAAGCAATTTCCAGATCAGCAGCCCCCCGACAGGAGAGCGGCGAACCCGCTCCGCCCTACAACTCCAACCAAGAGCATCTCACAGAAGAGCTGCAACTGCTGGAGCTCCGGCTTAAGCTCAGGTACCTTGAGGGACCGCAGCCGCACGCAGAGCTGGAGCTTGTGGACGAGGAGATCCGCAGTCTGCTGGATGTCCAGCCGGAAGATGAACGTTACATCAATCTCTTAACAGCGGAAATCGCTCATCTGGAACGGCAGATCGCTGCCAGACTGAAGGCAAGCTTCCACCCATCCGCAGGGCAGCTATCCAGTCCCGCTCCCAGGCTCATGCTGCCGGAGGTGGCTTCTGTACTTAACCTGTCAGGGCTGGAGGTAAGCATCCTGGTGGCTTGTCTGGCGCCTGAGCTGGACGGCAAGTACGGGCGAATCTATGCCTACCTGCAGAATGATATGTCGGATAAGCGCCCTTCGGTGGGTTGGGTCCTGGAAGTATTCGCCGGGGTAGAGGAGGAGCAGCAGGCGGCCCGTCTGCTGTTCGATGCGAATGCGCCGCTGATGAAGCTGCTGCTGGAGCGAAGAGGGGAGTACGGCGACAGCCGCATTCCGCTAATCGCCCGGCCGCTGAAGCTGGAGGATTGGGCGGTGAATCTGCTGCTCGGCTATGAGGTGCTGGATGAGCGCCTGACGAAGGCAGCGAAGCTTAGCACGGTGCCCCTTCCGCAGCAGTCCCGTTTCCCTGCTGAGCTGGAGCAGAAGCTGCTGCGGTTCGTGAAGCATTACAGCAGCAGCGGGGCCGGCAGCTCCGGCAGCTCTCGCAGCCTGCTATACGTCAGCGGGCCGGACGAGGCCGTGAAGCTCGGAGGTATCCGCGAGGTCTGCGGCACACTGGGACTCTCTGTGCTGGTTGCCGACCTGGAGAAGCTGCTGCGCCCTGAGGCTGATTTCAGCGAAATGCTGAAGCTGCTTGGACGGCATGCGCTGCTGATGAAGACGGCCCTCTGCTTCACCGGCTTCGACAGCCTGGTGACAGAGGATGACCGTTACAGCCTGCAGATCCGGCTCCTCATGGAGATGCTGGCCGCCTGCGCACCGCTGACATTCATCCTTGGAGAAGCGCAGTGGGGGATCAGCTTAACCGGAATTCCGCTGAATTTCATGCAGATGGACTTGCTCTTTCCGGATGCGGCGGCCCGCAAGGCCGCTTGGACTGCCTTCGGTAAGGAGTATAAGCTGTCTCCGCAGATGGAACTGGATGAAGTCAGCGGCAGCTTCCGCTTTACGGCAAGCCAGATCCGGGCCGCGCTGAACGGCGGTGAGAACATCGCCGTCTGGAATGGCTCCAGGGAGAGCGGGATCAGCATGAAGGATCTCTACCAAGCCTGTTACTTCCAGTCCAGCCGCAGAATTCAGGCACTGGCCTCGAAGGTCCAGGCCATGTATACCTGGGACATGCTGGTGCTTCCCGAAGAGCAGCTGAATCAGCTGAAGGAAATCTGCCGTCAGGTGAAATACCGTGCACTCGTGTATGGAGAGTGGGGATTTGCAGGGCGGCTGTCACTCGGAAGAGGGCTGAACATCCTCTTCTCGGGGCCGCCAGGCTCCGGGAAGACGATGGCGGCCGAGGTGATTGCGACAGAGCTGAGCCTGGAAATCTACAAGATTGATGTCTCGCAGATCGTGAGCAAGTATATCGGGGAGACCGAGAAGAATCTTTCACGGATTTTTGATGAAGCGGAGACCTCGAACGCCATTCTCTTCTTCGACGAAGCGGATGCCTTGTTCGGCAAGCGCTCCGAGGTCAAGGATGCGCATGACCGGTATGCGAATGTGGAGATCAGCTACCTGCTGCAGAAGATGGAGGAGTACACGGGAATTGTGATTCTGGCGACCAACCTGAATCAGAATCTGGACGATGCCTTTGCCCGCAGGCTGCACTTCAAGCTGGAATTCCCGTTCCCGGAGCAGCAGCAGCGCGGCCGGATCTGGCGGGGAATGTTCCCGGCGGGAGCGCCCCTTGATCCTGGCCTGGATTATGGCTTCATGGCGGAGAAGTTCATTCTTGCCGGAGGCAACATCAAGAACATTGCCTTGAATGCGGCCTTTTATGCGGCGCATGAGGGCTGTTCCATCGGGATGAAGCAGATCATGCTGGCGGCCAAGCGGGAGTATCTGAAGCTGGGCAGAACCTTTTTGCAATCGGATTATGCGCCCTATCACACACTGATCGAGGTGAAATAAGCATGGCCGTGGATACAGGTACGGTAATAAGAGATGTCAGCACCAGCCTGAAGGCGCTACTGAAGGCGCATGTGCCTGAGCTGAACGATGACAGCTTCATCAGCTTCGGCTCTCCGAGTGACATTGACAGCTCAACGATGAAGCTCTCAATGTGTTTGTATTATTTGAGCCATAGCCCAAGTATGCGCAACAGTGAGAAGGAAGGGATCGGCGGCACGAACGAGTTCATGTATCCGCCGGCTTATCTGGATCTGTACTATCTGCTCACGCCTTATGCCAAAGACAGGGAGACCGAGCAGCTGATCCTGGGCCGGATCTTTCAGCTGTTCCATGAGCATCCGGTGCTTAGCGGCAGCGATCTGCGGGGCAACCTGGCTGAATGCGGCAATGAGAAAATCCGAATCTCCTATAACAACCTGACGATTCAGGATATTAAGCAGCTGTGGGAAGTGTTCCCCGGGAAGCCGGCTAAGGTGAGCCTGTCCTATCTGGTGTCGCCGGTACGGCTGCCTGCGGATAAGACGATCCTGATCCCGCGGGTTGAGGTGAAAGAGCTGGGCGTTCATCCCCTGTAGTCAGGCTGGGAGAGACTGCTTCTGTGAAGGGAGTGATTCATGGAGGGAATGACATGCAAGGCACCCGTTCAAGCGGATATTCCGCAGACAAAGGCAGCTGTGCCTAACCGGATTGTGTAAGCTGACCAACCTATGTTTATGCTTCCTTAGCCAGTTTTGCCGAAGGTTTCTCTCAGAAGCAGAAGCTAATTAAACTTTTTTAGGAGGGTAAGAGATGGCAAATTATTTATCGCCAGGCGTGTATGTGGAGGAAGTCTCAAGCGGGGTCAAGCCGATTGCCGGTGTGGGCACCTCAGTCGGGGCCTTCGTCGGAATCGCAGAAAAAGGGGTCATCGGCAAAGCGGTACTGGTCACCAACTGGAGCCAGTTCGTCAATGAGTTCGGCCAGTTTATTCCGAATGGCTATCTGGCTTATGCCGTGTATAACTTTTTTGCGGAAGGAGGCACCTCCTGCTACGTAGTGAGAGCGGCATCCACCGATATCCGGCCGGCTTCACTTGCGGTTCGCGATACCGATAATCTGGATTTATTCAAAGTAGTTGCACGTTCGGAAGGGGAGTGGGGCAACCGGATCTCGGTCAAGATCAGCCCGTCCTCCAACAAGCAGCAATTTGGCTTCAAGATGATTGTGCAGTATTTGCTGGACAGTGATTTCAATGATGAATACAGCGGAGAAGACGAAGAGGGCAAGATCGTAGAAATCTTCGACAACATGCTGCTGATCAATTTTGAAGAGAAGGTGAATCAGGTATCCGCCTTCGTCAGTGTGAAGCCCCTGGTGGACCTGACCATTCTGGAGAATATGGAGAAAACGCCGGCGTTCAATGAAACAGCCCTGTCTCTCAGCGGCGGTGTGAACGGGATGTCCCCGATTGACTTCCTGGGGGATGCGGTCAAGCGGGCCGGTATCCACGCGTTCGATACGATTGACGGCATCAACATTGTAGCAGCTCCAGACCTTGCAGATATGGCGTACAGCCGAGGCACCATCCTGGATATGCTGAACTACTGCAAGCTGAGAAAAGACTGCATCTTCATCGTAGATCCTCCGCATGGCTTAAGCCCGCTGGAGGTCAAGGATTTCAAGGAGGGGGCGGGCGATTATTCGGGCAATTCATTCAATACGTCCTACGGCGCCCTGTACTATCCTTGGGTCTATATCAACGATCCGCTGACCGGGAAGCAGAAGCTTGTGCCGCCGTCCGGGGCGATTGCCGGCACGTATGCCTATGTCGATGCCGTTCGTGGTGTCCACAAAGCACCGGCAGGCACCACCGACGGCTATCTGGATTCCGTAGTCGGGATTGAGAAGATCATTACCAAGGCGGAGCAGGAGCTGCTGAATCCAGGCGGCATCAACGTGATCCGCTCCTTGCCGGAAGGCATCTGTGTCTGGGGAGCCAGAACGCTGTCCGCCGATTCGGAATGGAGTTACGTCAACGTCCGGCGGCTGATGATGTACATTGAAGAATCGCTGGATGAGGGCAGCCAGTGGGTCGTGTTTGAACCGAATGATCCGAGCCTGTGGGGCAAGGTCAAACGCAATCTTACTGCCTTCCTGACCCGGGTATGGAGAGACGGTGCGCTCTACGGAACTACGCAGGAAGAGGCCTTCTTCGTCAAAGTGGACGAGGAGAACAACCCGCCTGCCGTGCGGGATGCCGGCCAGCTGATTATCGAAGTGGGTGTAGCCCCGGTCAAACCTGCTGAATTCGTAGTCATCCGGGTCAGCCAGAAGACCTTATCCAAATAAGAGAATGAGAGGAGATTTATCCTATGGCAACCGGCAAAAGATTAGACCCTTACCGCAATTACCGCTTCCGCGTTGTAATTGACGGCATTCAGACCGCAGCCTTCGCAGACGCAACGATACCGGATACATCCACAGAGGCTGTGGACTACCGGGAGGGCATCGATGCTCCGCATGCACGCAAGCTGTCGGGCTTGACCAAATTCGGGAATATCACTTTGAAAAAAGGTCTGACTGACTCCCTGGAGCTCTACAACTGGCGCAAGTCGATTGAGGATAAAGGCGCGCTGAAGAACCGCAAGAGCTTGTCTATCATCCTGGTGGATGAAGAAGGCAATGACAAGGCGCAGTGGGATATCCTCGAAGCCTGGCCGATCAAGTATGATGTCAGTGCTCTTAGCGCCAAAGGCAACGAGGTCTCTGTCGAGTCGATGGAGCTGGTGCATGAAGGGGTTCGCAGAGTGAAATAGCTTCCCGTTCTTCGTCATCGTCACTGTGGATGTGATGCGTTACGCCAAAACATGAGATGGCCGGTATGGACATCATATTCATGGCCGGGGATGCCGTAAGGAAGCGAAGACATGAGGATGGTCTAGAGGAGGAAGTGAGGGAGATCATGGAACTATTACAAACTGAATTCAGCTTCACCCTGCCCAAAGGGTACGTGGATGAAGCGGGCACGCTGCATAAGCAGGGGATCATGCGTCTGGCTACCGCAGCCGATGAGATTACACCGCTACGGGATTCCCGGGTTCAGCAGAACCCTGCGTATCTGGCAGTCATTCTGCTCTCCAGAGTGGTCACCGGACTGGGCGGACTGGGCATGATTACACCGAGAGTCATCGAAGAGTTGTATACCTCGGATTTCGCTTATCTGCAGGATCTGTATAACCGGATTAACCAGAACGGAAGTAATGCGGTTCATGCGCAGTGCCCCAAGTGCGAGCAGCGCTTTGAGCTTGAACTGGAACCGCCGGGGGAATAGTCGGCTACCCCCTTGACCGCCTCTACGAGGAGGTAGCCTTTCTGACCTACTATCTGCACTGGGACTATACGGCGGTGCTGAACCTGGAGCACGCTGAACGGGACCGCTGGTGCAGTGAAGTCAGCCGGATCAACCAGAAGCTGAGTGGCGGGGAAGAGCAGAAGAACTTCTTTGAGGCTTAGGAGAGGATAACATGAAGGCAAATATGCTAAATATCGGCGCGAAAAGTAGCTGGGTGCCCGGGTACCGGGAAGATCCCTTTCTTGCTTTTAACTTCATCGTGGAAATTGACGGGATCTCCGTGGCCGGATTCTCTGAGGTCTCAGGCCTTAGCGTGGAGACACAGGTGGAGCGCAAAACCTTCGGCGGCGAGAATCATAAGGAGTTTGTGTTCCTGGGACCGACCAAATACTCGGATCTGACGCTGAAAAACGGGGTTACGAATGATGAATATCTGTGGAACTGGTATCAGAATGTGGTGAATGGGGTCATCCGGCGGCGCAGCGGGTCCATCTGTCTCTTGGATCATTCCGGCACACCCAAGGTGTGGTGGAACTTCATCGAAGCCTGCCCCATCAAATGGGAAGGGCCGGCGTTCAACGCCAGCAGCAGCGCGGTAGCCGTCGAGAGTCTGGTTCTAACTCATAACGGTCTGCATAGGTACCGGTAATGAGCCGGAGCATTCGGAGCACGGCGGCTCCTGCGAATCAGAAGCAGACCGAGTTCATTCAGTCGATTCTGGCAAAATACGGCCTGACCCGTTGGCGGAGCAAGCTGAATAGCCTGATCCTGCGGCACAATCCGCTATATGCTGCGGGACCGGAAACATTGCCGCGTACGGACATGGTGACCAACCATATCCATCAGACATTCTATTATCCGGCAGTACCAGAGAAGGTACAGGCGGGACCGGCAAGCCGCATCCTGCTGATTACTCAAAGCGGGAGCAGGGCTGGACTAAGCGCCCCGTCCTCTCCCCCTGGACAAGCAGCAGATATGTCAAGCGGGCTTCATACAGCAGTCGGAAGACTTGATTCGGTACAGGTGCTGCAAGAGAGAGTCTGGAAGCATAGAAGTAATCAACATCAGGTAACAACGGATTATCGTATCAAAAATGCAGCGGTTTATACGGTTGAACCTGTAACTGCTCAGCCTGCCGTATCAAGAACGGTGCAAGTATCTGCGCCGTCCGGGTCGTCTATTCTGAAGCCGCAGCCTTTAGGCGTTACAGCCGAAAGAAGCGGTGGAGACCGGCAAAGCAGAGGCGAACTGCTGGATGCATCTGTCCTTCCAGGGAAGCAAGACAGGATTACAGGCAGACTGGCCTATGCAGTCCATCATCCGCAGCAGATGGTGCAGGTGATGCAGCTGTTGCGGACCTATGGCCTTAAGCAAGAAGTGGAGAGCGGAGCGGACGCGCAGCCCTTGAGGCAGAAGTCCGGGCATCCGCTACCGGCACAAGCATTGAAGCATATACGGGAGGCCGTCTCAGGCTCAGCCGGGACCGCTGTGGAAGCACAGCTTAAGACTCTAACCCTAAGCTTCAAGCCCGGTAACCCGCGGCTTCCCGATTCAAGCGTAAATGCAAGTCTTCAACTCGGCTTAGGTCAGCAGCTGACGGCAACCCTTGAGCAGTTAGAGAGCAGGCAGGAGCTTCTGAGCCCGCTGCTCGCAGCCGTTAGTACGGTTCATCAGAGGCAGCCGATGAAGTCATTGCAGCTGGCGCAGCCGCATATCTTGCTGCCGCTTGGGGGCGCGTCAGGTGCACCAGCTGCGGCCAGGCAGGCGGCTTCCGCGCGAATGGCCGCAGCCGGAGGCCGGGCAGCTCTAAGAGGGCCGGGGCCTGCGGCTCCGGTGGAGGATGGCCTGATCTACGCTGCAGACAGGGCAGAGCTTCCGTCCGCCCCGCAGCGAAGAAGACCGGGCAGTCCGCTTAGGGGAACAAGCCCTGGTTATGAAGCGGACCTTCAGCCTGCCGCCAGCCATAGCCGCCTGGTGCTGCGGAAGCCTGAAGCGCCCCGCGCGGCTCTGCCGGAGCCCGTGCAGCAGCAGCTGGAGCGGGTGCTGCAGGAACACGCGGCCCAGCCTCATGCACAGACCTTCGCCAAGGCCGCTCCACCGCCGGCCATAAATGCAGCGGAGCTGAATCAGCTGGCTGAGCGGGTCTATCAGGTGCTGGAGAAGAGAATGGCAATACGCAAGGATCGGAGGGGGCTAAGATAATGGCGGAGAAAGCGAAGATCATTCCTCTGGATTTGCCCGTGGGTGCCATTGAGGTGATGTTCAACCCCAATGAGTACACCGTTTCTTTTGAAGGCAAATATACCGGGGAGAAGAACAACAAGCAGTTCCAGATTACAGAGACACCGGAGTTCAAGGTCTCCTTGTTCTACGATACCTATGAGCAGCGCAAGGATGTCCGCAAGAAGACCCGGCAGCTGACCTCGCTGCTTGATCCCAAGGTCAGCGGCAAAAGCACGAAAAAACCGCCGGTGTGCATGTTCGTCTGGGGCGGCTTCACGTACCGCGGCCTGCTGAGCAAGATTGAGCAGAAGTTCACGATGTTCATGGATAACGGCACGCCTGTCCGCTCGCTGTTGGATGTGACCTTTATTACGGATGAGCCGGACAAGTCGGTGGAGGACAGCCAGGGCCTGAATGCCTGCCGGAAGCTGTGGGTGGTCAAAAGCGGGGACCGGCTGGACCTCATTGCGAATGAGGCGCTGAAGGAGCCGCTGGCCTGGCGCAGAATTGCCGAGCTGAACAGGATTGTCAATCCGGTTGGCTTTCCTGGCAAAAACGATATCGGGAGAACTCTGGTTATCCCGGATTAAGGCGGGGATTGCATGGGCACCAGTGTAGCAAATTACAAAATTGAGCTGAACGGAAGCAAGCTGTCCGCTGAACTGACAGCGGCGGTGGAAGGCGTCACGCTGGAGGATGAGCTTAATCTGCCGGCGGTATTTTCCATCCAGATGAATATGGTGAATGCCGGAAGCGGCATGTGGCGGGGAACCGATCTGAGCAGCATCAAGCCGGGCGACCAGTTGAAGCTCTCCCTTGGACTCGACCAGCCGGTGCCGATGATCAGCGGGGAGATTACCGCGCTGGATCTGAACTTTGCGGAGCACTCGGTGCTGGATATACGCGGATATGATCTGCTGCACAGGCTGCGTATGGGGACGAGGAGCAAGGCATTTTTGAAGAAGAAGGACAGTGATATTGCTGCGGAAATCGCCAAGGAGCATGGATTGACCCCTGTGGTGGAGGATACCGGAACAGTCTATCCCTACCTCTTCCAGAATAATCAGAGCAACTACGAATTTCTGCTGGAGCGGGCAGCCCTGCTCGATTATGAGCTGTTCGCGGCAGACAAGAAGCTGCATTTCGTCAAGTCGCGGTCCGTGAAGGCCCCGGTGCTGCCGGAGATGAGCTTCAAGAAGGATTTTGAACGGCTGAATCTGGAGCTGAGGGCTCTTACCCGGGGGAGTAAGGTGACGCTTAAGGGCTGGGATGTGAAGGAGAAGAAGGAGCTTGAGGCTATCGCTAAGAGCGGAGAAGAGACGACCAGGATGGGCGGGAAGGAAGGCGGCTTCTCCATCAGCACCGCAGCGGTCGGGGAATCACCGATTGTCATTATGGCCGAGAATCTGCTGGATATGAACGAAGCCAAGGTGCTGGCCGCCGCCGCTTACAACAGCCGTCTGCGCGAGTTCATTGCCGGTGAAGGCATGTGCTGGGGGAACCCGAAGCTCCGGGCCGGGCAGACTGTGAAGCTGATGGGTCTGGGCGAGCGCTTCAGCGGCATTTATTACATTGTAGCTACAGTTCACAAGATCGACAGCAAGGGCTATACCACGACGTTCAAGGTGAAGAGGACTGGCCTATGAGTGAAGGACCCGGAATTAGCAATTTTATGGACAGCATCATGAATGAGGGACGGATTTTCGGTGTAATGGTGGGGATTGTCATCAATAATGACTCGGCGAACCATGCGGATAAGCCTGGGCCCGGACGGGTGAAGGTGAAGATCCCGCTGATGGGGATGCCGGAATCCAACTGGGCGCGAATGGCGTCCTGGATGGCCGGGAAGGAGCGGGGAGCCTTTTGCCTGCCGGAGGTGGAGGATGAGGTACTGGTAGCCTTTGAGAACGGGGATGTCAACCGCCCTTATATCATTGGCTCCTTGTGGAATGGACAAGACCTGCCGCCGGAGACCAACAAGGACGGCAAGAATAATATCCGCCTGTTCAAATCCCGCAGCGGGCATGTTCTGCAGTTCGCCGACACCAAGGGGGAAGAGAGCATCACGCTTACCTCCGCCAAGGGCCACGTAATCAAGCTGGATGACAAGGGCGGTGCGGAGCAGATCCGGATTAGCGACAAATCAGGCAAGAACCGGATCATCCTGGATACCAAGGCGAATAAGGTGTCGGTATCCGCCGGTGCGGATATTGAAATCTCGGCGGGAGGCAAGCTGGCCCTGTCCGCCAAATCCATTGAAATGAAATCATCGGCGGGCACTGCCATCGAAGCCTCAGCCGGGATGGAGGTCAAAGCCGCCGCCAGTATGACGATCAAAGGGGCTACGGTCAACATTAATTAGAGAGGGGGTGCCTCGATGGGACAGCCAGCAGCGAAGCAAGGGGACCGGATTCTGGCAACCGATACGCATATCGTCATGCTTCCGGCCGGCGGGGGGCTGGTTCCCACCCCGTTGCCGCATCCCTTCACGGGGATTCTGGACGGTGCGCTGAGCACGAATGTCAAGATTATGGGGCAGCCGGCAGCCACCATGGATTCTACGGCTACGAATACGCCGGCCCATGTTCCGCAGGGAGGCCCGTTTCAGAAGCCTCCGACCAATAAGGGGACCATCAGCGCCGGAAGCACAACTGTATTTATCAACGGGAAAAAGGCTGCCAGAAACGGTGATCCGGCGCTGACATGCAATGATCCGGCCGACCTTCCGGCAGGGAAAGTGTCTGCGGCGGGGACGGTCTTAATAGGAGGCTGAGAGATGGAAGTTGTAGATTTTTTGGGACGGGGCTGGACGTATCCGCTCGCTGTCCAGCGGGGCAGTCTCCGATCCTCCGGTGGAGAAGACTCCATCCGGGAATCGATCATTCTGATTCTGTCAACGGCCCGCGGCGAGCGGGTCATGCGGCCGGATTTCGGCTGCAGACTGAACGAGCTGGTGTTCTCACCCAATACCATGAGCACCGCAACCTTGCTGCGAAGCTTCATTGAAGAAGCCTTGCAGAACTGGGAGCCGCGCATTGAAGTGGACGACATTACGGTCACCCCGCGTTCGGACCGCTCCGAGCTTGAGGTGTCCATTGACTATTCGATCAGGGCCAGCAACAGCAAATATAATCTGGTCTATCCATTCTTCCTTGAAAGCGTGGGGAAATAATGCCAAACC
Source organism: Paenibacillus rhizoplanae (assembly GCF_042684125.1). Classification (NCBI taxonomy): domain Bacteria; kingdom Bacillati; phylum Bacillota; class Bacilli; order Caryophanales; family Paenibacillaceae; genus Paenibacillus; species Paenibacillus rhizoplanae. The sequence goes on along the minus strand of NZ_JBHUKY010000077.1, from coordinate 60,026 downwards.
AAATGCCTATTATTGATAAACGGGATCAGGAACAGCTGGTTCCCGAGCTACGACGTTTAATCTACCAATACTGCAGCCGGGAATGGACGGATGTGCCGGAGCTTGAGGCAGACAAGAAGGCAGATGCGCTGGTCCATATCTTCACCGGGATGATGGGCAAAGTGATCAGCCGGCTGAATCAGGCGCCTGCGAAGAACTTCACCTCCTTCCTGAATCTGATCGGCATTCATCCTACTCCGCCCCGTGCTGCCAAAGTTCCGCTGCTCTTCCGGCTGAAGCCGGATGCGGACAGCTATAACACGGTTCCGGCCGGAACCCGGGTATCCGCCCAGCCGGAGAAGGGGGCGGAGGTGGTTTTTGAGACAGACAAGGATTTGACCGTCATTATGGCGCAGCCCGTCCGGGCGGTGAGTCTCGAGCCGGAGGAGGACCAGTGGAGCAATCAGGATGATCTGGTTGCCGGGGGACCTGCCGGCAGACCTGCCCGGCTGTTCAGGGGCGATTCGACAGTAGTCCACAGATTGTATCTTGGACATACAGAGCTGTTAGGATTCCAGGAAGCGGGCAGCAGCTTATCGGTCTATTTCAACAAACCGGATGAAGCCGCTCTGAGCAAGGCCGCGCCGGGGCAGGACAGAACCGGGGATCTGCTGAACCATATTGACTGGTTCTGTTTCGATGAAGAAGGGAATTCTGTGCAGCTGTATCCTTCCTCGATAGCTGAAGCGGAAGAGGAAGAGAATGCTCTGTGGAGGGCAGTGGTCCGGTTTGACCGGCTGACTGGCGTGCATACGAAGACGCTGGCGGGGTACGGATCGTCCGGGACGCTACGGGAATGGCCGGGCAAATGGATCTTCGCCGAGCTGAAGAAGCCTATAACCACCGGAGTGCTAATGCCAGATATCGAAGATATCCGCCTGGAGCTTAACGTGGTGAGTCCGCAGCCGCTCCCGCCGGATGTGACGGTGAATAACGGGAACCTGCTGGATATGGGCAAGGATTATTATCCGCTGGGGGACAAGCCCAGAATCAACGATACGTTCTATATCGCCTGCGGCGAGGCCTTCTCGAAGCCGGGTGCCCGGATTACGCTGAGGGTGGAGCTGTCAGAGCCGGAGATCAGCAAGCTGCCGGACACACCGTATGTGAGACTTGGCTGGGAATATTGGAACGGGCAGGAATGGCTTGCGATCACCGGTCTTGAGGAGAGAACGGACGAAGGCGGTGCAGCTGATGGTGGCGCTGCCCTCCGTGCGGTCAGCAGCCTTACTGCCAGCGGAACGCTGAGCTTCGTCTGTCCGGGTATCCAGAAGCTGACGCTGGGCGGTGAAGAGCAGTACTGGGTCCGGGCCCGCATCACCGGCGGGAATTACGGCGAGGATGCGAAATACGAATATCAGGATGAAGAGGTCAAGCTGGGAGAGGGAAGCATCAATGTAGCCAAGCTCAAGGTAACCCAGGCGACTTACGCACCGCCCTCCATCCGTAAGCTCAGTATTGCCTACTGCTACACGCTGGAGGCGCACCCGCAGACCGTACTCACAGAGAATAACTTCAGCTTCGCCGACAGGTCGGCGGCCTGCCGGAACGAAGGCGAGTATTTCAAGCCCTTCTATCCGTGCGCTGAGACGGAGCCGACCTTCTATCTGGGCTTTGACCGTGATATCAGCGATTTGCCCGTGTCGCTCTTCTTCCCGCTAACCGGTGAACAGCTGGGACGTCCGGTGGTGGCGTGGGAGTATTGGGACGGCAGAAGATGGCTGACGCTCAGCGTGAGTGATGAGATCAGAGGCTTCACCCGCAGGGAGATACTACAGTTTGCCGTGCCGGGAGATATTGCGAAGCGGCCGCTGTTCGGCACGGAGCAGTACTGGATACGTGCCCGGCTGGATGAAGGCCGGTTCGAGATTGTTCCGCAGGTGGATGCCATTCTCGCTAACGCGGTCTGGGCCCGCAATTCCAATACCGCTGCGGGAGAGCTTCTGGGCTCCAGTAACGGTGAAGAGAATCAGATCGTTCAGTTGTCCAAAATACCCGTGCTGCCCGGTCAGCTTCTCAAGGTCCGAGAAGCCACCGGTCAGGGGGCATGGATACCGTGGGAGGAAGTCAACACATTCTCCGTATCCGGTTCAGATTCAAGGCACTATATGCTGGACAGAAGCACCGGAATGATCATGTTCGGGGATGGACGGAGCGGCATGATTCCGCCTATGGGCACAGACAACCTCCTGTGTGACTACAAGCATGGCGGCGGGACGTCCGGGAATGTGGCCACAGGCTCGGTAACGCGGATATGGGACAGCTACAGCTGGCTGGATTCCGTAACGAATCCGGTGGCAGCGGACGGCGGCTTCGATCAGGAGGAAGCAGAGCAGGCCGAGCTTCGCGGGCCGCATACGCTGAAGAGCTGGAACAGGGGCGTCACCGCTGAGGATATGGAATGGCTGGTGCGTGAGGCGATGCCTCAGATCGCCAAGGTGAAATGTCTCAGCGCTATGAACCGGGAGCTGGAATTCACTCCGGGTAGAGCCACACTGATTGTGGTGCCGGAGACAGACGATCCGAGGCCGGTCCCGAGCCAGGAATTGCGCAGTGAGATAGAAGCCTATCTGTGCGAACGGATCTCGGCCCCTCTGAACACTGCCGAGCCGGGAATTGAGGTCATTGGCCCGGACTATGTCCGCACTGCTGTGGAGGCAACCGTAGTATATACCTCTCCAGACCAGCGGAAGGTAGCCGAGGGCCGGATCATTGATAACCTGAAGCAGTTCTTTCATCCGCTTAAGGGTGCAGACGGGAACGCGGGCTGGGAGCTGGGACAGAACCTGTATGTCTCCGAGGTCTATGCCGTGATTAAGCAGACGCCGGGTGTTGACTATGTATCGGATGTGCTCGTCAAGGCTTCCGTTCAATGCTTCACGCTGAAGCTGGAGCCGCTTGAGAACGGGCCGTATAAGCCCCAGGCCGCCTATCCGAAATATAGCCTAGTCCGCTCTGAGGACAACGCGCTTCAATTTGCCCTTGCTGAGCCGGTGGATGCCGGGGATGAAGTGAAATCGCTGGTGCTCAGAGGATTCAAGGAGAACGGAATCATCAGGCTCCGCTACAGATCCCGGAAGCCGGTGGAGCTAATTGTTCTCTCCATTGACGGTGATATGCTCGAATGCCAGACCCTTGATGAAGAACCGCTTGCCGAGAGCTATCCTGAGGGCAGCGATCTGGAATTTGAACTCACGGATGATCTGACGGTCCGGACGTATATCCTCAATAGGCTGGATTCGGGGTCGGTAACCTTTGTGGTGAAGACCGCCGTATTCGAGGAGAAGGATATCGTCTTCCTGAGCCGGACGGATGAATACATCAACACTACACCGCTCAAGATCCGCACCATCGGCAGCGGCAATATTCATCTGGAAGAGGATGAGCTGATCTGCGGCGGGCTGCATCTGGTGAACAAGCCGGAGGAGCATCCTTTTCCGTATCTTATGGATAAGCGTGCAGACCTGATTCATGATCTGACCGCAACCACGGCAGCGTGCGGGCTGGAGGCTATCCGCATGCAAGAGCGGAGGTATCTGACGGGGCTGTCCGGCATACCGGATACCGTGGCACGGTGTCCGTATTGTAATGCCTTGGAGCCGTAACTACAGAAAGGAGGAAGAACCTATGCCGCTTCCAGTATTGAAGCTCGATGATCTTGGCTTTGACCAGCTTGTGGCCGATGCCACTGCGCTGATTCCGCTCTACGATCCGGAATGGACGAACTATAATCCCTCCGATCCCGGCATTACGCTGGTGGAGCTGTTCGCCTATTTCACGGAAATGGTCCTCTACAGGCTTGACCAGGTGACAGATGAGAGCAAGCAGCAATTCCTCAAGCTGCTGGGTATCACCCTGGAGGACGGAGAGGAGCTGGCCAGCGGAATATCCCGCGGAGCGAAGCAGTTCTCCGAATGCTACAGGGCTGTGACGGCAGAAGATTACCAGCTGCTGGCTAGGCAGAGCCTGCTGGATATCCCGGGGATTCAGAGCACGTATCCCGACCTTGCGGTCCGAACGCTCTGTCTGATTAATACGGATATGGAGAACGGCACCGGGCGGGATAAAGAAGCCTTCGGGCATGTGTCGGTGGTTCTGGTGCTCCAGACTGCGAATCAGCAGGATCTGCGCAGAGACATGACGGAGATCAAGCAACAGGTTAAGGCCTTCCTGGAGAAGAGCAAGCTGCTGACGACCCGTGTCCATGTCGTTGAGCCTGATTACCGGGACGTTGTGATCGAAATGACGGTTGCCGCCGGGAATCAGAGCATCGGGAGCATCGTGAACGACAGCATTGTACAGTTCCTGGACCCCGTTAACGGAGGGGAACGCGGACAGGGCTGGCTTCCGGGGAGGAAGCTGTACGCCTCGGATCTGTATCATCTGGTAGAGGGAATCGCCGGCATTGATCATGTGACCAGCGTGAACCTGGACTCGCCCGACCTGTTGCCGTTCCAGTTATTTAAGCTGAAGGACCTGAAGATTGAGGTGGAAGCATGAGCAAGACGGACGGGTACAGTTATGTGGAGTATCTCCCCCGGGTGTTCCAGCAGAAATCGGGGGAGTCCGATGAACAATTTTTTCTGGGACGGTTCCTGAAGGCCTTCGAAGCCATGCTCTCCGGCAATACGGGGACGGCAGGCGCGGAATCTGTGGGAATGGAGGCCTTGCTGGACGGATTGCATCAATACTTCGATCCGAAGACGGCTCCCTCACAGTTTCTGCCCTGGCTTGCAGGCTGGGTGGGTCTCCAGTTGGCCGAAGGCGTAGAGTATGACGGTGAGGAGGATAACCTGGAGCGTACGCTTGCCCCTACGCAGATTCTTCCGCTTGCGGACACACGCAGCACCGTTAACCGCAAGCTAATCAGCAGCATCGTCCAGCTCTACAAGAAACGCGGAACCCTGGGCGGTCTGGCCGAATATTTGCAGGTTCACGCCGGTGAAGAGGCGGCCATCCGTATCTATAGCTACGAGGAGCCTGTCCGTCTCGGTAATGCCCGGCGTATAGGCATCAATACGATGGTTGGGGCGGCCGAGCCGAGCTACTTCTCCGTCCATATCATCCTTCCGGCATACAGCCGGAGCCTGCTGCAGCAGAAGGTGCGGAATCTGCAGGAGGTGATCCGGAAGGAGCGGCCCTTTTACACCAATTCCAGCTTGAATATTGAAGTCCCGTCTATGCGTCTGGGGGTCTATGGGCGTGTGGGGATGGAGACCTTAGTCGGGGGTATGACAGAGCAATAGAGATTATAGATCGGGAGGCAAGCGAATCATGGGAAAAGAATTAAGAAGAATGAGCTACTTCGACGGGCTCTTCCTGAACGCTGAGGATTACAAGCTCGATCAGGAGTTTCACCTGCGTCTGCAGCGGCTGCATAACCGTTATCTGCATACCTGGGGGATTGTCTGCGGGCTCAAGGTACTGCCCTCTGCGAAGCCGGGGGAATCCATGAAGGTGAGCATTGCAGAGGGGCTGGCCCTGAATCTGGTGCTGGTCAAGAACGGCGACAAGTATGAGAGCATCAGCCAGGAAATCCTGATCTATGAGGGGCATCCGGATAATCCGGTCAACCTCTCCGAGTATAACGCCAATGAGAATATCTATATCTGGGTCAGCTATGAAGAGGTAGGGGCTGAACGCAGCATTGAGCGTGGACAAGGGGAGCAGATCCATGTCTGGGAGCGGGGGAAAATCAGTCATGGGACCACTAGGCCTGAGGGTACCGACACGATCCTTCTGGCCCGGGTGGTTCCCCGCACCGATGGGGCGGGCATTACCATCGACAGTACATGTATTTACGATTACGACAGCGATGCGGCCCGGACGCCCTTAAGAACCTATGCCGGTGCCGCTGGCAAGAAGCTGGTCACGGAGAAGCTGGTGATCCCGGTTCAGAGTGAAGACAGTATGGACAGCGCGGGGCTGAGTGAAGCCGTTCTGGCAGCGATGCCGTCCATGTCTGCGCTGCAGGCTGGTAAAGTACTCGAGATCAGAGCTCCTGAGACCCGCTTCACAGGGGCTATGAGCGTTGCCGGAGCGTTGACGATTGAGGGCGAGCTGATTCTGAAGAGCAAGGACAAGGCCCAGAGCGAGATGCGGATTATGAACAGCTTCGTTGAAGTGAACAGTCCCAACACGGATGATCCGAACTATGTATTCCCCGGTGCGCGTGATGGCGGTCTGGAGGTATACCGGGGCGACGAGGGCAAGCATGATGCGCGGATCGTCTGGGTGGAGGAGGATAAATGCTTCAAGGCCGGGATCGGCAACGATCTTAAGAAAATCGCCTACGGCAACGAGTGGGACAGCCTGATTAAGTCTGAATTCGCTGATCTGCTGCACCGGCACAGTAAGCTGTCTTCATCAGCAGGCCAAAGCTTCGGCTTCACCGGGGCAGGCAAGCTGTACAGTGATGCCGATCTTGCCCTGCAGGACGACAGAATCCTGCTGCTGAAAGGGACGAACCCCGATACGGTTGACCATTCGCATGGCCTGGGGTGGTTCGGAGCCGGAAAGCCCTTTGCGATGGCAGAGTTGGATGGTCCGGTATTATTTGGCGGCAGCGGCGGGGCACTAGGCACCCGGACGGTTAACGCTGATGGCTCCCATACAGATAAGCAGGCGCTCTCCTGGAATAAGAACGGCTATGTCGGCATCGGACCGCAGAAGGTACTGGAGGATTCGCTGGATGTCGAGGGCAGCGTCCGCCTGCTCAGCGGCCGGAACCCCCTTCGCTTCACCTCTGCCTGGACGGGCTTTCCCGATAAACAGATGAACGGTGCGGAGATCTGTAACGATACTACAGACTACAAGGCGCTGATGATAGTCGGCAATAACTCTGCCGGGCAGAAGAGAAAGGTCGCCATCTGGGACCGGTTGGATGTGAACGGATTTCTGTATGTGAACGGCACAATGCAGGCCTCCCAGGAGATTATTCCAAGCACGGGGAACGGGGAGCACAGCGGCATTATATTCCCGGCCAATCCGGGCGGGGGCGGAGCGGACCAGGCGTGGATCAAGTACTATCCCCGTACAGGCGAGGATTGCACGCTGGAGATCGGCACCTCCAATGACAGGAGTGACCATATCTCCCTGATAGCATCCGGCAACGTAGGCGTCGGAACGCTGCAGCCTGCGGACAAGCTGGATGTGGCAGGGGAGCTGCGTATCCTGAGCGGCCAGAATCCGGTCCGCTTCACCTCAGGATGGACAGGCTTCACAGGTCAATCTGTTAATAACGCCGAGATCAGTAACGATACCACGAACTACAATTCATTGATGATCGCGGGAAACGGGAAATCAGGAGCCCGCAGAGTCTCCATCTGGGATAACCTGGATGTGAATGGCTCCCTGCAGGTGAAGGGAGGGGCATATATTGGCGGCGACCTTGAGATTAAAGGCAGCATCAAGACAGAGGTGTTCAACTTCGCCGGCAAATTCAAAAAACTGGATGTGGCTGAGGAATTCGCCGCCGTTGTACGCTGCGCTGATTTCTACATCGGCTATCCCGGACGCCGCGGGGCACCCGGCCGGGCGCTGGTCGATAACGGCAGCCATCTGGTGCTCAATTACGGCAACGACTGGTCCTATGCTTCTGTCCACAGCAGCCTGGAAGTGAGAAATGCCCTGATCCCGAGCGCGGGCAGCGGCAACAACGGGATTATCTTCCCGTCCGATCCCGGGGGCGGCAGCGGCGATTCGGCCTGGATCAAGTACTATCCCTCCAGCGGGGAGAACTGCGTGCTGGACATCGGAGTCTCTAATGATGCCGGCGACCGTATCTATCTTCATGCCAGCGGCGGGGTCTATGCCAACGGTAGCATGTACTGGTGGTCTTCGCGCGAGCTGAAGGACAATATTGCCGACATTCCGGTTAAGGAAGCGAAGCAGCTGCTGGACGGGCTAAACCCGGTCTCTTTTAAATACAAAGGAAGCACTAAGCAAAAGACACTCGGCTTTATTGCAGAGGAAGTGCCAGCCGTTCTGGCCGATCCAGATCAGCGGGCGATCAGCGGGATGGATATCATTGCTGTGCTGACCAGCGTGATGAAGGATCAGCAGAAAGCGATCACAAGAATGCAAAAACAAATCGACACCCTGCAGGGTGCCTAAACCTTAGGAGGATGAACTCATGAAAGAACAATTAGAAGCACGCATGAACGAACTGAAGGCAGAGCTTGAAACCGGGCGGCAGATGATCCAGGAGCTGGACGAGAAGCGTACCAATCTGGGATATACCTTAACACGCATCAGCGGGGCCATCCAGGTGCTGGAGGAGCTGGCTGGCGCAGAAGAGGAGTCCGTTCAGGCCTAAGCTAGCTGTAACTATGAAGAGCTGGGAGGAGTGGGATTGTGCCAAAGGATATGAAACGCATGAATTATTTCAACGGGCTGCTGCTGAAGGAAGAGGATCTGACGCTGGATCAGAATTACCATAAGCGTGTGCGGCAGCTGCACAACCGTCATTTTCATGATTGGGGAGTCGTGGATGGCCTTAAGGTCACCATGCGGGACGGGATAACCGTTGAGATCGCTCCGGGCTTTGCCCTCAACCGTGTCACCGACCCGGAGCACAATGAGGAGATCAGCCAGGAAATTATGGTCAGTGACGCTCACCCGGATCGGGTGATTAATCTCTCCGGGTACAGCACTTCGGATCAGATCTATATTTCTATCAGCTATAAGGAAAAGCTGACGGATACAGATCTGCTCAAGGGCGGAGGCAACCCCATCCATGTGCTGGAGCAGGCGAACATTGATATAAGCTCCCGGAAGCCCGCAGATGTACACCAGAACATCCTGCTGGCCCGGGTGAATCTGAAGCATTCCCAGGACGGGTCCTTAACGATCGGCGGGATCTATGAGACGGATGTAGACGGGTCTCAGCTGGTGACCAGGGCCGCAGGCGGGACGGTGCTTAAGGCAGATCAGATCATTATCGGCAAAGAGAAGAAGCCCGAAACGCCCTTCCTCAGCAATTCGGAGGAACTGGACGGCGAGGAAGGGAGCCGGCTTAATGTTCACGCTGTGCTGACAGAATTCACAGGTGACATCAAGGCGGGGGCCATCAGCACTTATGGAGCGGTGGATATAGACGGCACGTTATCTGTAACCTCGGGCAGCGCAGCGGTGTTCAAGGTGAATGAGTCCGGCGATCTGGAGGTCTCCGGCGCGTCGACTATGGAGGGGCCCTTCTCCGCGAAGCAAGGGATTGAAGTCAGCGGAGGAATGGCGGTGCTGGACGTTCCCCAGGTTATCATCGGCGGAAGCAAGGTCACCCTGAATCAGAATGCTGCTGAGGATGACCGGATGGGTATTGAGATCCTGCGCAAGGATCATTCCAGTGCCAAGCTGCAATGGGATGAGAAAAGTAAGAGCTGGATGATCGGAACCGAGACGCTGGAGGGTGACAAGGTCAGCGGCATGTTCAAGGTTGCTTACGGCGCAGACTGGGAGCAGCTGCATCATGGCGCGAATGCGGATAGTCTGCATAGCCATAGCCAGCTGAAGGCTGCGGACGGGACACCGGTGCTTCGTACGGATAACTCCGGCACAATTCTGGTTGACCGGGGGATGAGCATATCCGGGACACTGGTATCCCAGAAGGATGGCCTGGAGGTCTACCGGGGAGCCACGCTGCCCAATGCCAAGATAGCCTGGAATGAAGCCGCGAAATCCTGGCAGACCGGCACCGTGAGCGGGGATATGACCAATATTCCTGACGGGAAGCAGTGGGTGGAGCTGACCGGCGGTAACCGGAACGCAGATGCTCTGCATACCCACAGGCAGTTCCATAACGAAGACAAGAGCCTGCTTGCGCTGGAGATCGGTACGGACGGCAATGTGAATATCCCTCATGAGCTGATGGTCGGCGAGACCCTGACCGTGAACAAGCTGATCGTCCGGGAAGAAGAGGTGGTAATCCGGAAGATTGAGCAGGAGGTAGCAGACAGCTTCCTTACGGTCAATAAGGCGGAAGACCACACAGCTCTGGGTAACAAGGGAGGGCTGGATGTCTACCGGGGCAGCCAGCTTCCGGCAGCACGCATGGAGTGGAATGAAACAGACCGCAAGTGGAGAATCGGGCTTGAAGGCAGCATGTCGGACATTCCCTACGGGAACAAATGGGACTCGCTGACGAACGGGTCTGTAGCGGATGCTTCCCATAAGCACAGCACACTGAGCACACCGTCCGGCGGAACGATTCTGTCGGCAGACGGACAGGGAAAGCTGTCGGCATCCGGGAATATGGAGCTTGGTGGTACGCTGTTAGCCAAGGGCAGTGCAACGATGAAGTCCGATCTGAATGTGGGAGGATCGGCTACAATTGAAGGCAATCTGACCGTCAAGGGCACCACTACCTTCGTCAAAAAGGAAGATCTGGTGGTGGTCAGCAACCGGATTGAGCTGAATAAATTCGAGGGGAACAGTTCCTCCCTGAAGCAGAGCAGCATTGAGGTCTACCGGGGCAAGCTGAACCCGAGCGCCAGGCTGCTCTGGGACGAGACGGATGGCAGATGGAAGCTGGGACTGGGTGATGAGCTGTCTAATATTGCCTACGGGAGCAATTGGGATGCGTTGACCGGAGGCGTCAGCTCAGATGCCGATGGCCTGCACCGGCACAATTCCCTGAGCGATAGCGCGGGCAACACGGCTGTCCAGGTTACTGCAGATGCTGATATTGAAATAATCAAGGATGCAGAGGTGCAGGGTACCCTAACTGTCAACAACGGGGCGGAAGTCAGCGGCGGTCTGGCAGTTCAGGGCCTGGTTAAGGTAGACGGCAACCTGATCGTCAAAGGTACCACGACCACGCTTAACCGTGAAGATCTGGTCGTCACCAATAACGTCATTGAGATCAACAAATTCGCAGGGGATACCCCGCCAGCCCCCGAGAGCGGCATTGAAGTGTTCCGGGGAGAATCGCAGCCGCCAGCCAGAATGTTCTGGAACGAAAGTGAGCGGAAGTGGAAGGTAGGTATCGGAAATTCACTGGAGAATGTCGCCAGCGGCAGCTCCTGGGACAAGCTGACGCAGATGGAGAGTGCGGATTCTCTGCATCTCCATAGCCAGCTGTACAACCCGAAGAGTGACATCCTGGCACTCAGCGCCAGCGCCGAAGGGGATGTGGATGTTCACCATGACTTGACGGTGGGCGGCAATCTGACAGTAGCCGGAGAGCTGGAGATCCGGGGAGCCTCTGCAACAATTGCCACAGATGAGCTGGATATCGGCAGTCCCTGGATCACCCTTAACAAGGATGCCGGTACAGTCAATTCGCTTGCGGGTGGCGGACTTGAAATCTATCGCGGCCCGGATGAGAATCCGGCTAAGCTTGCCTGGGATGAGGTCAAGGATCAGTGGCAGCTTGCAACACCTACAGACAGTGCGGCATTGGTGGTGGATACATCAGGCAATGTCCAGGCTTCCGGCGCAGTGAAGGCTGCGGGTGCCGTGATTACAGGAGCAGTGACTGCCGCCAGTGCGGCAATTGCGGGAACGGTGACAGTCGGAGATGGCATTGAGGTGCTGCAGGGTACCGAGACCAATGCGCAGATCAAGTGGGCCAAGGACCGCTGGAAGCTGGGCACTGCCGGCAGAACGGTACTCAGCCTGACCCGCAGCGGCAAGATGGGAGTGGGCACGGATAATCCTACCGAAGTGCTGGATGTGGCAGGCAAAGCGGTCTTCCGGACGGAGACAGAGTTCTCTGGCGCGGCATCCTTCTCGGGTAAGCTGACTGCTCATAGTGATGCTGTATTCGAGGGCTCCGCTTCTTTTAACAAAGGGATTAATGCAGCGGGTGCCGTGATTAGCAATCATGCGGTGGTGTCCGGGAATGTGACTGCCGGAGGGTTTGAAGCTCTGCGCGGCTTGAACAAAGACGGAAGCCCACAGAAGAATGCCCGGATCTACTGGAATAATGAGCAGAATGCCTGGTTTTATGGCGACGGGGTTACCTTCTCTGAATTCGGCACCGGGAAGGGCGGCCAGAACAAGCTGTTCAATTCACTCGGCAATACGATTGCCCTCTTCTCGGATGCGAAGGGATATGTCGGTATCGGAACAACGACTCCGCTGGCGCTGCTGGATGTGCAGGTACCGGGAGGAAGCACTGCATTCAGTGTTACCAACAGCGGAGAGGTCGGTATAGGGACCTTCAATCCTAAGTCTAAGCTCGATGTACAAGGCAATGCGGAAATTCGCGGGGAGCTTAGTGCAATCAGCGCTGCCATATCCAAGGATCTGACCGTGAACGGCAATCTGATGGTGAATGGCGACATGGTGACGATTAATGCGGCTACCCTTGAGGTTGAAGACAACATCATAAGAGTCAACAAGTATGCTCCTCAGAAGACTCCGATTGTCCAAAATGCCGGTCTGGAGGTATTCCGCGGCGGCACTGCTCTTCCAGCCCAGCTGCTGTGGGATGAGACTGCCGATGAATGGCTGGCCGGAATCTCAGATACCCTGAGGGCAATAGAGTTCAAGGGACATACCCACCCCGAGTATGCTTCACTGTCGGGGGCAATCACTGTTGACGAAGGCAATGTCGGGATTGGCACGGATGACCGGGCTGCTAAGCTGGAGGTCAAAGGGAATGCCGTTGTCAGCGGATCATTGACGGTTACAGAGGCTTCGCTAAGCGGCGGCTTGGAAGCAGCAAGTGCCAAGATCAGCGGCCTGGCTGCGCTTAAGGATGTCACGGTTAGCGGAGGTTTCACTGCTCAGGATGCCGCCATCACCGGCAGTCTTACGCTCAGTAAGGGAATTGCAGTGGACAGAGGAACGGATCAGAAGGCGCAGCTGCTCTGGGATGAAGCCCAGGATGTCTGGACGGCGGGTATTGCAGGAAGCATGAAGCAGCTCTCCTACAGCGGCCATACACACCAAGAGCTGTCGGAACTGACCGGGGTGCTGAAGATCGCCTCCGGGAATGTCGGAATCGGCACCGCAGCGCCAACGGCCAAGCTTGAGGTGAACGGCAATGCGGCGGTATCCGGCGGGATAACCGTTACGGACGCCGCTGTAAGCGGAACGTTAACGTCTAAGCGCGCAAACGTCAGTGGCGTATTAACGGCTACGGATGCCGAGGTCAGCGGAACGTTCTCAGCGAAGGATGCTGCAGTTACGGGCAGCCTTACTCTTAGCCAAGGTATTAATGTGGGTAGAGGCACAGGCGCCAAGGCACAGATTGTATGGAACGAAGCGCTGGCTGAATGGCAGATGGGACTTGCTGGAAGCCTCAAGCAGCTCTCTTACAGCGGTCATACGCATAAGGAGCTTACGGATCTGAATGCTGTGCTGAAAGTGGCTTCCGGCAATATCGGAATCGGCACCGCCGCACCAGCCGCCAAGCTGGATGTGAACGGTAATGCGGCGGTATCCGGGAAGTTAACCGTTACTGACGCTGATGTCAACGGATCATTAACCGCGAAGGACGCAGTGATCGACACGTTATTAAAGGCAGCGGATGCCGAATTTACAGGAATGTTCACCGCGAAGGATGCCGCCTTCACAGGCACATTGTCAGCGAAGGACCTGACCCTCGGCGGTACAGTGAACGTGAAGGATGCCAAGATCAGCGGCAGCCTGACGGTTACCCGGGGGATCGAGCTTGACAGGGGCAAGGATAAGAAGGCACAGATTCTCTGGGATGCTACGGCAAATGCATGGCAGGCGGGCATTGAGGGAAGTATGCAGAAGCTGGTCTGCCAGGATTCCGTCTATGATGAACTGGTCCAGGTGGCAGATGTATTAACGCTAGATTCCAGCAGCAATATTGGCATTGGCAAAGCGCCCGCGGATAACTACAAGCTGGATGTGAACGGTAACCTGCGGGCAACGAACTTCGCGCAGACCTCCTCCCGGACCTACAAGGAGAACATCGCCAGCCTGCCGGTGAAGAAGGCGCTGGAGCTGCTGAACAAGCTGAAGCCGGTGACCTTCAACTACAAGACGGAGAACGGCAAGCAGCAGAATATCGGCTTCATCGCCGAGGATGTGCCACAGATTTTCTCCACTGCGGATCACAAGTCTGTAGTGCTGATGGACATTATCGGCGTACTGACCACGGTAGTCCAGAAGCAGCAGAAGGAAGCTCAAGACATGCGCAAGCAGGTCAATGAACTTAAGGTTCAGGTTACGGCCTTGGCAGGCGCTTAGTTGCAATAAATCCTCAGCACATAAGGTGAAAAAAGCAGCTCCTGCAGCGAATATGCCGCAGGAGCTGCTTCATTTGGCAGGGTCTTCTAAGGGGAACCTTGGATTAGGGCTGTCAGTGAAGTTCAATCAGCATCGTCCATGTAATGTCTGGTAACTGCACAGGCCAATTCCTGGATCTGCTCCTTCAGCTCCACCGGCTCCAGAATACGAATGGAAGTACCGAAGCTTAACAGATACTTCGGCAGGTACTTGTTCATGGACGGAACATCGAGCAGGAACCGCGCCTCCCGGTCGGTCCGTTCCGTCAAGTAGTGACGCAGATGCCAATTGCTGCACAGCTTGTTCAGCGTATCAGGCTCCCCTTCGATGCGGATAACCGCAAGGGGACCGTCTTCTTCCCGCTCCTCTTCCGCTTGGCTGCGGAAGTAGACAGACACCGAGAACTGCTCCGGCCGCTCGAAGCAGGCATCCGTCAGCTTAAGCGCGGCAATGCGGTCAACACGGAAGGTCCGCATTGCCCTTGACTGGTGGCAGAACGCGACGACATACCATTCGCTGCGGTCATAAGCCAGTCCATACGGATCGACTTCGCGCTCTTCATCATGTGCAGCATTCTCTTTCCGGTAGGTGAGGTGAACGGTCTGTCCCGCCTTCACAGCCAGCTCCAGCTCACGCAGCAAAGGGACGACAGACGGCGGACGGGACGGGGCAATGACATCGAGGCCGCTGGTTAGCAGCGACAAGTCATGGCGCTGTTCTTCGTGCAATCCATTCTCCACCTTCTTGAGGGCGCTCTCCAGTTCCTTCGCATAAGGATAACCTGCGCCTACCGCGAATTTATAAGCATCTACCAGTGCCTTCAGCTCTAGCGCGTTGAAAAACAGGGGCGTCTCGCTGAAGCTGTCCAGAATATACACTCCGCCGTCATGCCCGGATTCCGCAACCACCGGCACACCGCTGGCACCAAGTGCGTCAATATACCGGTACACGGTACGGACGCTGATTTCCAGACTGTCCGCAATCTGTGCGGCAGTGAGTTTTTTGCCGGACCGTAGCATCCATAGCATAGCCAGCATATTATCCCATTTTGCCAATTGAAACTCTCTCCCAAGTCCGCTTTTCATCCGACTGATGAATGCGGGCATTTTTTTCTCAGTCTACCATGTAATATTCTGCTGTTCCATCCGCTTTATGCTATGATGTGAAATATGGTATTTTCTGAGAGAGGAGGGGCGCATATGATCACTTTTAAAAAAATCATGCGGATTATCGGTCTTAGCGTTCTGGTCACGGGTGTGTCTCATTCTTCGGCTCCGGCTGCCGCAGCTTCCGGTTCCACTCAATCCGCCCAATTACCCGCGATTCAAATCTATCTGAATAAGTCGCCAATCACCACCTCCGCAGGGGGAGCCACACTGATGAATGGTACTGTGATGCTCTCGCTGGACAAGCTATATGTCAGCGGGGCTACAATTAGTTATGATGAACATACTAGGATGATCACCATTAACAACATCCTTACGACAGGCAGCATGAAGATCGGCAGCCGGATGGCCTCTGTGAACGGGAAACAGATTACCTATTCCGCAGCCTTCCAGCAAGTGAATAAGCAGCTATACATACCATTGCGGTTCGTTAATGATGCCATTGGCGGCTCACTGGACTGGAATGCCCAGAAACGTGAAGCGTTCATCAGCTATCCTCATTTTGTCGGAGACTGAGAAAATAAAGTATTAGACTGTCAATACTTCATTAAGCTAACGGGCAGGATAGTTCAATAATTTCGCGAATAAGATACTGTCTAAATATAATATCAAGAACACTTGTTTGTGTTTTTGGTTTGGGATAGAATGAATGAAAGTACATTATCAAGTTGCAAATCTTGGGAGGTATATATGCATCTAGGTTCAATTTATTTGATAGTAAGGGATTTTAATAAATCAGTTAGATTCTATGAGAAATTATTAGAAATGTCAGTAAGTTCACAAAATATGCAGCGATTTGCTCAGTTTGAGTTTAATGGGAAGAATATATCTATTATGAATGGTTATTTTGATGCGATGAATCCAAATTTGACTGTTAGAAAAGGGGAATATGTAGAGGAGTTTGATAATTTAGTTGCAATAGTTGAAGCTGAGAATACACATAAGTTTGTACTAAATCTCTGGACTGAAAATTTGGAGCAAGAGAGAGACAGAATAAAACAGTTGGATATTAGCGGGCAATTAACCAGCATCAAATATATTAACAATGTAAGTCCTTATTATTACTTTCAACTGACAGACCCAGATGGAAATGTTATTGAAATCACTGGTCAATATTCACCCCAAAGAGGAGAATTTGATGAATAATGTATTCGAATTCATTGATAACGAAATTGAATTCTTAAATGAAAACAAACCAATAGGCACTCATATCAAAACTGGTGATATACGAAAATTGTCAGGCAAGGTATTCAGAATGCTTCCTGATCAAAAGATAGAGCATATTATTCCATTATGTGAACGCTTACTGGAAGAACGTCGCTGGGAAAAGGGAGTTATTGCTTTTGATTGGGCCAATAGGGTACATAAGCAATATACTAAGATTACATACTCTGTTTTCTATTTGTGGTTAAAAAAATATGTACGTGGTTGGGGAGATTGTGATGATTTTTGTACCCATGCATTTGGAAATTTGCTTTTACAATATAAAGAACTGTTTACCAATGTATTAGAATGGACAGAAGATGATGATTTTTGGGTTCGAAGAGCATCTGCCGTTATTCTTATTCCATCTATAATGCGAAATGATTTTAACAGATTAAAGCCATTTTACATTGCAGATAGGTTAATGAATGATAAGCATGAATTAGTTCTTAAAGGATACGGTTGGATGCTCAAATCTTTATCTCAAATAAATAAAGAAGAGGTCATTGATTATCTCATTAATAATCACGAAAATATGCCAAGAATTTCTTTTAGATATGCGATAGAAAAAATGGATAAAGAAAGTCATTCGTTTCTTATGAGTTTATAAAATCATTTTTATTAAAGGCTATGAGGCTGACAAATACATTCAAGGGTTCAGTCCAAAAACATTAAAAGCATACGCTTTACAGCACAAGATGCTAGTACTGGCGCTAGGAAATCTCGATATCACAGAGATAACGTTAAGTACACTGAAGGAGTACTTGGCAAAGCAAGCAGTTCGTTTGAAGCCAAACAGCCTTGGTCATCGAATTCGTTTTGTTCGTTCTCTTTTCCGCTATGCTTATGAAGAGACGTATCTGACTTCAAATCCATCTTTGAAATTGAGAGAACCCAAGTTAGAAAAGCGCATTCCTAAGTTTTTGATTGAGGAAGACATCATACACTTGAAAATCTCATGTCAGTCCGTCAGGGAAAGAGCACTGCTTGAGTTTCTCTATAGTACCGGCTGCCGGGTTGGGGAGTTAGAAAAGATCAACATCGAAGATCTAAACTGGGAGAACTGCTCAGCAATCGTAAATGGCAAGGGATCGAAGCAAAGAGAAGTTTACTTTACGACTAAGTGCAAAGTATGGTTAAAGAAGTACCTGGCTAGCCGTGAGGATTCCTGCAAAGCCTTATTTGTTACCGATACGCATCCAACAAAACGAATGGCTATACCTACGATTAGGTGGGCAATACAACGGCTTGCAGATCGGGAAGAACTTGAAGTGAATGTGTACCCGCATCGCTTTCGACATACATATGCATGCCAACTCCTTGATAATGGTGCTCCCTTAGACTTCATTCAAGGAATGCTCGGTCATGAGAAGGCATCGACCACTCAAATATACGCGACGGATTAGCTTTAGAATCCGTCGCCATTCAACTAAAGAGCAGTTAAGACCTTTATGAAGAAAAGAGGTGTTGTGGTATTATATGTAATTATGGGTTATGAAATAAATGGATTATTTGATTGGGGGAATCAAAATATGGAACGTAAAATTCAACTAATGGAAACCTACGTAAATATCGACTTTGGAAACTCACCCTTTTTAAAATTAGATAAAGGGTTGCAAATTCCATACTCTTCAATCACAGGAATAACAACAGGTAGACCGATACCAAATGCTTTTAAACTATATGGTGCTTTATTAGGAGAAATGAGAAATGGGTTATTTAGATCAAACGGTGGTTATCAACTGCACTTTTTTGAAAATGAGCTTGAAACTCTTCATTTAGATTTGAATAGCTTTAAAGTTGGTAAGTTCAAAATATCAAAGTTGATCATTGGTGTTGAAAATCCTGAAGAAATAAATAAAAATATTTCCGAACGAGTGAAGTGATAATTTTTGATGAACTGTCTATTGAACTAACGGGAAACGTTAGTTGAACGACCACAGCGGCAGTCCAAGACTTTATTTATCAAGTCTTAGACTGCCGCTGCTTTTATTAATGGATCACTCTAAAACTTATTTTTCAAAAGCTGACGATTCTTCTATTCAAGAACCGCATTAAAATCCGTTGGATATGAAGAGATTTAAATCCGATAGCCTTAAATTCACAAGGGGTAGTGAGGGGGAATCAGAACTGCGGTTTGAGTTCACCGGTAGGAAGAAGGAGAAGAAGGCTTTTACTTATCGGTTAGGCGGGGTTTGATGGAGGCGTGAAGGGTGAATATAGAAGAAGGATACATGAACAAGCTCCTGTGTGCATCGCAGGGGTTTGTTTTTGTATGTGTTCAATTTATAGATGATATTTAATTTCAATAAAATAATAATTATGTTGAAATAATATTTCAGTAATGGTATTCTGCATTTAGAGAGCGATTTCATAAACGGAAAAGGATGATGGAAATCATGTTAGAGCATTTGACAACGGAGACCCGCAATAAGAACACCATGAATCTGGATGAATTAACGCCGCTTGAGCTTCTGGAAGTGATGAATGAAGAAGATCACAAGGTCGCACAAGCTGTGAAACAAGTCATTCCGCAGATTGCCGAAGCCGTTGAAGTGATTACAATGGCGATCAGACAAGGCGGGCGTTTAATTTACATGGGGGCTGGAACAAGCGGACGTATCGGCCTGCTGGATGCTGTTGAATGTCCGCCAACCTTTGGAACAGCACCTGAGGAGGTCATTGGGCTAATTGCCGGGGGAGAGAGGGCGTTCATCAAAGCAGTCGAAGGTGCAGAGGACAATGAACAATTAGGGGTACAGGATTTACAGGATATTAAGCTGACAGCCTCAGATGTTGTCGTCGGCATTGCCGCCAGCGGACGCACACCCTATGTGATCGGCGGATTAGAATATGCCAAGTCTATTGGAACATCCACTGTAGCCGTGAGCTGCAACAAAGATTCAGCGATTGGCAGAATTGCCGGGATTGCGATCGAAGTCGTGAATGGACCGGAGGTGTTAACCGGGTCAACACGTTTGAAGGCCGGAAGTTCGCAGAAATTAATCTGCAATATGTTATCCACAGCTTCAATGATTCGTACAGGCAAAGTATATGGAAATCTAATGGTGGATGTACAGTTAACCAATGAAAAGCTTGTAGAACGTGCCAAACGGATTGTCATGGATGCGACAGAATGTGATGCTGAAACGGCAGAGCGTGTTCTGAAGCAGGCAGATCAGAAGCCTAAGATTGCTATTGTAATGATCCTTGCGGGGCTAACGAAAGAAGAAGCTGTGCAGCGGCTGGAAGAATCACAAGGCTTCGTCCGTCAGGCGATTCAATAATACGATCAGAAGAAGGGGGCAATCAACATGAGTAAATATCATGATTTAGCGGTCAACATATTAGGGGCTATCGGCGGCCGTGCAAATGTAACCGAGTACACCCATTGTATGACTCGTCTTCGTGTAACCGTTGTGGACCGCAGCCGAATCGCTGAAGCAGACTTGAAGCAAATCGACGGGGTTCTGGGAGTAGTGGATGATGAAACCTATCAAGTCATTCTCGGACCCGGAGTTGTAACCAAAGTAGCTGAAGAATTCGGTAAAGTGTTGGAAGCAAGCGGTCCTGAGGGCGATCCTTCCACTTCGGCTGAACAATTACAGGCCAAAGGCGCACAAATGAAAGCGCAGCTAAAAAAGAAGAACGATACTCCGTTCAAAAACTTTTTGCGGAAGATCGGAAATATATTCATCCCGCTTATCCCTGCATTCGTTGGAGCCGGATTAATTGCCGGTATTGGCTCGATTCTGACGAACAATATTACAGCGGGTAATTTGGACACAGCAACCTGGCAGCAATATGTGACGATCTTAAATGTCATCAAAAATGCGATTTTCAGTTACCTGGTGATTTATGTCGGTATTAATGCCGCCAAAGAATTCGGAGCTACGCCTGCTCTCGGGGGAGTAATCGGCGGGGTAACGCTGTTAACAGGGGTTACAGCAGACCTGACCATTACTAATATATTCACGGGTACACCTCTGACACCGGGTCAAGGCGGGGTGATCGGCGTTCTCATTGCTGTATGGATTCTGTCCATCGTGGAGAGATATTTGCGCAAAGTGATTCCTGATGCGGTTGATATTATCGTTACCCCTACAATCGCCTTGCTGGCCGTAGGGCTGATTACCATCTTTTTCATCATGCCGTTCGCCGGATTCATCTCCAGTAATTTAATCGGAGCGATTAACTGGACGTTAGAAGTGGGCGGAGCCTTCTCAGGCTTTGTATTAGGAACAGCGTTCCTGCCGCTTGTGATGTTAGGGCTGCATCAGGTGTTGACACCGATTCACATTGAGATGATCAATGATTCAGGGATGACGCTGTTGCTTCCGATGCTGGCTATGGCTGGGGCAGGTCAGGTCGGGGCTTCCATCGCCTTATGGATTCGCTGCAAGAAGAATAAATCATTGACGAACATGATCAAAGGTGCGCTTCCGGTCGGTATTCTGGGAATCGGCGAGCCCTTGATTTACGGGGTTACTTTACCGCTGGGCCGTCCGTTTGTTACAGCTTGTATTGGCGGCGGGATTGGTGGTGCGGTCATCGGTTTATTCGGCAACGTTGGAGCCATTGCCATTGGTCCTTCCGGGGTTGCGTTAATTCCCTTGATTGCGAATGGATTATGGCTGAAATATGTAATAGGCTTAATCGCAGCATACGCTGGCGGATTCATTGCCACTTATCTGTTCGGTACACCTAAAGAGGCTATGGCAGAACAGGATTAAGCGACTCTGAGATATTGAGGTGATTCCAGTGCTCGGAATTTCAATTTTTGTAGCGGACCGCACATTAGAAGACAATGTGAAGTATATGGAACACATGAAGGCTGCAGGCTGTACCGAAATATTCACCTCTCTTCATATGCCGGAAGATGATATTGGAGTATTGAAGGAGAAACTGCTGGAGATTGCAAAGACTGCCCGGCGGTTAGGAATGGACCTGATGGCGGATATTTCCGGGAAGGCACTGGAGAACTTTTCGTTACCCTTTCTGTTGGAGGCTGGTGTTACAGGTTTGCGGATGGATTTTGGATTTAGCGCCGATGAAATTGCAGCCTACTCACAACAACTGACAATTGCCTTAAATGCCAGCACCTTAACCCCGGAATTCTTAGCAGCATTGAAGGAGCATTCGATTTGTCTTGAGAACATTGAAGCCTGGCATAATTATTATCCCCGCCCGGAGACAGGTCTGGATAAAGAAGCATTTACAGCGAAGAACAGATGGCTGCAAGCGGAAGGCATTCCGACGATGGCCTTTATTCCGGGAGACGGGCTGAAGAGAAAACCGTTATTTCAAGGTCTGCCTACCTTAGAGAAGCACCGGAATCAATCTTCTTTTCTGGCCTACCTGGAATTAGAGCAGGATTGTGCGGTGGACAAAATTTTCGTTGGCGATTTAACCCTTTCAGAAGGGTCACAGATTCAATTTCAGCGGTATGAGGAAGGGATTATTCCCTTGCGGGTTACCCAGGCATCGCCTTATGCCTTATGGGATAAGGTCCACCGGAACCGGCTTGATGCGGCCCGTGATGTGATTCGCTCTGAGAGTGCACGGACAGATCAGGAACGTTATGGAATGACCCGAAGTATTACGCCTATGCATACGAACAAGCGGCCCAGAGGGACGATTACCGTCGATAATAATTTATATGGCCGCTATGAACATGAGTTACAGGTCACATTAAGAGATCTGCCGGCACATGAAGCGGTTAATGTGATTGGTCATGTGATCAAAGAGGACCTTCCTCTATTGGACTACGTCAGACAAGGCGGAAGGCGCTTCTGCTTCACTGCTACTACTTAATGATTACTCCCCTCTGTTTTGTTACAATAAGAAGAATAGACTGAGGAGAGGAGTTTAGAACTTGGCAGCAGGAAGTATGATTTCTCAGATTGAACTGGTCTTAAATGAACTGCCTGAGTCAGAAAAAAAGGTAGCCGAGTACATTCTCGCCAATGCTAAAGAAGTGATGCATATGTCTATACATGAGTTAGCGGCGAAAGCGGTGGCAAGCAGTGCGGCGGTTGTCCGTTTTTGCCGGTCCGTGGGCATCGAGGGCTTCCCCGCGCTTAAAATCCGCTTATCCGCTGAAGTAGAGAACACGAGTTATGTGGGCTACTTTGATGTTGAATCCAATGAGACGGTGCATTCGATCATTGATAAAATGTTGTCGAATACCATATTGACCTTTCAGAATACGGCCAGTCAACTGGACGCGCATTCGATTGAGCAGGCCGTGAGCCTGTTACAGCAGGCAGAGGTTATTTATGTGTATGGGATAGGGGCTTCTTTCATTATTGCAGAGGATGCGGCACAGAAATGGCTGCGGCTCGGTAAAAATGTATATGCTATTTCTGACCGTCATTTATTGGCGGCAGCTATGGCTACGAAGTCAGAGAACGCTGTCTTCTGGGGGATTTCGTATAGCGGGGAAACGGGCGAGGTCATTCAGTTAACCAAACGGGCCAAGGAGCATGGGATCAAAACCATCAGCCTGACCCGTCCTGGAAATAACAAGCTTTCCCAGCTGGCGGATGTTTCTTTATTTACATCACGTGCCCCGGAAGCCACACTTCGCAGTGCGGCAACCAGCTCAAGATTTGCCCAATTATTCGTGCTTGATATTGTCTTCAGCGTATATGCTTCTGCCCAGCATGATTTGACTGTGGAGCAGCTGGCGAAGACTAGGCAGATGATTGAAGTTTTGAATGACTGATGTTGAACCAGATGAATACCTCTATGAAATAGCAAGTAGAAAGGGAGCGTCCGCCATAGGATGCTCCCACATTTTATTTTATCAAAGCATTGATCTCCTGCTCTGTTAATCTAGTGGCCTGTACAATTGTCATTATGTCCAGATTCAAGTCAAGCATATTCTTGGCTACTTCTTTTATACCTTCCTTTATGCCTTCCTTCATACCTGCCAATTTAGCACTTCCCAGCATGGATGCCTCATCATGCAAATACTTCTGTCTCGCTTCATATAATCGTCTGGCCTCTGAATCCTGACTCAGATATTGCAGGGTATCCATCGCCTTCTCTAGTCCCGGCTCATTCATCTTCAGCACCTCCCAGTGTGATGTATCGGCACCTTTCAGGAACAATAGCCAATTGATCAGTCCGCCTTCAGACGGAACACTACGTTCATCGAGCTTCGGTGAAAATTATTATTAACTCATTTTTCAAGGATTCTGAGCCCCGTCCTCAAGCCGGAGGTTGTCGATCAGGAACCGGCGCAGGCTGCTGATGAAGGTATGGGTGGCGTGGCTGATATAGCGGTCTGCCCGGTAGATCAGTCTGAGGTTGCGGCAGGGGGCGGAATTTAGGATCGGAATGGAGCAAAGTCCGCTGTTCTCCATGCCCTCAAGCAGTCCGCGCGGCTGTACAGTGCCGCCAATTCCGGCCTTGACCAGCTGAAGCAGTGAGGTGGCTGATCCGGTCTCCATGATCGGTTCCAGCTCGAAGCCAGCTTCCCGGCAGGTATTCTCCACCAGCTCTCTGCCGATGTAGGTGCGCGGATACATCACAAGCTGGATCTGCTGAAGCAAAGACAGCTCAATGTGGCTCATCGCGGCATACGGATGATCTTCGCGGACAATCAGATGATAAGGTTCCCAGCCCAGGTCCACTTGAGTCAGCATGGAATCACGCGGACCTGGAAGGCAGATGCCGATGTCCAGCTTGTTCTCCAGCACCTCCTGTTGAATAAGCGTTGAAGCGAAGACCTGGAGCCGGATATTTGGAAAATCGGCATGGAATTTGACCAGCATCGGCGTTAGACGGTAGTCCAGGTCAGAGGGTAGCACCCCAAGCCGGATCATGCCGCGGTTGTCGGAGCGCAGCTCATTGATCGCTGCCTTGGCATTCTGCTCATTCTGGATCATCCGGGCTGCGTAGTCCTTCAGGAGGGCTCCCGCTTGGGTAAGAGCGATTTTTTTGCCGATCCGGTCGAACAGGGGCATGCCCATTTCTCCTTCCAGCACCTTAATCTGCTGGCTTAGTGTCGGTTGGCTAATGCCCAGCCTCTCAGCGGCGCGTGTGAAATGCAGTTCTTCGCAGACGGCCATGAAATAGTGCAGGTGGCGGGTTTCCATGTAATTCACTCCTTTCTGGATAAGATCATAGTCAATTACTATTATAATAATATAAACAATAGTATTGATCAATATATGACATCTCCGTATACTCAGGTTATATACAAAATACAGATATGGAGTGATGGAAATGCCTTTCTTACTATTATTCGTTGCCTTGCTGGCAGCCTCATTAAATATGCGTCCGGTAATCACCTCGGTCTCACCGCTGCTGGGTAACATTCAGAGTGATCTGGGGATGAACAGCCTGCAGGCCAGCCTGATGACAACACTGCCAGTCCTGTGTATGGGGATATTTGCACCCCTTGCCGTGAGCATCAGCCGCCGCTTCGGTCTGGAACGCACGATCTTCGGGGCCATGGTACTGATCGGGGCGGCGACAGCCGCACGCGGGTTCCTGTCTTCATCGTCCGGTCTCATTCTGACGGCGCTGGCAGCAGGCGTAGGGATCGGAATTGCCGGACCGCTGCTGTCCGGCTTCATTAAGCGTCATTTTCCCGGCCGCTCGGCTATGGTCAGTGTGTATTCCGCCTCAATGGTGGTGAGCGCTTCACTCGCAGCCGGGCTGGCTGTTCCGGTCTATACCTGGCTGGACAATTCCTGGCAGCTGTCCCTGGCGGTATGGGCAGTCTTGTCGCTTGCCGCGCTTCCGGTCTGGTGGAGGATTGCCGCGCGGTCCAAGCCGCTGAAGGATCAGGCTGCACCTTCCAGGCTGCCCTTGAACAACGGCAAGGCTTGGCTGCTAACCGTGTTCTTCGGTCTTATGGCCAGTATCTTCTATTCACTGACCGCCTGGCTGGCCCCGATGGCCGCATCCATGGGGTATAGCAAGCATGAAGCGGGCAATCTGCTTACACTTTTCACCTTGATACAGATTCCGGTAAGCATTCTCGTACCCATCCTTGTGGCCAGATTCCAGCGGCGCACGTTATGGCTGGTGCTGTGTAGTCTGTTCGAGCTAAGCGGACTGCTGCTCCTTCTGGGCTCAGCCTCACCGCTGCTGAGCGTAGTAATGCTCGGTATTGGCGCTGGCGGATTATTCCCCCTGGCTCTAATGCTGCCGCTCTTAATGACCGAGCGGGCGGAAGAGGCCAGTTCCTGGTCGTCGCTTAACCAGGGGGGTGGGTATTTTCTCGGGGCTTTGGGACCACTCGCGATTGGCCGTATCTACGATGCCTCGGGTTCATTCCAGCCCGCGCTGATCGGCATGGCGGTAGTCACTGTATTGATGATTGCGGTGCAGGTGATGATTGGAAGGAGCTCACGCGAGGGCAACGCTCTAAGGAACGGTTAGGCTGACGGTGCGGGCGTCTTGATCCATACGAGTCGGCACGGCAACCTGTATTTAGCTTCCGGTCTTCGCATAAGGCAGAACAACAACCGTTTCGTATTTTCCCGGTTTAACCGTGGTTCTCAGATGCCCGCCGTATTTGCCCGTAACCTGCTGAATAGTACTTAAGCCGATTCCGTGCAGTTCAGGATGGGTCCGGCGGCATGGCCCTGCTGTGCTGGCGGGAGCGGCCATGGAGTTGCCAATATAGATAACGAGGGCATTGTTGTTTGAATGGATATGAAGCTGAATGGATCTGTTCTGTGCCGGCCGGACCTGTCTCGCAGCATCTATGGCATTATCCAGAAGGTTGCCAAGTACTATACACAGATCGTAGCGTTCAATGTCAACAGGTGCACCGGAGAGCTGTATCTTATGCTGCATTGCAATATTCAGGTCAGAGGCGAGGTTAAGCGCATGGCTGACCAAGGCATCCACAGCCAGGTTGCCGGTAGTGATGGAGTTGCAGGAGGCCTCGATCTGTTGCATAATCCCGTTAATATGATCTGCGCCTTCTGCCGCATGACCTGCTTCAATACAGGCGCGTATGTATACCAGTTGCTTGTTGATATCATGAATGATTCGCTTGATGTCCATGAAGGAATGTAAGGTATCCTGATAGCTGAGCTCCTGGGCTTCAAGCTGTCTCTGCAGACGGCCATTCACTTCCGCCAGCCGTGCAGCCTCATTCCTCCTCCTGAACCATAAGACCATCGTTATCCTCTCCCTTGAATTTCTTTCAGCACATACCCGGCATAGACATCCTTGAAGGCCTTCGACTGGGAACGTCCGATAGGATATTCTTCATCACTGGACATGACCACGGAGTTCGCGTTGAATCTGCGGACATGCTCCAGATTGACAATAATGGAACGGTGGATCAGCAGGAACGGATTGCCCAGCTTGTCCGAATAGCTCTGCAAGGTGCCATTGATGAAGTACTCCCGGGAGGAAGTGATGAGCTTCAGCTTATTTTGGGCGAGGGAATGCTTGATTTTGACAATAGCAATAATATCGGGCCGCCGAAGCACCACCTGATCATCCTCTACCTTAATGGTGAAGAAGCGGTTCGGGCTGGAATGAATATAGCTGCACAGCTTAAGTATTTTGTCTTGGAATAATTCATAAGGGACCGGCTTGAGCAGGTATTGGAAGGTCTGAACGTCAAAGCTGTCCATAATGTATTCAGGATAGCTGCTCAAAAAGATAATTTGCACATCGCGGTCAGGCAAAGACCGGATAGCTTGGGCGGTTTCAATTCCGCTGATCCCGGACATTTCAACATCCAGAATCAACAGATGATAGGTGTATTCTCCCTGCATGGCTTTGTAATGCTGCAGCAGCTGTTCGCCGGAAGAGAAGCAGTGGACATCAAATGAATAGTTGGTCGACAGCGACAGCAGCTTGAAATACTGCTTAACCTTGCCCAGAACGTCGGCATCATCATCGCACACGCCTACATGAAACAATTCTATCTCTCCTTTTTTGACACTAAATTCATCCTGAATTGATAGTAAAATGAATTATAGAATGCGTTTGCATGCCTTATTATACCATTAACATACATAATGTTCCATAAAGTGAAAGAATGCGTTATATTGGATTCAGCAAAGATGGAAGAGATGAATGCTAGATCCTAATGTGAAATAAATCACTTTATGCCGTGGCTATCAAGCAACAATAATCTGTAATTTCCCGTAAGGATGTGAATGAATGAACGCAAGCACGTTATTGTCTAAAGTCAATGTTATCCATGAGGATTTAGGTGAAGAATCACTGGTGATGGACCGTAATCATGAGATGTTCTTCTTGAATCAGACTGCCAAGTATTTATGGGAGCACTGCAATGGACGAACGATATCCGAGGTTGCCGGTATGCTCCACGACCAGTGTCTGGAGAAGGACCAGCTTGAATTAAACGATATTATTACGGACTGTATTGGCGCATTTGAAGAACTGGAGCAGAGAGGTTTCGTGAAAATAAGGAAATGAGGTGCTTGTGTGGAATTGTTATCCCCAGCCAAAAGCTTTAGATTAGGCGGTTGTTATCTGGAGATCACCTCGAGTTGCAACCTGCGCTGCCTGCATTGCTATAACGAATCCGGCGTCCTGCAGGATCAGATTGATATGCCGACCTTCATGAGCATCATTAATGATCTGCCGGATCATCCCGATACAAGCATCACCATCTCCGGGGGAGAGCCGACCTCGCATCCTGAATTCTGGGATTTCATGGAGGCGCTGCAGAAGAAGCAGTTCGGTATGGTGCTGGTGATCACGAACGGCACGTATATTACTCGCGAGGTTGCCGAGAAGTTCGCTTCCTATAAAGTGGCCATACAACTAAGTGTGAATGGTTCGCGCGCGGAGATTCATGATCAATTATGTGGACGCGGCAGCTTCAACCAGACGATGCGGGGCTTGAAGCACTTACTCAATGCCGGTATGAGCGAACGGATTCTGATCCGCAGCGTGCTTACGGGCTTCAATAAGGATGACATCGTTAATCTGCTGAAGATGGTCGCTGAGCTTGAGATACCGCAGGCTGAGATCGCGAGCCTCAGTAACCTGGGCCGGAGTGAAGACAACAAGAATAACCTGTACCTGGACATTCTGGAGAAATCCGCCCTGGTGGAGCGTCTGGAGCGGCATCCGGAGGTGGTGGAGTTGATAGATAGCGGTGTTAAGATCACACTGCCCGATGATTTTACAGGGGCCTGCCCTTTATTAAATGGAGTGACCGAAGACGCTGAACGAATTCCGTTAACACCGAGAATAGATTCATCCGGCAATGTGTTCTTGTGCCAATTATTCACGGACGCCCAGTATGCGATCGGTAATGTCAATGAGACCAGCCTGTCCTCCATGCTTGAGTCTCAGCAAATCGTGAACCTGGTCAAGTTCCTGCAGGTGGGACAGAATTATATGAACCAATGTCAGAGCTGTATATGGAATGGGACTTGCGGCAAGGGGTGCGTAGCGCTCGCAGTAGCCAATGGAGGCTCAATTCAGGATACGGACGGCTGCTGCAAGGTAAGAACGAAATATTATGTCTCTGAGCTGAAGAAAAACAGAAAGGCCTTAGTGCCGCAGTAATTCCGTACACAGCAGACTTGAAGGGAGGTGAGAACATGAGCTATATCAGACCTATTATCGAAAAAGCAAGCACAGATTCAATGATTACTCCTGCAGCTTGTACTTCAGGCTTCAGCTGTCCGAAAACATTCAACTGTGGAAGCTACTCCTGTAAGAAAAACTTTAAATGCGGAAACTGGTAAACCCTGATCCAATGCATACTTAATACATTCCATATCACCCGACAAGAACATGGTTATTTCCTATAATCATGTTCTTTTCTAAAAAAGGGAGGGGGAGCGCTTGAAGGAATATAAATGGGTTCTGTCCATCTTTTTCAGACAACAGCCGGTAACCATGGTATCCATCCTCCTGCTCTATATCTTAATGTACGCCCTGCAGCCCTTAGAGCTGCTTCTGATTGGGCGGATCATCGTCAGCCTTGGGCATCCGTCCGGGATGATGTCTGTTGCCATCCTCATTTTTGCCTATATCCTCGTATACTCCTTGAAGAATATTCAATACTCCTTTTCGCTGCTGTTCATAGAATTGCTGGAGAATAAGGTCGGTGCACTGCTGCAAAGACAAATGTTCCGTGCTATTGCCAAAGCAGATCTAGACAAGCTGGATCAGGCGGATTATCTGCTTCAAATTGAGCGGGCGAAGGACACCTTATGGTATAAACTCACGAATGCTGTTAACGATGTGTTCCATTTCCTCGGGTCCATTGCCGGCTTCTGCATGTCTGTATGGATTATTGTGAGGCTGGGGGTTCTGTATGCAGCTGCCTTTATTGTGCTGGGGCTGCTCTATAACTATTTCGTGAAGCGTAACACGGAGGAACATATTGCTGTAACGAAGCGGCAGGAGCATGAGGACCGCAAGCTGAACTACTTGAGCCATCTGATGCAGGACCGGAGCAACCAGAAGGAGATTAGGAGCTTTCGGATTTTTGAGTGGCTGGAGTCGAAACGGCTCTCCAAATTCGATGAGATCAGAGACATGAATATGGCTTTCAGCCTGAAATGGACAGTGATTGGCTGCATATGGTCGGGGCTGATGCTGGGCCTGGAGAACAGCACACTGCTGTTCATGTGTTATGCTGTGGCACTGACAACGCTGAGCCTGGATCAGCTGATCGTATTAACTCAAGGGCAGGGTCAGATCATTGAGGGGGTCAATTCCTTCGCCGAATTCTTCTCCGAAGCCCGCAAGAATAAGATCTACATCCAAGAATTCAGAGAACTGATTGCACCAGAGACACAAGAAGCAGATTCTCCTGACAACCCTTCTCCGGTCTTATCCAGAACCAGGCTGGCGATGGATCTGCACAATGTCTCATTCTCATACGGCAATGCTCCCGCAGTGTTACAGCATATTAATCTGCACATCGGCAAAGGGGAGAGTATTGTGCTTGTCGGTGAGAACGGCAGCGGCAAGAGCACCCTGGCCAAAATTATGGCGGGTCTGCTGAAGCCGACGGAAGGAAG
Source organism: Paenibacillus rhizoplanae (assembly GCF_042684125.1). Classification (NCBI taxonomy): domain Bacteria; kingdom Bacillati; phylum Bacillota; class Bacilli; order Caryophanales; family Paenibacillaceae; genus Paenibacillus; species Paenibacillus rhizoplanae. The sequence goes on along the minus strand of NZ_JBHUKY010000077.1, from coordinate 29,410 downwards.
CGTCCACAGTTACTGTGAGACAGCTACCGCAGCTTTTCAGGATTATGCCAAATTCGAATTCTCGGTCCGGGATAATGTCGGCCTGGGCGATGTAGCGGGTATCAACGATAACGACAGAATCACAGAAGCAACGGTTAAAGGCCAGATTCACCAGGTCATCCAGCAATACCCCAAGGGGCTGGACACGATTCTGGGGAAAAAGTTCGATGCAGACGGAATCGAGATGTCGGAAGGCCAGTGGCAGAAGGTGGCGATCAGCCGGGCGTTCATGCCCGAGGCTGATTTTATTATCTTCGATGAACCGTCTGCCTCCCTGGATGCGTTGTCGGAGATTCAGCAGTTCCATAATATCGGCAAATATTTTCGCGGCAAAAGTGTTGTGCTCATCTCGCACCGGATCGGAATTGCCAAGCTCGCCGACCGGATCGTATTTATGAAGCAGGGAGAGATAGTGGAAACGGGCACCCATGCCGAGTTGATGCAGCTGCAGGGCGAATATTGCAGCTTCTTCAGCAATCAGGCCAAATGGTATGATACGGGAGATCAGGTCATATGACAACGAAAATGCTGGTTCATGTCCGCAACCTCAAGATGATCGTCAAGCTATTCTGCACCAAAGATCTGTACCTGTCACTGGCGCTTATGGCGCTCAGTGCACTGCTGGCCCCGGTTGGAGCCTGGCTCTACAAGCTCCTGATCGATGGCCTCGCCCTCGTCCAGTCTGCATCTGCCGTAACACACAAGCTGTTAATCCTTGTCGCCGGATATACCGTGTTGAAGATTGTCCTGGAAGGGATAGAGCATATTACTGCGCATGTCAACAATCGACTGAAGTATAACATTAACCGTGAATTCATCAGACAGGTGAACAAGAAGCTGTCTGTTATTGATATGGAAGAGCTGGAGAACCCGGCTGTCTATGATCTGCTGGAGAGGGTCCAGTCCAATGTGAACAAGGGGATTCTGGCCTACGTCAACAACTCATTGTCTGTTGTACTTCCCGTGTTCTCGATGTTCTCCTTTATAGTACTGTTGTTGAATATTAATCTGTATTTTCCCATTATTGCGGTGCTTGCCACCATTCCGTACTTACTGCTGATGAATGCACAGGGCAAACGGAGCTACTTCCAGGCGGTTGAACAGAGCAAGCCGCTGCGCCGGTTGAACTATATGTACGATGTGCTGACAAGCCGAAGATATGCCAAGGAGATCCGCATGTTCGGATTGATAGATTATTTCAATGACCGCACGGAAGAGATCCGAAGCGAGGTATGGAGAGAGAAGTTCAGGCTGCTGCTGCATTATACGCTGGGCGGAGCGCTTGTCGATCTCTTGCGGAACATTGCACTGGGTATCTGTCTGCTCATCACCTGCCTAGGCGTTATAGATAATAGAATGAGTATAGGCGATGTTATGCTGGTGATCACATCGATGCAGGCCATAACAGGCGCACTGAGCAGTATGGTGAATAAAATCAGTTCCATGAACAATTACACGCTGTACATGGAAGATATGCTGAATTTCCTGGATCTCCCCGAGGATAACGGCGGCGGGTATAAGACGCTTGCAGAGGCTTCAACCATTCACTTCAAGCAGGTTAACTTCAAATACCCGGGAAGCGGGAACCTTACACTGAAAAATATTGAATTAACGATCAACAAAGGCGAGAAAATTGCCTTAGTGGGCGAAAATGGCAGCGGTAAAACAACCTTCATTCATGTGCTGCTCGGCTTGTACAAGCCGACTTCAGGCGAGGTACTGATCGGTGGGGACCCGCTGGCTGATGTCATTGATTCGTTCAGGAGGAAGACGGTCTGTGTGTTTCAGAATTTCATTAAATATCAGTTCTCGGTTGCGGATAATATCCGGGCGGGGAATTTCGGACAAGAGTTTCAGAAGCAGTCCCTGCATATCTTCAATATGGAGGCCTTCATCGATCAGCTGCCCCAAGGCCTGGACACCCAGTTAGGCCAGCTGGAGAACAATGATATAGAACTGTCCGGCGGACAATGGCAGCGGCTGGCGATTGCCAGGGCGCTCAGCCGGGCGGACAGCGAGATTCTGATTATGGATGAGCCGACAGCCAGCCTGGACCCCAAGGTGGAGACGCAGATCTATGAAGAGTTCTCTGCACTGTGTGAGAACAAGACTACGATAATGATCTCACACCGGCTCGGTGTGACCCGGCTCTGCGATTTCATCTACGTATTTGACCAGGGGGAGATCTGTGAAGCGGGCTCGCACACAGAACTGATGAACCGGCGGGGGAAATATTATCAGATGTATACGGCCCAGAGCTATTTGTATGCCTAATGACATGGAATAAACAAGAAGCAAAAGGATATAATTGACATTAGATGACTACTGGAGTAGTATTGGGTCATGACTACTGAAGTAGTCAAACGAAGGGAGGCTGGTACATGGAGATTAAGTTGTATGATTCCGAGCTTAAGGTCATGGAGATTCTATGGAGGGAAGGCAAGCTAGCCGCAGGGGATCTGGCCGTCATTCTGAAACAGGAGACAGGCTGGAACAGGAATACGACCTATACGGTAATTAAGAAGCTGATTGCCAAGGACGCTGTAGAGCGGACAGACCCCGGTTTTGTCTGCACAGCCCTGATTGCCAAGGAGCAGGTGCAGACGTATGAGACCAAGGAGCTGATCAACAAAATGTATGGTGGTTCGGCGGAGCTGTTCTTCTCGGCATTTCTCAATGAGAAGAACCTCAGCAAGGCGGATATCGACAAGCTCAAGCAAATCGTGGAAAGCTTGCGCTGAGACGAGGGATGATGGATATTTTACAGATGAGTATTTCAGCAAGCGTGCTGATTGTTCTTGTTATCGCCCTGCGGTCTGTGACCCTGCACAAATTACCCAGACAGCTTTTTCTGGTCTTGTGGGGAATTGTCATCGCCAGACTGCTGATTCCGGGTTCTGTGCCGGTTCTTCCGCAGCTATCGCCACAGGTTGAGGTTGCTGCTGCAATCGATCAGGTTAACACGCACACAGCAGCCGTATTGCAGTTGCCTGAACGCTCAGCCCTGCACACAGGGATGTTCGCCCATGATATAGCGTTCACGGCTTTTGCAGCCGGAGAGCCGGAGCAGCCGTTCCTGAAGCCGGAGCTTCTGAGTGCCATATGGCTTGGCGTCGCGGCTCTGCTGCTTATCACACTTGCGGTGATCTACTGCAGAAGCAAGAGAGAGCTGCGTACAGCACTGCCTCTGCAGAGGCAGGACCCTGTAATCGAGGCCTGGCGCGCCCGGCATCCATTGCGGCGTAAGCTTACCATATTGACATTTGACCGGATGGATACGCCGGTTACGTGCGGAATCTGGCGTCCGAAGATTATTCTGCCTACGACCCTGAATACCAGGAACGCACCGGCCATGAATTATATTCTCACCCATGAATATATGCATATCCGGTATTTCGATACGGCGTGGAAGCTGGCTGCGTCCGTAGCCCTTTGCCTGCACTGGTTCAATCCGCTGGTCTGGCTGATGGTCTTCTATCTGAACCGGGAGCTGGAAATGGTCTGTGATGCCAGAGTCATCCGTAAGCTGGGTGAAGAGCACAAGGCGGATTATGCGTTATGTCTCTTGGAGGTGGCGGAGCAACAGAAGGGGTTCACTCCCCTGTATACGGGCTTCAGTAAAAATGCGACAAAAGAAAGGATCGTGTCTATCATGAAATTGCAAAAATTAACGGTGTTGACGGCGGCTATATCACTCATTCTGATCGCAGGAGCGGTATCTGCGTTTGCAGAGCAGTCCAGCGATGCGGTAAGCAGTGCCAATACAGTGAATTCTGCGGAAATGAATGCACAGGAGAGCGATGACAACAGCGGGCTTGATTCTGCGGCAGCGGCAGCCTCCTCGGAGGATGGAGCAGCAGTGAGCGATTTTAACTATGAGGCACTGAAGGATTACATGACCTATGGACTGACTTACGACAAAGCCCAGGACCGATTCTTCTACAACGGCAAGCCTATCCGCCTGTTCCTGGACCAGGATCTCAAGCATGAAGGCAAGTTCAACAAATTCTACTATGACGGGAACGGCTCGGATGATTTCAGAGTCATCAGAGACAAGGACAATACGATCAAAGAAATCACGGCTGTGAATGAGAGTGAGCTTAAGGGATTAGCCAAAGAATACGACTTCGAGCTGAATGCTGACGGCTTGAAGTTCAAGAATGCCAAGTAACCCTTGACCGGCTGCGGATGTGTAAAAGAAATAGTAACGCGCTCCTTGAGATCTGCCGGGAGTGCGTTTTTGTTATAATGGGAGCGGGTGACCAAAGTACAATTCAGGTGAAGGGGAGGACAAGAATATGGATATGAATTTGAATATGAATACGGATATGAAAGAGCCGGCCGTTCAGCTTATTGCCATGCTGGGCCAGCCGTACCATCCCAAGAGGGTCCAAGCCTTGCTCAAACCCTATGGCGTTAAGCGCATGCCGGCGCCGAAGAGCTATTTCAACGATACCATGATCTCGTGCGCAAAAGCATCTCTAAGGATGGATCTCTACCGTATACCCAAAATCAATGAGCTGACCGGACTACAGTATACGAATCCCGATGAATGGATCATCGGCGCCATCCACTTCCTTCCCCCTGGTTCGGGCGACCGGATCGAAGCACCTTATCCCGTTACTTTACCAGAGGGCATTACGATGAACTCTTCGCCTGAGGAATCGATCGCTGCCTATGGTCCTGCGCAGCTGGATGAAGAATGTGAATGGCCCGGATTTTCCGGCCGCATTATCGCCTGGCGGGGCGAGGGCATAAACATCGCCTTAGAATACGAGTATAGCGGGGAGGGTAGAGTGCTACGAACCTATACCGCCTGCCTAATCGGCTGCATCGGAGCTTGGCGGAGCGATAACCCGGAGGTTTTTGCACCTTGAGCAGGGAGTTGACTCTGGTAGGGACAAGCTTTTGATAGAATTACAGGGGCTTGCGGGACAGGAGGCATAGAAGCCAATCAACAAGGAAACTTAGTTGGAAAAAAGGCACTTGTTCCCGCCGATTCTATGAAATCGGCTGGATTTGCACGTACTTTTTCCACTAGATTCCCTCCCCATTCTCTCACCGCACGATGAACTTAACCTTCCATTCCTCCTGCAATTCATCCCGTTGAGCACACTTGCTAATTTGTATTTACAAATTATGGTATACATGTTATCTTTGCTATGAAAGCGCAACCATGATCTGATAGGTTAACCAAGGTTTTACCATTTTTATCATGGGGAGGAAAGAAGAAAATGAAGAAATGGCTCAAAAGAACAGGAACATTGCTGCTGGCCTGTACGCTGCTGCTTGGAGGGATGAACGCCCCGCCTGTGGCCCACGCTGACCCTGCATTGATCACCATCGAAAGCGAGAATGCCCAGCTCACCCCGGATCTGCAAGTGACGACCCAGATTTACGGAACGCCGAAGCCCGGCTATTCGGGAAGCGGTTTTGTCTGGATGCAGAACTCCGGCACACTAACCTACACCATAACTGTCCCGGAAACCGGCATGTATACGATCTCGACCCGTTATATGCAGGAGCTGAGCCCGGATGGCAGACAGCAGGCATTAATCGTTAACGGTGCTGCCAAGGGTTCGTATATGCTGCCCTACACAACTACGTGGAAGGATTTCAACTTCGGCTACCACAAGCTGAATCAAGGCAGCAATACCATTCAGGTAAAAGCAGGCTGGGGATTCGCTTATTTCGACACCTTCACGGTGGATCATGCGAACCTGGACCCCCTGATTGTGCAGCCCGTTCTCTCTGACGCTCAGGCCACGCCCGAAACGCAGCTCCTGATGAATTATTTGACGGAGGTGTACGGGAAGCATATGCTCTCGGGCCAGCAGGAGATCTACGGCGGAGGGAATGACGGCAATTCTGAGCTGGAGTTCGACTGGATTCATAATCTGACCGGCAAGTATCCGGCAGTCCGCGGGTTTGACCTCATGAACTATAATCCGCTGTATGGCTGGGAGGACGGCACTACCGCCCGCATGATCGACTGGGTGAATACCAAGGGCGGGATTGCGACCAATAGCTGGCATCTTACCGTTCCCCGTGACTTCACCGCCTACCAGTTAGGGGAATTTGTGGATTGGAAGAAGGCTACCTATAAGCCTACCGAAACTAACTTCGATACTGCAAATGCTGTGATTCCGGGAACGAAAGAATACCAATACCTGCAACTGGCCATTCAGGATCTGGCGGAGCAGCTGCAGATTCTGCAGGAGAACAACGTGCCCGTGATCTTCCGTCCTTACCATGAGGCAGAGGGCAACGGCGGGCTGAATGGGGAAGGGGCCTGGTTTTGGTGGGCTTCGGCAGGTGCGGAGGTGTACAAGCAGCTCTGGGATCAGCTCTACACCGAGCTTACGGAGACTTACGGCCTGCACAACCTGATCTGGACCTATAACAGCTATGTGTACAGCACTTCTCCCGCATGGTATCCAGGGGATGATCAGGTGGATATTGTCGGCTATGATAAATACAACACGATTTACAACCGCTATGACGGACTATCCGGCGTGCCGAATGAGGACGCGATTAGCTCGATCTTTTATCAGCTGGTGGATCTAACCGGCGGTAAGAAGATGGTAGCCATGACCGAGAACGACACCGTTCCCAGCGTGCAGAATCTGACCGATGAAAAAGCGGGCTGGCTCTACTTCCTCCCATGGTACGGAGAGCATCTGATGAGCACGGCGTTCAATTATCCGGCTACGCTGACCACTCTGTACCAGAGTAATTATGTCATTACGCTCGACGAGCTGCCTGATCTGAAGGGGAATAATCCTCATCCGGGCGCAACCATTACGCCATCCATGGTGGAGTTTGACAAAGCCCCGGCTCATCAGACCGACCAGACCGTCACTATGAATCTGAACGGCAACACGTTAACGGCCCTTCGTTCTGGCACCGCCATTTTGACTGAGAACGAGGACTATACAGTAAGCGGGAACACCCTGCTGCTCACTAAGGCGTTCCTGGCAACGCTGCCGGTTGGCGAGCATTCTATCGTCCTGGATTTCAATCAGGGCCAAGATCCCGTGTTAAAAGTAAAAGTCATCGATACAACACCAGGCGTTGCCATCTCACCAGACCATGCGCTGTTTGACCGGGCGGCGAATCTTGCACAGGATATTTCTGTAGCGCTTACCTTACAGGGGCATCAGCTGACAAGCCTGAAGAGCGGTAATTACACCCTTGTCCCCGGTCAGGACTATACGGCCACTGGCACTGCGGTTGTTCTGAGTAAAGCTTATCTTGCCACGCTGCTGCTCGGCCATAATGAGATCACTTTTCATTTTAGCGGAGGCGCAGAGGTTGTGCTTACTGTGGACGTAGAGGATAGCAGCGTTCCGCAGCCTTCGGGCGACTTGACCATCCAAGCCTACAACGGCAGTACCGGTGCTTCGACCAACGGAATCGCACCTAAGTTCAAAGTAGTCAACACCGGGAATTCGCCGGTCCAGCTCAGCAATGTGAAGCTCCGGTACTACTACACGATTGACGGCGAGCAGCAGCAGAGCTTCTGGACCGACTGGGCCAGCATCGGAAATGCGAACGTCACCGGGACCTTCGTGAAGCTGGACACTCCGGCCGCCGGTGCCGATTATGCGCTGGAGATTGGCTTCACCAGTGCTGCGGGAACCCTGAACCCCGGCCAGAGCGCCGAGATCCAGACCCGCTTTGCTAAGGTCAACTGGTCCAACTACAATCAGGCCAACGACTATTCCTTTAACGCCGCCAGCACCCAGTTCACTGATCTCGAGCAGGTTACGGGATATGTGAACGGGCAGCTGGTGTGGGGGATGGAGCCTTAAGCGCTCCCAAACGCAGTTGTTGACCCCTTCTCCGCTAATTAATGAAATTATGTTATTTGGCGGGGAGACCATTATACCGGAGGTGTTATTTTGAAAAGAAGGTATGGGTCAACAATCATCCTGCTGGCGTTAAATGTACTTTGTATTTTTGCGGTCGACATTACTACTATTAAGTATAGACTTGGAAAAGGGACATCCGGTAACGGGAATCCCGGAATAGTAGTTTTGATTCTTAGTCTGCTATTGCTGGCCATCTTCCTCATACTCTTGGTTTTGAAATCTATTCCAGTATACCAATACTCTGTTTTATAATGGATACATTTTGATGTTCGGGATTTCCATAGCGATGCTTGTGTGTTGCCTTGTAGTTAGAATTCAATCTAAGGAACGGAGGTACTAATATGTTAGCCAAAATCAAAAAGTACGGAACCTACAGCCTTGCTCTAGTATTACTGGCATCCACCTTGCTAGGCAGCTCGGGTTCCCGCGCATCTGCGGAAGAGGCGTCAGCTGCGCTGACCTCGGACTTCAGATCGTTGCAGGCTTCGCAGATTGTCAGCGAAATGGGGGCCGGATGGAATCTGGGCAACTCGCTCGAAGCTTCGGTGAACGGGATCCCCAGTGAGACCGCCTGGAATAACCCGACCATTACGCCGCAGTTGATCCAGAAGGTCAAAGCAGCAGGCTTCAAAACCATCCGCATCCCGGTCTCCTACCTGAATTATATAGGGAACGCTCCCGGCTATACGATCAACTCGGCATGGCTAGATCGTGTAAAGGCAGTCGTTGACTATGCATACAATGAAGGCTTGTATGTCGTCATTAATATTCACGGGGATGGATTCAATTCCGTTCAGGGCAGCTGGCTCCTGGTGAACAGCGGCAACCAGACGGCCATTAAGCAGAAGTACCAGAAGGTCTGGCAGCAGATCGCGAATAAGTTCGCTGGTTATGGGGAACGGCTTATTTTGGAGTCGATGAACGAGGTGTTTGACGGCAACTACAACAATCCGAATCTGGCGTACTACGCCAACTTGAACGCCTATAATCAGATCTTCGTGGATACGGTCAGACAGACAGGCGGCAACAATAGCGCCAGATGGCTGCTGATTCCGGGCTGGAACACGAATATCGACTACACAGCGGGCAATTACGGCTTCGTGCTCCCAACCGACACCTACAGATCATCCGCCATACCCGGCTCGGAAAAAAGAATCATGATCTCCGCCCACTACTATTCCCCTTGGGATTTTGCCGGTGAGGAATCGGGGAATATCACGCAGTGGGGAGCGTCAGCGACGAACCCTGCCAAGAAATCCACCTGGGGACAGGAGGATTACCTGAACTCGCAGCTCCAGTCTATGTACAATAAATTCACGACCCAGGGCTACCCTGTAGTGATCGGAGAATTCGGCTCGATTGACAAATCATCCTACGATTCCAGCAATAATAACTACCGCGCCGCCTATGCCAAAGCCGTAACCGCAACCGCCAAGAAGTACAAGGCCGTACCCGTCTATTGGGACAATGGCTATAACGGCCAGCACGGCTTCGCTCTGTTCAACCGCTACAACAACACCGTCACCCAGCAAGGCATTATCAATGCCATTATGCAGGGGATGCAATAAGCTGTTCAGTGTGAAGCGGCAGATAACATGGTCTGCAAAAAGATGAAGGGAGCTCCTGTGGCGATCACGGGAGCTTTTTTGTGCTTAAGAAGATGATAAGTCTTGAAGATCTTACCCTCTGTGCGGCGCGTAACAGGCCTTGCAGGATCTGTTATCTTTTGATGATCCGCTGCAATTGGCAATATATGCTGTCCTTCCACAATCAGCCTGTTGTTATTTGGAATCATCCTGACCTTACTCACTCCTGCCGGTGCGTTATTTGAGGAGCTTCTATTTGGGGGAATTATACAAAATGTATTGAATTTCTACCTTCCCCAGCCCTGGCTCGCCATTGGAATCACCACGGTGCTGTTTGTGGGAATGCATGTCCAGTAATACAGCAAGCCGCTGATGCTGCTGAACATCACCATTCCAAGTCGGGTATTCGGCTGGGTGTATGTGCAGAAGCATAATTTGCTGGTCCCGCTACAAATATAAGATGATTCAGATGAAGCAGGGTTAGAGGATAGAATGAACGATTATTGAAGGGAGAAGATACTCTCATGAGCGATACTTCAAGGCCACAGTTATTGATCGATAACCTTCTTCTGGCCGATAGTCTGGACAGTGTGTGAGGTACATGGTTCTCTGCCGTGAAGGAGGCCATTGCTAGGGGAGAAGTGGACAAGTTGCTTCAGCTTCAGACCAAGTTTCCTGAATATTTGGCCGCTTTCTGTAAGACTCCTCAGGAAAGGCGAGCGTGCCTTCCTCCGGGATCATTTGGGGTGAGGGGGATTACTCTACTCTTTTTTTATTGAGAGGGCGAGCTTATGAAGGAAATACCAGAATTATGGAGAAATTTAACAATGATCATTAGGTCAATAAAAGATACACTCTAGGGGGATGAAAATGATAACACCGACTGGATTAACTAAGTATATTGGTTTAGCCTTTATTGTATTGGCAATTGCCAGATTTACACCATCCATCAATGTGACCGGGAAATTTATACTGTGTGTTGGGATTTCATCTTTTTGCTTCATTATAGGCGACTACGCCCTATTCTTTTTAGAAGGTCTCACATCCAGTAAACCCTTGAAAAAGGTGCTTACAGTAGTACATAATACTTCAAGTTTTTGCGCTATATTGGTTGCGATTGTTTTGGTTAATGTAGATTTGGATATTTCAGTCAAGATGGTTAATGCGTTAAGTGATTCAGTAACACTAGCAGGTTTAGGCTTTGTCATAATGTTGATGGGGCTAAAAAGTGATAGAATGCTGAAAAGGTATTTTAACGAGAAAATAACGGATTTTAAAGGCTAGATATTCACACCAAATAGAAAAGAGGTAACCCCATGAACGACATAAGACACGCACAAGCTCTAATAACCTGGCACCGCAACCCCAGCAAATTCTCAAGAAATGAATGGATACGGGACATTGTTGTAAACTATGGGGAGGCCATTGACGGGGTCATGCATGGGGATACCTGGACCGTATTGGTCAGGATCACAAGTCAAGTGGAGGGTACCTGGGATACGTATGCGGATGTGGCCTTTTTTGCTGACGCCGCACCTTGGCATTTGTGGGTACCGGGGTACAGCTTCAATCTGTGGGCAGGAAAGGACGTTGCCACCGTTCACATTCTATGAAGATCATCATTACACCCAAAAAGAAATAATGCATCCATTGCAGTCTTCCGCAGCCACATACTTATAAACACAGAAGGCGGGGCTCATGAAGAGTCCCGCTTTTGATCTATACATCTAACTAACTCTGACCTCCGCCAGCGGCGTGTCCAAAAATGGCTTCAGACAAATGGTTGTTCTCTATGAATTGTAAGATAAGCTTCGAACTGGTAGCAAAAGACCGGGGTTGCCCCAGGATAGTGGAGGAGATTACGCCGACTATTTTATCGCTCGAATCTATGACAGCACTGCCGCTATTTCCGGGCCAGGTCTGCACATTGAATTCCATGGAGTGCGTGTACACATCGGGTGTTGACGCATTTTTCGATTTGCGGATAACGGCCACATCATCGGCGGTGAATGTTCCGTAGAGCGGTGTCCAGGTGTACCTCTTGGTAGTCAGAGTGTCTGAATTTCCTATTGGCTTAGTAGGGTGCCCGATGACCGTCACCTTTTCGTTGGTCGTTGGTACAAGATTGAACTCATTGAAATAGCTGTCTTGATAGGTCTTGGGGATTTTGTTAGCGTCAATCTTCAGCAGGGAGAGGTCTTCCTTAAGATCTGTTGCCACTAGTGAGCCAAGCAGATACCCGTCCGATTTTTGCGCATAAAAAGTGATTTGGAACCGTAATTTCTTTCCATTATAGCTGGAGGGGGCCACGTGATTATTAGTGACAATGTATCCGCGGGGTAACATAAAGCCTGCACCAATGCCTATCTTTGTCTTGGCTCCTTCGCCGGACAGTACATACTTCTCTACCATAACGACACGTGTCAGATTTTTATAATCACGATAGGCTTTTGCTTGATCTTCTTTGGATAATGCGGGGTTGCTTGTGTAAGGCCGGACCTTGATGCCGGATTTGGTGACAGTCGTGGATGTAATGGACACTTTGCTGACAGCTGAAGCTGCGGCTATGTGGATGCCTAATGTTAGAACCGCAACAGCCAGTAGGAATGAGAGGAATCTGCTAACCCTTCGAGTCATAATCACTCCCCCTTTAGTTTTATACTATTGAGGAGTGAGACATGTTGTGACGGTCAGTCTGCGGATATGTAAGAATGGATGTGCGAATTTTGGGCAGACAGGTGAAAAGTAGACTTGCGTAAATAGGTGGCCGCACTGGCTTCAGAGACTACGGCATGGGAGGGCGTTCGCAGATAGCGGAAAAACAGCCCCGAGGTGGCCTGCTTGACCACCGAGAGAGGCGCATGCTGGCGTACGACCTGGAGCCACTTCTGCCGCAGCGACGAAAGGGACCAGCCCGACGAATGGAAGAAATGAATGAGCGTTTCGTAACACCGGGGATTCAGCGGGAGATATCGAATCACCGAAGTAACGCCCAGATGGTCGGCGCAGCATGAAGCCGACGACAATCACGACAAATCACTCGAACGTGGCTTTTCTAGAGAAGTAAGATCGGAAAGGCTGGATAAGGATGTTCATGTATTTGATCAGAATGCGGTTAGGCATACGACAGATCAAGTGGTCATCCGGGTGAACCCGGAGGTGCCGGGAGCCGCGTGATTGAAGATAACGGTCCGGGACTGGATGTGGAGGAGCGGGAATCCTTCTTCGAGCGTTTCTATACCGGAGCGAACGGAGTGACTGGCCTCGGCCTCGCCATCTGCCGCCAGATAGCGGCTCGTCTGAACGGGGAGCTGACCTATTCCCGCTCGGAGCTGGGCGGGGCGCGGTTTAGTTTTTGGAAGAAGGTTGGGTAAGTTCAACTTACGTTTCCCGTTTGCTCAGTCGCGTCTTATCGGTAATTTATAACTTCAAATATTTCAATATATCTTTCAACTATTATCTGTTTTATTGTTTTTGCCATTCGATCTCATAAAACCGTTTTGCTATATTCGTCGCATTCGTGTGCCAATCAATTGCACCGTCAATATGTATTACAGGACACGTTAGGGTTTGCGCCCATTGTTCAATTCTTGACAGCGAACGCGAAGCCACGAAATCTGTGAATTTCAAATGTTGCTCGTACATATCACCGCCTTTGCGGATACGTTCTCCATGTTCGTTATACGCACGTTGCTCTATACGTTCCATACGCAGTTCAATCGGTGCTGAGATAAATACAGCGAGGTCGTAAAACTTAGGAATTGTGTCGCCAAAATCACCCGTGACAGCGGTGAAGACAAACGAACGATATTTCTCAATGTCGGAAAGTATTAAACTCAAACAGTCCTCATAAGGACGGACTGCGGTATATGGAATTACCGACTTTTTAAAGTGGTAATTCTCATGATCCATATGCTTAAAGTTCAATATATGCGCCAGTTTACATCCAAGAGTAGTCTTTCCGCTTCCATTTGCCCCGAACAAAATTATTCCATGAATTTTATTCATTTTGCTGCCCTCCATTTTACAATTGCCCAAAATGCAGAAGTTATTATCAACATTTTACCACAACCTGGGGAAGCCAAGCGGCCAGGTCATTGCGCTATCCATCCTGCCCGTTAGCTTAGTAAAGCGTCCACACAAGTCTAATACTTTATTTTCTATAGACTTCTGCCTCCACATAAGCTTGTTTTTGTTGAGGTTAAGCTCCTATGCGAATACTGCATAAAAAACAATATATACCTACTTTATCAAGTAAACTTGGTTGGGAGGATCACTATTGTCTACAAGTATCGCGGCACATACAAAGGGAGGCCTGATGATTATTATTTTGGAGGATTTGTATTATGGGAGTTTACGTCCCAATGAGCGGATAAAACCAAACGATCCTGAATCGCGAAGGATTAATCAGCGGATTATTGATTCATTACAGATGCTAAAAGAGAGACTACCCGAAGAAGATTTTGTTCAGGTTGAGGAACTGCTGGAGCTACATAGTGAATCCTGCTCGCTGCATTCGGCAGTATCTTTTATCCAAGGTTACAAAATAGGTGCATTGATTATGATTGAGGTTTTTGGCGGGGACAAAAGCTCCATTTAAAGAGGCATATAAATTTAGTAGTAAAGGAACCGAAGCGTAAATTTGTTTCGGTTTTTTTGTGCGGAAATTATGAGTGGTATTAATAGTAGATTAAGGTCATAGAACAACTTCTGGAAAAACACTAGTTTTTATTTCACATGGAGAAATTTAGTTCTTTTGGAAGGGGAGATGGGTACCTTGTCGAATATTAAAAAGAGAATGGAGTATGCGTGTGTTCATAATAGTTCAGGGTAAAGAAAGATATATTCAGGTCAAGGAGTGTGTCAATAGTGAACAAAAAGTTAGTGATATCAAGTTTTCTCATTATGTTTTCAGTAGTATGTCTATCTATTACGGTCTATGCGGCCACTACAGGATTCTCTTTAAGGGTAAATGGGATTGCAATTAAAGGGGAAGCAAAGGTTATTGATGGAGTGACTTATGTACCTTTGCGCACAGTTATTGAAGGGATGGAAGGGTCATATCATGTCATGCCGGAGTCGAATACAATCAGTATTTTGAGAAGAGACATAAGCATGTACGGCGGGTACACTGAGTCCAATCCATTACATTCTGGTTCAAAAGCATATTTTGAAATGAATGAAAATTTTAATAAATTCATTGGTTCAGTCTCCATTGAAGAAACGAGCAAAGGAAAGGATGCTCTGAAAGTCTTTCAGGAGAAAAAAGAACCTGCTCCAAGCGGGTATTCCTATGTTCTTATAAAAGTGAACCTTCATATCTTAGCATCTGAAAAGCCGGGGGCATTGCTGTCAATGAATAATTATAGGTTTGAATATATTGATTCAGTAACTCTAAAGAGAACTCCTTCTTTTATGTTCCCCAAATATTCTCCCAGTGTATCTGAAGGGAAACCATTTAACGGTTGGGTTGGATTTTTAATCCCTGAAGGTCATGAATCTGGAATGATAGTTTTGTCCAGTACTGATGATCGGCAGAATGCTTTATGGATGAAAGTTGAATGATATTAAAACCATTTATATTCATTTTTCTAATGGATTTCCTACAAGCGCCATCATTATAATCAGAGGAGGCTTAAACAGAGATATGTATTGGTTCACTACTATTAGTTAAACGAAGGATTATTGTGCATATTGATAAAGAGGGGCATTTATGAGAAAAAAGAATTATTTATACGTTATAGCCATCTGAGCTTGAACCTAAAAAAACGGATTCATCATGGATAATAGAATATGTAAGGACTATTGGTAAATTATTGTAGTTGGCAATCCAAGGCTACAAAATAGGTGCGTTAATGATTATTGAGGTGTTTGGCGGGGAAAGGAATTAAATATAATAATAAGGAGTCTACACCATGAAACTAGCAGCAACCCTATACATCAAGAACACCACTGAAGCTGTAGCGCTTTATTCAGAAGCCTTTGGACTTACCCTGGGATACCATGAGAAATTCCCGGATGGCACATTTATGCACGCATCTTTACTTAGAGACGGACAAGAAATATTTGCTGTCAGTGAATCACATAATGATACCTTTATTAATATCATGCTCTCATCATCACTAGAGGGATCACGCCCAACTATGAGTTATGGGATTAACTTTGAGCGTGAAGAAGAAGTGAACAAGGCATACGAAATGCTAGCGAAGGGCGGCACGGTGCTATTTCCGTTAGGCGCCCTTCCATGGAGTTCCTGCTGTGCTGAAGTTGTCGATAAGTACGGCGTGTACTGGTATATCGCAGTATAGAAAAAAGAGATCATGGAGGGAATAAAATGCCCGTGAAGGTACCTACCAATGAAGAATTGATTTCTTTACTTGGTCAATCATTATTCGATGTATGGACCAAGCTAACCCATTTAGTTGAAACAAAATACGACATGGAACATCTTTGGAACAGTGGAGGGAAAAGATGGACTTATGAGTATAAGTATCGCAGGGGTGGCAAAACCTTATGTACCTTATACGCAAAAGAAGATGCGTTTGGATTCCTGATTATTTTCGGTAAGGATGAAAGAGTTAAATTTGAGGCCGATAGAAATAATTATTCCTTAGAAGTACAACGGGTATACGATGAATCTACCACCTATCATGATGGGAAGTGGATGATGTTTGAATTGAAGGACACTTCCCTGTTTTGTGATATTGAAAAGCTTTTACGAATTAAGCGAAAGCCAAATATAAAATGAAATTTGCTTGTGTACGCCATAAGTTTTGAAGAAATCAGAGAGGATAATCTAGCTTTCAAGATCCTTCTTCTCAATAAAGCTCACCGTATTTCCGTCGGGATCAAGGAACCAGAAAGAATAGGCGCCCCACGGTCTGCGCTCAGGTGGAGAGGTAATCCCGATGCCGGGGATGGCATGCTTCAGACGATCATATTCAGCCAAGACATCATGGACATAGAACATTAGAGACATATTCTTGTCATTGACCACGTTCACTTGGCCCGGAGTGTAGACCGCAAGCTGGGCGCAGTCGAATCCGTAATGCTGTCCTTCCACAACCGGAGACTCCTTGAGCACGATTTCATAAAAAGCAGCGAGGCGCGGCGCATTGTCAGTGAGGATACAGACTCCACAAAGTTTCATACGTATACCTTCTTCCTTTTTTTGGACGGCTTAGATTATGCTCATTATCCCAAATCTTGTTTAGGATCACAAGTTATTCATGTTATATTGTCCGGCACCGGTGTTAGACTGCCGCGCCATCATTCAACTATTTCGTCCGCCCAAGGAAAAACGAATATTTATCCGCCGTCCCTAGCTCAGAAGTCTCTATACGATCCATGAGCTGTAATGCCTTCAATAAAGACCCGACTTGTTCGTGCATCAGATTCACATCGAATTTATCCATTTCTCTGTCTATACTATCTACCAGGAGATAGTCTGGGATGGGGATAAGTCCAATCATTGGAATCCCGGCATTGAACAGGGGCTGACTCTCACCGAATTGGAAGTTATTATGTCCGCGTAAGATAACGGTCCGGGTGTTATTTCTATCTTCAACAGCTTTCATCCAAATAGCTTCCATTATTTCATTTCCTGCATAGGTGAATTCTGTGCTTATTTTACCAGTCGGTCCATATTGTCCGGAAGCATTGTCCTTCCATTCTAAGCTGCCCAGATGCTCTACAGTGAGTCCTGCCACGGCTTTCAGGTGTCCATCTTTCCCATCCCACAGCTGAGGATGAGCCTGCATCCAGGTTGAGGTTGCCTGCGACGTACCTTTGAATTCGGGTAATCTGAAATGTCCTGTTACAAAGGTGAAGATCATAGTCCGTTCTGGCTGCTCCTGCTGCTGCAGGTAACGAATCATGGAGAGCATGCCAATCGCACCGTTTTCTTCTACCACATTCACACCATCGGTATGCGTATTTATAATGATCGATTCCTTTTTATTCTTTCCTTCAATTTTCACATAAAAAGATTCGGTCGGTGCATGTTCCTGTGTTTCTGCCTCTAAAATCACTGTGCCCGCCTTATGTGCCTTAGCTGCGTTGATTACCTTTTGCCCTGCTGTTTTATTGACCCAAACTGCTGGAATTCCGAAATAATGCTCAGTGAAGGGGAGGTACTGCTTTTCAGCCTTTTCATCAGAAACACCATCCCAGACGATAATGACTGCTTTGACGCCCTGTTCCTTGGCTTCTTCCAATTTAGCGTGCTTCAAAGCTGTGGTAAGGACCAGATCGCCCTCATCTGAAGGAATACCGCCCGGCGCCCCAACTTTTTCACGTATATTCATAACCAGTGCCATGGGAAAATTCTTAAAGTTCTTGATTTCTACGACGGCTATTTTGCCCTTGGCTTCCTCATATTTACCAGGTTTGGTGTAGACAAACTCTCCGGTAACTCCATTTGTATCGGTCTCGCCTGAGTAAGGAAACGCAGAGGATACATGAATTTCCTGGTTATCTATGGTCACAGAGCTTTTCTTCTCTTCCCAGCGATCAAAAGTATACTTATCACGGTACACAGTAAGGCCCATATCCGTTACCTGCTGCTGTAACCATGCAATGAACTTATTGTGACCTTCAGATCCTGTTGTACGGCTGCCAAAAGAATTCATTTTCTTAATATTTTCCAACATGGTGGTTGGAGAATCAAGCTGGTCATTGTTGATTTCAACAGTCAATTCAGCTGGCAGGGTAACAGACCTCGTAATAGGCTTAGCATATATGTTAACTAGCCAAAAAACACTGGCAACTAAAGCTACAATTCCGAACAACACTCTCCGAACCACTAGAAAAACCTTCCCGCTCTTACGCACATCACCAGCATAAAACACATTCCACACCCCTGCTACTATCAGCAGTAGAATAGTAAGTGAGAATATCCAAAACTCATTAGTGGCCAAGAATAAAATCTCGGTTACCAGGGCCACTGCATAGACCCAGAACAGTTTACCTCTTCTTTGAAGGTGAAAAGTATAAATACCTAATTGTGCCAATAGCACGATTATTGCTAGTACAGCGAACAACATTTCTTTTCCGATAAATACAGAAGCACCAAGTGCTAGAATCAGGAATAGAATCCCCGGCAGTTCTCCATTAAATTTACTTCTCATAATATACCTTCTCTCATAATCTTTATAAATTTAGTTTAAAAGCATCCTTAACTATATTTCACTATAAGGGTTGAACTATACTGCAAGGTCAAACTAAAAAAATTCTTTATACATTGGTATATGGGCTTGTTTTTGTTGAGGTAAAGTACTAATCACCCATTATGCAGGGAAGGGCTGCTGCAAGCCGTCATACTAGATAAGTGTAAATTGATCCAGATGACCGAACTTGAAGGAGCATAATCATGAAGAGAACAACGCGGAGAAAAGAAATACTGCTGAAAGGCATAGCGATGCTGCTAATCGTAATCCTTGCTACGGCTACATGTTGGCATGAGACTGGAACTCTTTTGGCCTCAGGGAAGGTTGACAGTGAGTCCGCTACGGTACAGAGCATCATGGACAAAACAGCGACTCCAGGTGTAGCGATTCTATCCGCCAGCAAGGGCAAGACCGAATTCAAAACCTACGGCTACGCCGATAAGGAGCAGCGAAGGCCGGTTACGGCAGAGTCGCTTTTTGAACTAGGCTCAACGACCAAGGCCTTTACGGCTCTGGCTGTGATTATGCTACAGGATCAGGGGGCTTTGGCTTATACCGATGATGTATCGCAATATCTACCAGAGTTTGCTCCAACCTATAAGGGGGAGAAGGTTAAGATCACAATTAACCAGCTACTATCACATACCAGCGGAATACCGTCTTGGAGCATCCGCCTGATCCCTGAAGGTTCAGATAAGGAGCAGCTTGCTACCACCATACATAAGATGTCCAGCCTTGCGCTGGATACCCAGCCGGGCAATGAGTATCAGTATGCAACAGTGAATTACGATATTCTGGCAGCGATTATTGAGCGGGTTACAGGGATGAGCTATCAGGATTATGTAACGCAGCAGATCCTTAAGCCCCTGGGGATGAACGACAGCTATTTCTCGACAGGGCAGGAACGGAAGCCGGAGCAGCTTGTACAGGGGTATCGGGTGTTTTTTGGCAAAAGTATGGCCTACGATGCTCCCAGATACTACGGAAATATAGCCGCAGGGTATCTGGTGACCAATCTGAAGGATTTGCAGCACTGGGTCAACGCTCAGATTGGAAGCGGCGAGGTCCCGGATAATCTAAGAAAGGCCATTCAACAATCCCAT
Organism: Paenibacillus rhizoplanae; assembly: GCF_042684125.1. NCBI lineage: Bacteria > Bacillati > Bacillota > Bacilli > Caryophanales > Paenibacillaceae > Paenibacillus > Paenibacillus rhizoplanae. Next base: position 9,641 of record NZ_JBHUKY010000077.1, on the reverse strand, counting down.
AAGCCTGACCTTAGTACAGCGGGGCATGAAGCTGAGAACCAATTCTATGCCTTCGGCTGGAGCCAAGACCGGGAGACGAGGGTGATCCGTCATAGTGGAAGCAACCCGAATTATTCTTCCCAGGCGATCATCGATCCAGAACGTAAGGAGGGGGTGTTCGTACTGGCTAATCTGAACTCTACCGCACCTACGCTGATTGCTCAGAATATCTATGACCAGATGCAAGGGCAGCCGATGAAGACCTTCAAGTATGACGACACCTATATCCTAATAGACGGGATAGGTTCGCTTTTAGTAGTGTTAACTGTGATTGGGATTGCGTTTAAGCTCATCCGGCTGGCAGGAGGGAGAAGCGATTTTGCCACAGAGAAGGGAATCCGCCGCCAAAAGATCAAGGCCCGTGTTACCCTGCTAATCAGAGCGCTGTTGTTACTATTCATGCTGGGCTGGCCTTTATTGGTGAATTATAATTACAATATGATTAGTGTATGGATGTCCTATTCCGTATTGCTGTGGATGGGGCTGGCTTCGCTTAGCTGCGTGTTGTCCATGATTTTGGCAGGCAGAAACTGGCGTTCATTATAAAGAGGGGGATGATCCTTATTAATCGCTGTAAAAAAATAATAATGAGTATGCTTTTATGTTCATTACTTGTGGCATTTACGGGCTGTGATGGTAGTCCTAAGAGTAGTGTTACCATTGTTGGCGGAAAAGAGAATATTAAATATGCGAATCTGAATAGTGATCAAAAGGCTTCTTTATCCGATCAGACAGCTTCACCGTTTTCCTTTGCATTCGAGGAAGAGAACACTTCGGAAATTCAATATTTGAAAATTGGCGAAGAGATTTCAATTGATTTTGGATCAAATCCGCCTGACACACTTTCCATAAGCGATGGATTACTTGATGCTAATGGAGATTATTTATATACATCCAAATTAATAACCGACGTTCCCTATGTTACAAAGAAAGGCGTGTATAGCTTCAATTTAGAAACGCACATCGCTTCTTCCTTAAGCTCTTACTATGAAAAAGATAAAAAGGAATATAGAGGTTTTATCATAAATGCATTCTGGGAGAAGCAGGAAAAGAAATATGCTTTTGCGATCCAATCAAGCGCTCACTGAATGGGGCAGATGATGCGGAGGATCGCTTTTGGCTAAAATGGTTGACTGAGAAACCATGGACCACCCTGTTTATTGACGGGAATCACGAGAACTTTGATCTGCTCGAATCCTATCCAGTCTCCGAATAGAACGGCGGTCGGGTGCATCACATTACTCCTAGTATCATATCGGTTAAACCAAAAAAAGGAGCAGAAAAAACTGCCCCTCTAAGACTCATTAATAATCATTTTGCCATAACACTAGAAATCTGATTTTGAACCTCATCTATTGTAAATTCGCCGCTTAATCCTTGAAGACTAGATGAGATGACTCCATTTTTTTCGATTAAAAGGGAGTTGTATGTTTTTTGTGTATAGTAAGAGCCGGTACTATCTAAGAACATAACATATTTAGAATCAGAACTAACATAATATGAAGGGTCTGTTAGTTTTAAGGATATTGTTTTATTCGTTTCGTCACCTTTCAACACTTTCAAAACATTCAGATTTGATTCTTGTGAAGGAGGGTCACCGTCAAGATTTTTAGTGTCAGTGATTTCTCCATAAACAACCAAGTCTGAATTCGAGACTAATTCTTCAAAGGTGTAAGAAGGCCAATCTCCAGTATTGCTATTGTTTCCGGTACTAGGTTCAGTCGAGGATTGACATGAAGTAATCAATAGTGCAAACAAAAATAATAATAGTAATTTTGTAGGTCTGGTTCTGTTCATCTTTATTTCATCTCCTTTTATGATGGGGATTTCTGAATATTATTAATAATATCCCCACTGCCAGCTTCATCGAGCCTTCTATACAATATAATTACGAAATAAATATTCAACTATATGCTAAATAGTAACGAAAGTGAGAATACCTGATGACAAAGACAAAGCTTACAGAAATACTTCATAAACGAAACATTCAATATACTGAGGTTGGTAGATGGGGGAAGTACCTTAGAGGCGTCTGGGAGAAGGAATTTACTGAGGCTATAAGCAGTGATGAGAAAAGGAAAATATATTTGCACGACTTTTTATGGAATCTATTCAGCTACAGTAGGGTGAAAGCTTACGAGAAGGACTATGCAAAAAATGCATTTAACAATGAACTGAAGAATCGTGTATATGTGTTTTATCAACATTCTGATCTTGCATTAACTATAGAGAATGCGAAGGATATTGTTGCGGATGATTTTAAAAATGAAGACGATATTTATATCGTCGACACGGAATTTCAATGGACGTATGTTAACACTCATGAATCATTTAGTGGACCTTATTTTTATAAAAAATCCTGATCTGATTACCTTCGCCATACTTCCGCCATGTTCTGGTTCCATCTACTCTGACATAATACGGTAATAGAACAGAGGATGGTTTTACATCAGCTCTTAAGGAGGAATAGGCATGTTTCATAAAACAGTGACGCTGCAGCCTTTTGCAGATATTTCGGTGCATACTAAAGGGTTCAAGATCGTCTCAGCTCAATTAGGTGGAGATGGCTGCGTATATGTCCTGCTGATTAACCAGATCCCGGAACGGAAACGAGGAATGTTCGTCCAACCAGCCTTGAAGCAACCGCATACTTACAAGGTTTTGATGGTGGAAAGTCAACATTATATCGATGAGATTTTGATTGAGGATCAGCATTTTAATTATCATTATGTTCAGCCGCTCCGCAGACATCTGCTGTTGGTTGGAGCGCGCTGCTCGTATTATGGTGCAGGCAGATACGATCTGAACGCCAAAGTGTGTGATTATAAAGGGCGTACCGTTCGTGAGTTCCTGCTTGGAGACGGGATTCAGAATGTTCAAGTGACGGAGAAAGGTACCATCTGGACCAGTTATTTTGACGAAGGCGTGTTCGGGAATAACGGGTGGGATCAACCTGTCGGTGCACACGGCCTTGTGGCTTGGGATGAGCATGGCAACAAATTGTACGAAGATCATGTGTCGGACATTGCCGATTGTTACGCTTTGAATGTGGTCCGTGAAGAGGAGGTCTGGTTTTATTATTATACGGACTTTTTGCTCGGCTGCATCTCAGGCGGACCCAGTCAGCCCAAGGTTACGTTTATGAATCCTGAGATTTCCGGTTCGGCCGGGTTCTGCACGGATGGTTGTCACTTCTTGTTCGATGGCGGTTACGGCAAACACGGAGACTATTATCTCAAAAAACATGAAAAAGCAAGCCTGACCAAAGGGCATAAGATACAGTTTCTGAATGAAAAATCTGAGCCGCTTGTACCAGTGACGCAAGATTTTCGGGAAGATCGCGTGCTGTTCTGTGTAGATGATATGTTGTATCAGGTTTCGGTTAAAGAATTGCTGTGACGCTGCGGTTACCTTATGATTGTAATACGATAAGGAATTGAGGCTATGGTTTCGTTTTCCAATCAAATCTTTTGTAGTTTGATAGGAGTGAATTCAGTGAAATTAGAAGATTACGCATGGAATAAACATGAGCAAAAATTAAAAGAAGCACAAACAGAATTCAAGCATAGTAAACCTAAAATAAAAATTATAGATAACACCGAATTGCGCAATAAAATTGAAGAGGCTCTTGAAAAAATACCGCAGAAGTTAGTTGCTCAATGGACTTTAAAAGTAGCAACTCCGTACTTGGATTACTTAGATGACCATTTAAAAAATGACTCACGAATACATTTAGGGATAGAAACTTTACAAAAACGAATAGACGGAAGCATTAGAGCCTCCGATTTACGGAAAGTTGGATTTGTAGTTAATGAATTGGCGAAATAATCCAAATCAGACATTAGCAAGTATTCTGCACGTTCATTTGCCCAAGCCATTGCAACAGGACATATGAGAGGACATGCTTTAGTTAGCAGTGATTACGCAATAAAGGCAACAAATGTATTAACTGATAACTCCACAGATTCTTCAACAAAGGAGAGGGAAAGACAATTGAATTTAATACATGAAGTAATTTTAACGCCTCCAGATCTTCAAGCTTGAAGCATTACACCGAAGAAGGTATGCTGCCGATAGGCCTCGGATGAAACTTTCTTAGCATGTGATAGTAGGGGGATTGCATTGTGCGGAAATTGAGGGCTTCAACTTCTATTGAGTATAAGATCACTTTCGAGGACTATGTAAAATAATACGTATGTAGAATGAGGTGAACGATATGACGATACTGCCTGTTATAATTTTTATCTTAGTATTTGTACCTTCCATTGTACTCATCGTGAGTATGCCGTATTTAACAAAAGAGACGATTAGTTTCGGAGTCACTGTCAGCGCTGTCCAATTCCACAGTGAGCCGCTGCGTCAGATGCGGAAGTCGTATGCTAGGATTAGTGCAATTTTACATAGCATCCTGTTCATAGTTGGCATTCTATGCTTAATTTACAGTGATGAACATTCGAGACAAATTAGTTGGATCATTATTACTTATGCACTCGCTATGCTCGTAATCTCTCTGGTCATTAACATCAGGTATCATTTGAAAATGAAAAGCGTACTGCCTATGCTGCCTGCTGCTCCCGAATCATCGGTCATGGAACCAGGATTGCGGAACGGAAATGTTGGCCTGCCCAGTCATTGGTTCCTCATTCATGCTGTTATTATTGTGGTTAGTATTGTAACAGTGCTGCGCAACTACGATCTGATTCCTGACCAGCTTCCGGTCCATTTCAACGGCAGTTGGACCGTAGACCGCTATATAGATAAATCTTATAGTATCGTGTTTATACCTACGATCATGCAGGTGTTAGGAATCCTTCTGTTCATATATGAATATTGGAGAATGCGCAGAGGGAAGCAGCAGGTTAGGGAAGACTTAACTTACCGCCGTGCCTGGTCGAATTTTATGATTACAGCAAGCTTCTTGTTCGTTATCCTGTTATCCGTAATGCAGCTAAATATGACGTCTCTGCTTAATATTAATTTTGTTATCCCCGTTGTCCTAAGCATAATTGCCTTTATCATCCTATACGCCTACACCTTAACGTACTGGGCTGGTCAGCGCGAAAGCCGCTAGACATGAGCAGATGGTTGAGCGCTGGATCAGCCACACCTCAAATTCTGAGTACCGCTGATCCAACACGCTCCAACGCAACGAAGTTGCTTCTACCTACAGCCCAATGTTATTTCCTCAAGCTTAATCCTCAATTTGCCTACCGCTTCTTCACCGGCACCCATACTTCAACTTCGGCATCCATAGGATTGCCATTGGTTAGTACCTCCGCGATCGGGTGTCCGGTATACACATACTCATAATTATCGTTCAGGATGGCATCGAATGCCTCATCCTCCAGCCGGTCAAACGCGAGACGCGACAAGCCGCCCTGACCCGACAACACCAAATACTCTCCTCCCGGAAAAAGTACTTCAACCGCTACATCCGGCTGGGGCCTGGGCGACTGAACGCCTGCAACATACAGGATCTTTCCATCTTCCTGGGTAATCGCGGCGAAGCCGTAGGGGCTTTCGGACAGAGGACGCAGGGAGGCCATAGAGCCGTTCTCCAGCGTGCTTTTGAAAAAAGCCGTTTTGAGCGGAGAATACGCTGGATCGTGCACTGCTCCATCTTCACTTAGTGTGGCCTTGAACCCAATGATGCGGAATGCTTCCTTCGTTTCAATTCTGGTCGAAATCATGACAATGTACCTCCTGGATAGTGGGATTGGTGTATTCCAAGCAAGCATAATCTACCAACTGTGACACCTGTATGGCATACTTGATTAGAGGTGGTCATCATGAAAATGGATCGCTTGATTGCGCTCATTATGATCCTGCTGGAGCATGAGCAGATTAGTGCGCGCGAGTTAGCAGAGCGTCTCGAAGTCAGCAGACGAACGATTTACCGGGATATTGAAACGCTGAATAGAGCCGGCCTGCCCATCTATACGCTTATGGGAGCATGGGGCGGTGTCGGCTTGATGAAATCCTACAAAGTGGGCAAAACCCTGTTCACCCCTCAAGAAATTCAGAACCTGCAGAATGGATTGCACAGCTACAAGCAGCTTTTTGGAAGAAGGGAAATGGTGTATGTAGCGGAGAAGCTGAACGCTCTCTACCCGGACAATGCGGAGGGCAGGCCGAATGCGCCGTTCGTCATGGATCTGTCCTTGAATCAGGGAAACGAGTCGCTGCGCAGCCTGTTCGGGATGATCGAGACGGCGATGAATGAGCATTGTGTGCTTACTTTTGCGTATACAGATGCGCGGGGGCAGAGCAGTGAACGGCGGGTGGAGCCGTATCAGGTGGTTTTCAAGGAGAGTAGCTGGTACTTGCAAGCCTATTGTCTGGATAAAAAGGACTACCGGATCTTCAAGCTGGCCAGAATGAGCGGTCTCCAGGTGACGAAAGAGCAGTTCGTTCCAAAAGCGTTCACCCCTCTCCCGATGGACGGCGGCGATTGGCTGAACCAGGGCTGGGTGGACGTGACAATCCGGCTGGAACGCTCCGTTATGGATCGGGTAATCGAACGCTTCGGTGCTGACCATATCCTGCGGGTGGATGAACACCACTGCTGGGCCAAGTATCCCATTATTGCGAATGACTATGGCTATGACCGGCTGCTTACTTTTGGAGATAAGTGTGAAGTGCTGGGACCGCCTGAGATCAGGGAGGGGTTTAAGGCATATGTTGTTGGGATTTTGAAGAAGTATGATGGGGATTAGCGGGGGAGGGAGCGGATGAATGGAATGAAGTATTCTATTTGGATTGAATATGAAGAATGGGCTGAAGGGGAATGGAACATCGTTGATGGTAACACGGATGCTATAGTAACCTTTGAAGACAGCTCAAGGTGGGTGGCTTCATTTTTTACATACCAGAACATTCAGACACTGGCTGACAAGAATAAACTAACGGGTGAGTGCTTGCACGGAAAGTATCTTTGGGGAAGTGACATGGTGCTTGTGGACGAATGCAGCCGTAAGCGGATTGAAGAGGTAATTGCACATTTTATAATGAGCGGTGACTTTGAAGTGATGTTTAGCAGGTGTGAAGAGGGTAGTTTAGAGTGAATGAAAGGACTACGTTGATTATCAAAGATCTGAGGAAGTTCGTAGAAAAGTGTATGAGCGTATTAAAAAAATTGTTCTGAGCGAGGATGAATATTCAGATGTGACGATAGAGTATTGGGAGAATACCTGGAGAAGAGGAAAGAAATAGTGTCTAAGCGTCCAACATTTGAGATTAAGTATGAGTTGTTTGAAGATCAGGTAGAGGAACTGAGAACGGTGGATACAGCGACATTCGATAAAGAGTGGCATCAGATCTATGGGGCATTTACTCTAGTTGTAGACGGACATGAATTCGCATAAATACTTAGCCTTGAAGTATGTTGAAAATTGCTGGACCTGGTTAGAAATACAAGTTGATGATGAGGTTCTAATCTTAAGCGAGTTAAATCATGAAATACCCTATAGATATTTAATTCAAACGGATAAGTTCCTATTAATAGATGCCCCATATGGGTCATTCTCGAATATTAGAGTACACAAAAGTAAATTTGTAAAAGAGATAAGAACTAAAATTATTGAATTTATTAAGGAGATTCAAGCGATAAACAGTGAACTTTTGAAATCCGTTTATTTTTCTAATTTGTTGGGGTTTTGTGACAATCAAAATAAAGGAGATACAACATGCTGCCATCACTAGCGTTTCTAAAACATCAATTAGAGGGAATTCTGCGTAATAAATTTGCACAGGGGCACCAAACCTCCGGTTATTTAGCCCGATTGGAACAGCTTCCCGCAAGCTATGATGCTTATCTGGAATTCGCCCATAGTTTGGCTGACATTCCAATGCGGGACAACTGGCCTTACTATGAGCCGGACGAGTTGGAGGAGATATGGCGGGAATGCGACCTGGATAGACCTCTAGGCCAGATCGGAGTATTGAATCTGAAGGACAGTGCCAAGCGTGTAGAGGCAGGATTCCTCGCTTCAGTCTGTGGTTCAATGCTGGGCAAGCCGATTGAGGTCAATCCCACCTTGTCGGAATTACGTCAAGCGTTAACCGCTGTAGGGGAATGGCCGCTGAATGATTATATTTCGGAAGGAGCTCTCCATGCGTTGGATCGTCGTCATTGGTCCTGGTTCGAGACGGCGCGGGGGCGGATTCGCTATGTGGCACCTGATGATGATATCAACTACACCTTAATAGGAATGATGGCGTTAGAGCAATTCGGTAAGGGTTTTACGAAAAGAAACCTAAGAGATTTATGGATAAATCATCTCCCGATAAGTACAACGTGGGGGCCGGAGAGGGCCATCCTGGTTCGGTCGGGGATTAGCTATTTGGAGCATGACAGAGAAGTATTCAATCATTCTGAAATAGAGGCTTGGCCCGACTTCCTGGTGCAAGATACCGAATTATGCGGGGCGGCGATTCGTGCAGATGCTTACGGTTATGCCTGTCCTGGTCAACCCGCTCTTGCGGCCGAGCTGGCTTGGCGTGATGCCAGTTTTACACATCGGCGGACGGGAATTTATGCCACGATGTTCATTGCCGCTGCAATTGCTGCCGCACATGTGCTGCGCGATCGGCTTGAAATCATAAGAACTGCACTGCAATTCGTCCCTAGAAGGAGCCGATTCTATGAGATTACTGCGGATTGTCTCCAGATCGTAGCGAATGCAGATAACTGGCTGGAAGCGTATCAGGGCATTCATCACAAGTACGCGAATTATTCCCACTGTCAGGTGTATCAGGAAATCGGTACCTTGATAAATACATTTCGATTTGCTGACAATGCCGGAGACGGAATATGCAAGCAGGTCATGCAAGGCAACGATACCGACAGCTTCGGAGCAACAGCTGGCTCGCTGCTAGGAGTGTATTTCGGCCCGGACAGCTTGGAAGCGAGATGGCTTGAACCTTTCCAGGACCGGATTCATACGGGGTTATCTTATTTTCATGAGCAACAACTATCCCGCTTAGCTCAGCGCATAGGGCGTTTGCCAGAGCTGTTGCACACCGGCCAGCATCGAATTCTACCCAGCGAGCTGTATGTGAATGAGAATTTGGGGATTTGAGTTTTTGGAGGATAGGGGAGTGGGAAGGGGTTGAAGATGTCATTCGGGTAATGGAGTTAAGGGAGAAAGCTGGAATATACGAGAACCCACATCACTTAACTGCACTGTATTGCTTAACAGGTGATATAGAACAAGCACAGGCACGTATGACCAAAGTGTATAACGAACTGAAGTTGGATTATCAAAAAGAATTGTCCGCTGGATTGGCTTTGCGGTTAGGGCTGCATGTGTAAAGATGGAAACATAAATTCAGGGGATGCATTGAGATGAACAATGTTAATCGCGTAATTTATATTCACGCCATGCGTTTTCATAATCTTGGCTTTTTATGAAGTAACGGTCCTCGAAGACAGTGCTTTTGTAGATTTTAAGACCAAGTTGAATTCCATCTTCCTCATCAGTTACGTTTCCCGTATCAACTAGTACAGCATCAGATTTAAATTAGTTAATTAATGGTAGATATGATATAGTCGAGAAAAAAGAGGTATCGACTATGAGAAAACGTGAATATACCGTTCACTT
>NZ_JBHUKY010000076.1:0-1006 GCF_042684125.1 Paenibacillus rhizoplanae | reverse complement strand
GACCTCGAGTCGCGCATAGCCGCTACTGAGACGATTATCGCGGACATTAAGGCGCAGCTCGGCGAATAACATACGCACATACATTACGGCCGTCCTTCGGGGCGGTTTTTTCACGTAAAGGAGACGGATTAACGGATGGATACGATTATTAATGGCGCTGTCATCGGAGCAATTGCGGTTGTCGCAGCGGTTGTATGGCGCGAGATTAAGCGCATAAATATAGCGGCCTCTGCGCGTGAGGATCGCTTAATGAGTTTAGCGGAGAGCCTGGCGCAACGGTTCGAGTCTCTCGCAGGCCAGTACGAAACGCTTGCGCTTGATGTACACGATATCAAAGCGAATCTTAACGGAAGGGATGCGGCATAAATGGCGCAGAGGAAGCGTAAGAAGCGCAGCCGGCAGCCGCTGGATGAACGCCATTACTTAGCGATCGAGCTACTAACGACTGTGCCGACGCCTAACCTTGACGATATAGCGCGGGCCTGTACGGTGGATAGGCGGACGCTGTACCGGTGGCGCTTACGTAAGGACTTCGCAAAGGAGCTGCGCAAGGTACAAGAGCGTAAGACACGCGAATTGAATCAGCGGCTAAGACGGAGGTTTGAGATACGGACCGTTGCGGATATCGAGTGGTTCGCGAGTAAGGGCGGATTCGATTTCGATTAAATTTATTTTTCGCGAGGTGCCACAAACGTATAAGAAATTACGTTATATAATACGTTAACCTTTCCAAGGGGTCCGTATAGTATAGCGTAGTATATACGTAACATGTAACGTTAATATGAACGTACTCACAACGAGTCGGATACGTGAATAATCGGATATAAACGATCAATAGCAGCGGATAACAGCGGGATACTGCGATTGATTGACGTATATACGCGGGACTTATAACGTCCCGAATCTACGCATATTAGCGATTTTTCCTGCTGCGGCCTCGGACCGGACGGCCCCTCGAAAATTTCAGGGGGTCAGCGTTTCGGCGTGTCCTGGCGCTGCATAAACG
>NZ_JBHUKY010000075.1:0-1832 GCF_042684125.1 Paenibacillus rhizoplanae | reverse complement strand
GCCGGCGTCGATCCGCACGTCATTGGCTCCGCGCATTCTCAATTCCTTAGAGCCGGACCCAGCGAACGAGACGTACGCCTCGTAAATCCCCGGGTCTACAAACTGGATTTTCCGGTCGTTAACCGCCCCAGCCAGTCCCATATACAGGTTATTACCGATTCGCGCGTCCTGTGTAACGTTTATACTCGTATCTGCGGTTATACTGCCGCCGGTAATAGACGACGCCGTAATCGCCCCGCTGAACTCCCCGCTCGTAGTCCGCATATGTCCGGTAGTGCCGTCTACTGTAAACGTTCCGCCGCCTACGTTAATGTGACTCCCGGTAATCACCGCGTCCAGCATTAGCGCCTGAATCTGCTTATCAAGCACAGCCGCCGAGCGTACGAACCTGCGATCCACTCGTTTGAGCTGCGGTTCCTTAATCGTATGAGTGTGTATCTTGCGGATGCCGGCGCGGTCCATCAAATAAACGTCAGCCTTTCCGCCAATCTTCTCGCTGGCGAGCGTGTCGAATATGTGTGCATACGCTTGGAGCGCTCCGACGCCCGCCGCATACGACTCGGTTAACATGGACTGCGCGATCTTCTCGTTAACGCCGGCGGTTACAGTTACCGAGTTGCTGGCCGGAGCTTCACAGCGTTCTATCTCAAACTTATTCGCCGAATTAATTAAGTAGCCTGCGATCTTCCCGGACTCTACTTGGCATATGAATCCGAATAATCCAACGTAGTCCTTAAGCTCTGCGATTTGCGGGCGAATGCTACTGTATTTAGCGTATTCCTCCCGCATAATACGCTGCAGCACGGCGGCACCCTTTTCATTCGAGCGCTTGTACTTACGGATAGTCCATTCGGACAAATTAGCGTCACCGGAGAGAAAAACGAGCGCTCCGTCAACGATATGAAGCTTTTTATAATCATCCTGGACGCGGTAAGCAGCCCCGTCGATTACAGTTGATATCGCTGAATCTGCCGCAAGGACTGCCATTTCTTCCCCTAAACTCGCTAATAGTAATGTCATGTATCGTAGCCCCCCGTATATTAAATTAGAGCGCCCAGGATTCGAGCGCCCATCGTTTTCTATTCCCTTATTCCCATAGTAGCGAGCCGTTGAGCCGCGCGCGCCTTTTCATCAAAGTACATGCCTACGTCCGCTTTATCCGTCAGCGTCACGTTTTCCGCGCCCATGTCGATGTTCTGCGTAATATACGTCGGAGCCGCCGGAGCCTGCGCTGCTACACGCGGAGTTACGATCATATCCCACAATGCTGCCTGTTGCGACGCGTTGAGAATTAGCTCTTGTCCATGCGCGATAACCGGTACAGCCGATCCTGCCGCGCCTTGAACGATACCGCCCGCGCTAAAATGCTGCAGCTTCTTCCCGGTATCTCCGCCGACTCCGTACAGGTCGCGCAGCTCTTGATTCCGCGCAGCTAGACGTGCCATTTCCGCCTTATCCCCGCGAGTCTTGGCTGCCGTCCACCGGTCCTTATTCGCGTTGTACTCGTCGAGGTCAGCCTCTTTCTGTGACGCCGCTTTTGTAGCAGCAACTTCGGCCATCTTCGCTTTATACTGCGAGACGAACGTGTCCAGCTCGGTCAGAATCGTAGCGTTAGCTGTAGCAGACTCGGAGACTCGGAACGCCGCGATGCCGGCCTCAATCGTCTTGATATCGCCAGAGTACGCGTCAAATGCTGCAGAGAGGGCGTCGTACTGCGCTTCTGCATCCGCTTTCTCCCGGTCATACGCGGTGAGCTGCGTCTCCTTCTCCTTCTGTAGCGCCGTCTTCTGCGAATCAAGTTCACGCTTACGCAGATCGCGGTCGTGTTCGAG
>NZ_JBHUKY010000074.1:0-577 GCF_042684125.1 Paenibacillus rhizoplanae | reverse complement strand
TGGGAAATCTCATCTTGAGGGGGGCTTCACGCTTAGATGCTTTCAGCGCTTATCCCGTCCGTACGTAGCTACTCAGCCATGCTCCTGGCGGAACAACTGATGCACCAGCGGTACGTCCATCCCGGTCCTCTCGTACTAAGGACAGCTCCTCTCAAATTTCCTGCGCCCACGACAGATAGGGACCGAACTGTCTCACGACGTTCTGAACCCAGCTCGCGTACCGCTTTAATGGGCGAACAGCCCAACCCTTGGGACCTACTTCAGCCCCAGGATGCGATGAGCCGACATCGAGGTGCCAAACCTCCCCGTCGATGTGGACTCTTGGGGGAGATAAGCCTGTTATCCCCAGGGTAGCTTTTATCCGTTGAGCGATGGCCCTTCCATGCGGTACCACCGGATCACTAAGTCCGACTTTCGTCCCTGCTCGACTTGTAGGTCTCGCAGTCAAGCTCCCTTATGCCTTTGCACTCTGCGAATGATTTCCAACCATTCTGAGGGAACCTTTGAACGCCTCCGTTACTCTTTAGGAGGCGACCGCCCCAGTCAAACTGCCCGCCTGACACGGTCCCCGTACCCG
>NZ_JBHUKY010000073.1:0-1677 GCF_042684125.1 Paenibacillus rhizoplanae | reverse complement strand
CGCGAACGGACCGTTGTTCCAATCGCTGATATGAACGAGACTGTCAAACGCAATTGTAGCTCCTTCGGTTTTCTCCATTTCCTTTTATAACAAGAAGGGTTGAACAAGCTGAACTAGAAGGCAAAAGGTATCGACGGTGAGCAGTCTGATATTCGCGGGTTTGGTATACCGCATGTTTTCCCTCCGTCTGCAGAGAGTTGACCACGAACTGTGCGCGTGCATCTTCACCTCTAGGGTTAGGCACATAGCGATTACGTGGGTTCTCTCTTGCGGCTTTTCTCTTTGCCTTCTAACTCAGCTTTTCAATTCTTCTTGTTTATTGAGTCATGGTGATTCTTGAACCTACAAATATTCCTCTCCGACCTTTAACTTAAGGCTTATCCTTGTCTTCTTGTTTCTTCGATTCCTCGAGCAACAGACCAAATAAATCCACTTAACTCCCGCGCTACAGCTACAATTGCTTTTCCACTAGGTTTCCCCTTGGATAGCATCGTTGTGTATTTTTGATGTAACCGGTGTTGAGCCTTCCAAGAAATCGACTGAATTCCGGGATCTTGACCTTGTTGGCGTTTTTTTATCTCTCCTTGCAATGCTGGTTTATAGCGATAACTCCAAGCGGCTTCTACCAACAAGCGGCGAAGGTGAGTATTCCCGGATTTTGTAATCTTCCCCTGCCATCGACTTTGACCACTTGAATACTCTCGTGGTACTAAACCGGTGTAACCCATAAAAGCCTGCGCACTTCCAAATCGAGTGAATGAACATACCTCGGCTACGATACCTGTCGCTGTCGTTTCAGCAACGCCACGCAAGGTTTGAAGCGCTTGAATTAATGGAGCTTGGTATCCACTCGTAGCTTCTTCATGAATAGTGGCCTCAATCCGTTTGAGCCGTTCTTCATTCTCATCTAGCTGCGATAACATTTCCTGTAACACTAGACGCTGAGCGGCGAACTCTAGCCGAATACGCCCCAACCATAGTCGATATTTCCCTGTCCATCGCCGTAGAGGTTCCTCTGGTACAATGTTATGCCGAAGAAGAAACTTCCCGATTCGCTGCCGGATACGAGTTCGATCTTCCTTGATGTCTTCACGCATCCGTACCAAGTCACGAAGAGCCTCTTCTTCTGGAGTGGGCACATGGACGCTTGTTAACTCACCCGCCCGAAGGAGTTGGGCTAAACGTAAGGCATCCCGTCGATCTGTTTTCACCCGTTCTCCAGGACGGCTTGGCATAAGAGATGGCGCAATGACGATGCAGTGGTATCCATGCGCGCTTAACAAGCGTACTAGCGGGTATCCCGTTGGACCAGCTTCATAACAGATACTTAATTCTTCAGGTTGACCCAATTTTTTGAGTACCTTTAGAATCTGATATTCATTATGAGGAATCATCCCCCAATACCGGGCACTTTCTCTACCTTCGTCAGCAACGGCTACGGCAATTTTTTCTTTTGATACGTCTAAACCTACGTATTTCATGGCATCCTTCATAATACAGACTCTCCTTTGCAATTTAGTTCTGCTTTTGGTTTTGGTGTAGCAGCTCTACTGCACCAGTATTGCCAAAAGTAACCTAAGAAGTTGCAATTACGGGGAGTCTGTCTCGTTCATAATAACTGTGCTCTCCAGATTTTTTTCATTCCCCTTAGCGGTGAAAATCCGGAGACCAAGGCGA
>NZ_JBHUKY010000072.1:145795-146846 GCF_042684125.1 Paenibacillus rhizoplanae | reverse complement strand
TTTTGGTGTCGTTACCAAAAAACTTCTCCAAGTTGGGGTGAAGTCCTTTTTTATACTCGAAAAACCTTTGTGTAACAAGGGCTTAGATTAATGCAAAATGCTCATATAAGAAAATACATCAAATAAATAATAAATATATAAGACACACTTAAGGTTCGAACTCAAAGCTGGGTCGTCGCTGCGGTGAACATTTGGCCCTCCGGCCGCTGTTGTGTTTGGATTTCCTCATATAAACCGCTTTCTGGCGGTAGAAATCCAAACACAAAGGCGGACGCTATCGCTCCTACAGTTCCAAAATTCCCCTCCGCTTCTTTTTGCTTTTTGTTAATTTCTTTAGTGCGTCTTAAATAGAAGGGGCTGTCCCAAAAGTAGATTTTCTACGGCGGAAGAGAGTTCTCTTCATTCTTAATGCTACAAAAAGTGAGCAGAGCAGCGATTCTGCCGTTATTGGAGGATCGCTGCTCTGCGTTTTTGGTCATTGGTGGCTTGCTTCAGCAGATTATGAGCAAGGGAAAGCCACCCGACCTCAAGCGTCACTTTCTCCATGCCGCGAAGCAGAAATCGCCGGAACCCCCGGTTGTTCTTCAGTTGTCCGAATACACTTTCCGGCTCCGTCATTTGGCGTACCGCTAAGGCGTAGCCCTATTCACTCCGTAGAATTTCCCGTGCCTGGTTCTGGTATCGCAGCCGTTCCAGACTGACGACCACCTCCCGATTTCCTGCCGCTTTCGTACAGCGCTCCTTTAGAGGGCAGCCTTCACAGGAGCTGCTTCGGTAATGCCGTCTGCGAATTTCATAGCCGCTTTCTAGGGTCTCCTTGCTTTCCCTGTGGAAACGCAGCCTGTTCCCAGCTGGGCACATCCAGTGATCCTCGGCTGTATCATATGTCCAGTTTTCGATTTTACCAACATTCGCTTTCCAAGCTTTAGTCTTTTCCTTGTGGTAGCTGCTATACTTCACCACCGCCTGTATCCCTTTCTTTTCCAGATAGGCGTAGTTTTCTTCGCTGCCGTAGCCTGCATCCGCAATGACTGTCTTTGGCCATTTCCCG